>NZ_CP045369.1:1682000-1989000 GCF_009363535.1 Microbulbifer sp. THAF38
GTGCAGACTTCAACTTCTTAGGAAGAAAAATCTGGGCGCCTATAGCTTTGTCCATTTTTCTACGAGTGTGTTGTAAATGGTGCCTGAATCCTCCTCGTGACGTGGTCAATTAGCCAGTTTATTCAGGAAAGAGAAGTAAAACTGAAACTTAATGGTCATTCCGGAATGATATCGTTTACTGGTGGTTCTCTTGTGCCAAATACGAAATCTCATGAAAAAGCAACTTTGTAAGTTGGTTTCGAGTATTTTTTTACTCGTTATGCGAGTTTTGAAATATAAGAAGTGAATAGCTTAGGGAAATTGAAGTTATCCATTGGTTTTCTCGCCCGGAAATATGCATGCATTGTGAAATAGTTAAGTAGCGTTAAGCGCGTATTGATGCCGCAGCGTTTTAGGGTAATTTCTTTCCTGGAACGTTAGTACTTATTTTAATTTTTTAATTCATTGAATAAGTTCGAGGAAACGCTCTTAAGTTGGTGCGGCCACTATCAAGTAATCTTTCAGGAATAAATAATGCTAAAAATAAACTCCATTCCTCTGCTGGTACTGGGAATCTCAGTGTCGATGATGGCAGTTGGTGAAATAGATAGCGGTGATGCAAAGGTACAGCGACTGGATTTACAGGGGCAAATCGACACCCGGGCACCTTTATCTAAAACGCTTTGGGCCGGCGCACACAACGCCTATGCCTCTTACCAGTGGGACCAGGGAGTCTATACCGATGTTAACCAATGGTATGCTCCGGAAAAACTATTCCATCGTGGCATCCGCTTGGTGGAGTACGATACCTATCCTTCATCCACTTTTAGCTCTACTCCACATATGTGCCATATGGGGCTTGAAGAGGCCACCATGTGTATTTATATGGCTGGTACCGCAGCAACTCTGGGGGATGGCTTTGATGAAATCACCGATTTTCTTGAAGATAATCAGGATGAGGTGTTGTTCATAAAATTTGAAGCCTACGACTCCGACTATCATCAAAATTTCAGAAACAAAATTGGTGAGAAGATAGAGAGCCGCTTAGGGGACTATGTTTTCAAACCAACGGACTGGGGGTATTCCGAAGGTGATTGCGCCTCATTACCGGTGCAAACGTTGACAAAGCAAGACGTGCTGGATGCAGGACGGAATATTATTCTTTTTACTCAGGTCCCCAGAGAGTACCCACACACCGGAGACGATAATCTTTGCGATTATCACGATGAGTCACATACCAGCAAGTATTTAAGAAATGTCTGGATTGGTGTGGATGAGATGGATGCTTTTGGTAATCTGACTTCCAATGAACCCTTGGCACAAAACTCCAGCCAATTGACAGCGGATTCTGATGGCAATAGCAGTGCGACTACCCACTATAAAAACGGGAATTTCAGTGTCGCACTGGATGCGACCACAGAATACAGCAAAAACGATATTAAAATTTACGGTGATACCGTTCAAGAAAAAGCGCAAGCAGGTTATCAGTTAATTGAGTTGGCTTTAGTTGAAGCCAATGCAACAACTATTGGTGCTTCCAAGGCTCCACAAATAGAAGACTATTTGTGGTCTTGGAGAGATGATTCACCGGGTACCGAACACAACTGTAGTTGGCTGACTAATGATGGCGAGATCCGAGATTACAATTGCTCGTCAGAACGTGTATTTGCCTGTGTGGATGATGATCGCAACTGGCATATCAGTGAGTCCACTGGTGCCTGGCCTGATGGCTACAGTGTTTGTGCTGCTAAAGGTTATCGCTATGGAATGCCCTACAATGCCCTTGAGAAATCTGAACTTTATGCTGAAAGGAATGCTCAGGGGATAACCACTTCGGTTTGGGTGAATTACTACAAAGTATTTGATGGATTCTGGCTTGCGAGCCAGGAAGCTTACTCTGATTTTGGCTATCTGAAAAAAGATGAGATTGGTGGAACTGGTGGGGATTCATTTGATTCTATCGACCTTGTTAAGCGTAAGCTACTCGGAAGTGGCACAATGAATCTTAAGTCAGTGCAGATTCGTTCTGGAAGCCGTATTGATGGTTTAAAAGCCTGTTATGAATTCCGGCAAGCTGTCAGCCATGCAAATGCGAGTGAACATGAACTTTGCATTGAGTATGGCGATGGAGATGGGGGCTCAATGGGCTCTGTTCTGAATTTTGATTCCGCCAGTGGGGAATACCTCGATGATGTCAAAATTTGCTGGGACGATGAAAAATACAGTTCCGGCAGTGTTTATTATTTGAAACTGACCTCC
Source organism: Microbulbifer sp. THAF38 (assembly GCF_009363535.1). NCBI lineage: Bacteria > Pseudomonadati > Pseudomonadota > Gammaproteobacteria > Cellvibrionales > Microbulbiferaceae > Microbulbifer > Microbulbifer sp. THAF38. Next base: position 1,684,239 of record NZ_CP045369.1, read on the forward strand.
AACACAGGTGAGACAGTTTCTGGTGGCTCTCAACAGGGTTCCTGTGCGATCTACTCCTCTACCTCAACCCAGCAGCTATTTGCTTTCCATGGTCGTCATGGGAATGAAATTAATGCTTTAGGGGTGCATAAACTTTCCAACTCATTAGTTAATGCCGGATATTATGCGACCGACTGGCTCAACAATGATGATCCATCCTCGGGAGACATAGACTATGAAAGTTTTAATGAGCAGAAAGCGGCTGGTAACATTTCCAGTAATTGTGAAGTAGGGGATGTAGTTGGCATCGTCGGACGTTTAGCGGATTCCAAGTTGGACTATAGGCTAACTGGTGAAGATCTACTTGTCGGAGATATTGGTACTAATTATCGTTTCTTCTGCGCTACAGAGGCGTGTAGTGATTACGAGGTGAAATACTTCTTCTCTACATCATCTTGTTTGCCTTAGACCTCGGAATTTCGAGCGGATAGGAGGACCCTATCCGCTCAAAATACAGTGTTATTTAGTGATTAAGAAGCATTTGGTTGCATCGATTTTCCACTTCTTCTCTTATCCCACTTGATTAGTCCAATCAGTAATCCTGAGATAATCAATAAAGCTGAACCTATTTTAATTGGCCCCAGAGGCTCTTGATAAAATAGCCAGCTCGCAAAAAGTCCAAAAACTGGTACCAGTAAGGTGAGGGGTGCAATGGTAGATAGCGGGTAAGTGACGACCAAGCGATTCCAGATCCAATATCCAAGTAATGTGGTAGGCCAAGCCTGGAATAGAATTGAAAAGATAGTTCGCTTATCTATTTCAATTAGGCTGTATAAAATCTCTTTACCTTCCAAAGCCAGCGCAAGAGCAATTAAAGGAAAAGGAGCGAATAGTAGGCTCCAAACGATAAAGGCAAAAACCTGCTTAGTGTTCGCAGCCTTCATTATCAATCCACTAACCCCCCAGCAGGTTGCTGCCATTACCACCAGGTTCACACCGAAAAAGCTGACACTACCATCTTCAATAAGCAAGGCTAGTCACAGGCCTAAGAGCGCCAGGCTGGCCCCTAAGAACTTTGGAGTGCTTATGGTTTCTTTTAGAATCAGCCAACCGATCAATACACTGATTGCTGCATTGAGCTGAAGAAGCAATGAAGCCATCCCTGGAGAAAGCCCTGCTGTAATTGAATAAGTGGCTAGTCCCCAGTACCCGTACCGAATACCAGGCTATAGCTAAGGATATATCGCCAGGCTACGGGAGGTCTGGGTATAAAGAAAATGGCCGGTATTGCCGCAAGAGCAAAGCGCAGGGCGGTGAGAAGCATTGGATTGAGATTGGTGGTGCCCATTTTGATAGCAATAAAGTTCATTTCCCAAATTACCGTCACAAAAATTCCCAATGCCAGGTCTTTATAGCGCATAACTTCAGTCCCATTGATATCGGGATAGTTTCTGTGCATTCTGGGATTAGGTACAGATACAGATTTGAACCAAAAAAAGTATACAGTTTGTTGGTTTGCTTCCCCTTAAGGGCCTCTGCTCAGGGCGAGCTGAGGATGTCGGAGGGGAGTAGTCATGCGGTATAAGAGTCTGGCTGATCGTTTAATAGATGATGTGCGCATGGGAAGAGTGCAGGCGGGGCAAAAGCTTCCCTCATTACGGCAGCTTGCCCAGCAGAATGAGGTCAGCATGACTACCGCACTAAACTGTTATCGTTATCTTGAGGAGATAGGATGGGTACAAGCCCGGCCTCAGTCTGGTTTTTATGTGAGACAGCCTCTAACCGTGGGGACACTTCCCGAGTTGCCTACTTTTGCTAGTCAGGCAACAGTGCCGAGTACAGGTGGGTCCTCCTATTCTGTGCTGCCTGGACCACTCGGAATAACTCAGTTGGCTGCGGAATTGCAGCCTGTTTATGGTTTGGAGCGAAGTTTACGCCGTGCCACTCGAAGTCAGGGGGAGAGGGTATGCCTTTATCCTGATGTGCAAGGAGAATTACCGCTACGTCGTTCGCTTAGTGAGCACTTTGGGAGCTCAGGATTTCACTTTCAAGCCTCAGAGCTTGTGATAACCAATGGTTGTCTCGATGCAGTACGCACAGCGCTGGAGGTAACCACTAGACCCGGAGATACGGTGGCCATTAGTTCCCCTTGCTACAGCGGGCTCCTTCAACTCCTGGCAAGAATGCGGAGGAATGTTGTGGAGATTCCTTCTACCGCTGAGGGATTGAATTTGCATCAGTTGGAGTAACAGATGCAAAAAAGGAGTATCAGTGCAGGGCTTTTTACCTGTAGCCATATGAACCCAACCGGCATCAGTCTTAATGTTGCACAGAAACAGCAGTTAGCCGAGTTGGCGAATAAATACCACATCCCAATTATTGAGGACGATATTTACCATGAGCTTGATCACCGAGGTACCCCTCCACTGCCAGCATGCCATTGGGATAAAGGGGGTTATTTACTATGGTGTGGCTCTATATCAAAAACGCTTAGTGCTGGTTATCGGCTGGGGTGGTGTTTCCCTGGTCGTTATCTAAGTGACTACAGGCATCAGCGTCAATGGGAAAGTTTAGGGGTAAATTCACCTCTTCAATTGGGTTTGGCCGATTTTGTTGCTAGTGGGCAATATGCCAAGCACCTGTCGGCATTGAGGCCCAGATTGGTAGAGCAAGTAGCTCAGTATCGTAATTTTTTGACTGACCGACTCCCTTCCGGGGCTCGTATCAGTGCTCCTGCTGGTGGACTGGTTTTATGGCTACAGATTCCTGGGTTAAATGAACAGGTTTTTGCGTGTCTTGCCCAGGAGCAAGGCTTGGATATAAGGGCAGGGTCATGCTTTAGCACCCTAAATTTTTATAAAGATTACTTAAGGGTTAACTGTGGCTTTCCTATGAAAGATAAGATAGGGGTGTATTCTCAAGCAGGAAAACAGCTGGAGCGGCTGGTTGGGCTGATCAATCAGAATGTTTGAAGCAAAAGTATAGCTTTTGGATAAATTTTTTAATTCAGCCTGTTATGTTGTTTAGGTTTAAATTTCTATTTAGGCCTCCTGTAGTCTAATAGTGCGCACTCACTTGCAGATGGTTTGACAGCTGAAATTACTTCATCGTTAGGTTTGTCGTGGGCAGCCCTGTCGCCATATTACAAAAATGTTTCAATTGCCTGCTCCCCTTTGCTAGAATCCGCGCCGATTTTGAGAGAGTTAATTCATGGAGGACTACGAATGAAAACTATTGCAAAATTAACTGCGACGATTTTGGCTGTGGCTGGCACCATTCCTGCTCAGGCAGATACAACATTTGATTTACCGAATTTTAGTCAGTGTTCAGAGGTTGCGACTCAAAGCAATACCAACGATCGTGAGGTGTATCGCATTTATTCAGATTTCTACCATGAAATCGAAGATAAGCGCGAGTATGCCATTACTGCGGTGAAGAACTGGGCAAAAAATTATGCAGCCAGCTGTATCACTTCCACCACCCAAATTACACTGGATGATGTGCAATGTGATGAGTTTGTTGGCAGTGCACCAATTTGTCGTATTGAGAGTGATGAAGGCGATTATGTCGTTGTAAAGGATTACGTTGATTCCACAAACATAGTACTTTCCAAGCATGATCAGCAACGCTGGCCTGGGGTACATTCTTCCAATGACATGGATATGCTGTGGGTAGCTAACCCTGCGCAATGTTACTCCGATCTACTGGGTTCTGGCTGGGATTCCCAGGCTTATTACCAGGATGCGTATAACTATCGTTACTTTGGTGATTACCGCTTTATTTTAGCTAGAACCACTCGTGATCTTGTACAAAACCTGGCGGGACAGTCTGAGCAGTGTGCCTATGAAACGACAGGTATTGAAGCTTACAAAATGGAGTGTACAGAGACTTCAGGCGGCACCAAGGTGTGTGCTTCCAGGTACACGAATGCTGGTTATTTCGTATTTGTTAGTGATGACAATCACGGCATGCACGTTGTATTTAATCGCTGGGATTAGTAAATCTCATTGACTATGAAAGCTCCCTTGAGTGGGGGCTTTCAGCAAGTGGGAGCTTTCAGCGTATGCATCGCTTCACTCACTCTCCTCTTCTCAAAAAAATCCACAACAGCGCTGCTTATCCTCATCCATAACTTCACAAATGACTGTTCTCAGCGATCAGCATATCAAGACTTTTGCGACTCACGATGAATGCCCCTTAATAATTCTGCTCGATACTTTTGTTACTTAGTGTTTTGGGCGAACACTATTTCTCTATCTTCCCGCATTGAGTGTCTTAGTCAATATTCGACACGACTTGCTATCGCACCTGCTGACTGATAGGCTGCAAATGTGATCACATTTTTACCTAAGTAGCTTCGCGGATTCTCCGGGGGCGACTTATTTTTAGGATTGACAGGATCAGGGAGCAGATTGATGCAGGGTCAAATTCTACCCGCCACGCCTAAGCAGGCTGCAGTAGTAGCGCACTTGATTGCCAAGTTGCTAACTGTTCTGGTGGGGCATAAGCGAAAAATTAACGCTGAACAATTAGCCGAGGCGAGCAGTAAATTGCTAGCCAGTAATAGTGGTTTTAATGCCTTCCTTTATTATGTTGAGGGTAACCCTGTAGCTGTTATTACAGTATCCAGGTCTGCGGCTATTTATGCCGGAGGTTTTTACGGTGTGATTGAAGAGTTTTACGTGGAGCCTGAATACCGTAGCCAATCGATCGGCAAAAGATTACTTGACCGGGTGATTCAAATTGCAGAGGAGCAGGGTTGGTCTCGCCTGGAAGTGAGCACTCCAGAGAAGGAAAAGTGGAAAAGAACAGAAGATTTTTATCGGCGGGAAGGTTTTTCAGATAATTCCAATGGTGAGAGGCTTAAGTTAGAGATTTAGAGCTCTCTAAGTTTATAAATCTAAGAGGAGCGATAAATATTGAAATGGATTCGCCTTTCTGCTCGTGTAGTTTTCTTTCCTGAGCCTAAGTGCAATCTAGTAGATGTTTTACCGGTATTTTTTTGTTTGACTATTTGGTCCCGATAGGAGTGTCCCCTATCGGGAATACTGGTTAACAGTGTCATAAACTCGTTCTTGATTTTTGCAGTTTAATATAATTAACTGCTCTCCAGTTTTCAGTAGTTACACCTTTGATCTTTTTAACTAGCTGGGATGATTAACCTTTCATATCGGACTCCAAAGGTGCAGAAAATTTATATATGGATGAAGTGAGTTAACTATATAAATCTATATCTATAGGCAAAAGGTCAGGTAAAGCAGTCGGCCGTTTTTATTACAAGGAAAATAATGAAACGTCGCGATCTTCTTAAAGCCGCTGGTGCCCTCTCTGCGCTACCTATTGCTGGTATGACATCTTCTACAGCTCAGGCAAGTAATCGCTTAGAGAATTTTCCGAAATCTATTATGCACGGTAGTCTGCAGGACTCAGCCGGTTTTCTTAAGGTAGTTCAGGGTAACCTGCCAGATGATGTCACCGGTCACCTGCTGATGGCCGAAGGTATCCCTCTCGCCCCTAATCATTTGACCCCTAACGGAAAAGGCGCACTCACCCGGTTGGATTTTAGTGGTAGGGCTAGTAATGGTAGTGTTGCTTTTACACGAAAAATGATCAGAACCGCCTCTGCAATTATGCAGGAGCAGGATTTGAGTGGTTTCGACAAGTTTAATCTGCTGGGGGGAACGATCTATTCCAGTGCAAACCTGGGTTTCATGAATTATTGCAACACGGCCCCCAATTATATGGGTGATAACCGCTTTGCTATGAGCTACGAGGGTGGAATGCCCTATGAATTCGATGCGACCACACTGGAAATGATCACGCCTATTGGTGAAGTGGACGAGTGGGAATCCAGCCTGCCGCCACTGCTCGATAACCTAACGCCAAAGAAGTGGCTGTTCCCGCAAATTCGTACCACAGGCCACCCCTTCTTTGATCTGGAGTCGGGTGAATGTATCACCATAAATTATGGTGGCAACATGGGTGACTCCGGGCGCTCGGGCTTTATTCGCCTGATTTCCTGGGGTCAGCAGGGGGCTTTTAAAAGCTGGAATATTCGCGATCGTCAGGGAAACAACGCCTACATTGCGGCCAGCTCTCACTCCCTGGGGGTTACCCGCAATCATGTCATTATTTTTGAGACAGCGGCCAGGGTGGAGTCTACCCGTATTCTCGGTACCCATATTGTATTGCCGCAGGAGCACAGCACCCGCTGCTGGGTGTTACGCAAATCTGATATGGTGCCTGGGCGCGAAGATATTATTGCCGATTATCTGGAGTTGGGCTTCGATACTTCGGATATTGTTTGTAATTATGATGATAGCGCTGGTGAAATTACCCTCTATGGTCAGTATATGGGGGCCATGGATAAGTCTGAGCAGCTATTCCGCTATGAGATATTCCAGGAGGGCGGGCTGGTACCGAAATGGCTGTCCGGCTATCCAGCAGCACCGGTGGATGTCGGTGGTTTGGTGCGGGCACGGATACAAGTAACCTCCGACTTCGCGCGTGAGATCAAGGAAGACTATCAGGTTATTCGAGATGAAAATCTGTTGTGGGACATGAATGACCCGGCTTATCGTGGCCACTTCCAGTTTCCTGAAACCTTTGAGCATCTCTATTGGGCCGCGGTGGGTTACCGCCCCGATTTGGTTTCAATGCGTGTATCCTGGGCATACCGCAATTACCCTGAACGTTTATATAGCTATTGGGATATGCCCGAGCAAAGCAGGCCATCTGCTTTGGTGCATATGGATTGCTCCCGTATGCAAATTGCCGATGCTTATCAGTTCCCCGATGACTGTGTGATGCGCACTCCGCAGTTTATGGCTCGACCTGGGTCCACCGCTCAGAATGATGGCTACCTGATAGCCGCCGTTGTTCGAAAATATCCGAGTGGTGCTCAATCCAACGGCAAAGAATTTTGGATATTCGATGCCGCTGCACTCAGTAGGGGGCCACTCTGTATCCTCGCCAGCGACTCCCTGGAATTCGCCACTACCAACCATGCCCTATGGGTGCCTTCTATAAGCCGTCGCCCTGCCGCGGCTTATCGTTCTGGATATGGGGACTTCCTGCGTGGTAAGGCACCGGATCACAGCCGCAATGTTCAGGACATTATCAACCGGGAGCTTCTGCCAAGGTTTGGTTAATTTTTCTAATAAGTTGACTTACAACGACTCTGTAATACAACAACAAGGAAACAAAGGCATGTACCATCAATTACTCTCCGGGCGATGTCATTTGTTGCGCCGGGCCACCAATTTTTTATGTGCGGCAGGTTTGTTTTTTGCTGCGGGGGCTTCGGCGGAGCAGTTACCACCACCCATTGATGTACCAGAGGTTATAAAAAACTACCAAGAGACTCAGGAATGTTTTCCTGGGGTTATTCATGACCCTTCAACGATTGCCGAGGTGCAGGCAATCGTGCGCGATGCGGCCGCTCAGGGCCGCAAGGTCATGACTGGCACACGGCGTTTCAACAGCCAGATAGACGCAGCCTGTGCTGGTAATGGAGAGGTGCAAATCACCCTGGAAAATATGGATCAGGTGGTTAGCCTGGACAAGGAAAATCGCTTAGTAACCGTACAGGCGGGTATGCGATTCAATAATTTGGCGGCTTATTTGCGAGAGCATGACCTCAGTGTGCCTATGGTCACTGAGCTGGCGATCTTCTCCATTGGTGGGATGCTCGGTAGCGGCACACACGGTTCTACCTTTACCCAGAAGAGCAATATGATCTCGGATTATGTCACCGAGATAAAACTCGTTGATGGTAAGGGGGATCTACGTGTTATTAATGGTGAGCTACTCAATGCTGCACGGGTTAATCTGGGCGTGTTGGGGGTTGTGGTTGAAGTGACCATCGAAGCAGAGCCGGGCTACAAGGTGCGGGCCAAAGTGAAGGGGCACCGGGATGACAGCGACCTGGAAAATGTTGTCTTGGATCTTGCCCGAGATAACCACTCCGCAAATATTGCCTGGTTCCCTGGATTGGGGCGCTATACGGTAACCACCTATAACAAGGTTCCCTTGGACACCCGGGGCAATGCTTATAACGCTCAAGCCGATGTCTCTGATTTTTCCGAGTATCTCTTTGGCTTGATTTTCGATAGCCTGCATGAGGCCGATAGTGCAGCGTTACAGTGCTTTGCCGCGTCCCTGCGCTATACGGCCCGCTCCAGCTCCTACTTCCGCGATGTTAATACGGGCCTCAAGAAATTGATTAAACCCACAGGCCATGCGGACCTGATGCAGCATTTTGTTTGTAAGGAGCCGAATAATTGTGTCTGGGACAAGCTGCCCATTGCTTTGCAGGAAGTGGCTATACCTTTTGAGGAGCTGCCCAACTGGATTGCCGATGTACGCCAGATTGTCGCCCACAGCGAGCGCACTTGCTTCCCCTTGAACGGAATTTACTTCCGCTTTGGCAAGGCCTCCGACAGCTACCTGGGAATGAGTGCCGGGCGTGATACCGCTTTCGTAGGAATTGAGTACACCCTTCGCCAGCGTGGTGAGGCGGTGCCGAAAAACTACTTTGTGAATCTGGAAATTGAACAGATGTCCCTGCGGAAGTATGGTGCCAGGCCGCACTGGGGTAAGAACTCGGTGGCTATTTTTGAGGATATGCCTTCACGCTTCCCCAAATGGTCACAATTCCTCGACGCCAAGGCTGAGCTGGACCCGGAGAATGTCTTTACCAATCCGTTCTGGGAGCGTGTCAGTGGCCAAGATCCACTTGAGAATTACCTGACGCCACATTGTAATGCCGATGGTCAGTGTTATTGCAGAACCGATGAGCACTGTGAGCAGGGGGCAAGCTGCCAGGCCGGCAGTTGGTATTCTGAGGCACGGATTTGTAAGGCAGATTAAGCCTGTATCTGTTAAGGGGGGTGGCTGTTAGAGCCAGCCCTCGACCCTTTTAATTTTCAGATGGATTTTTTGTATAGTTGAATAAAAATCAAGAAGCTTACTGCAGCTAAATTTATTCCAATTTCCAAGGGCTGATCACTGTATAAAGAAAGTGAGTAATCCGCTCCCAAGCTAAGGCGATATTTTTAATTTAGGGTTGAATATATAATTGCAAAGGATGCACCTATACTTCTGGCAATTTTAAAGCTGACAATAGGAGAGGTAATCCAGGGGATTTGCAGGAAAAAAACCCTGGTAAGATTCTTAGTGTTTGACCTGGATCGTGAAAATTTTAAGCCTGCATACACTGTGTATATAAATACTACTATTAGTAGGCCATTACTAATTACGGTTTCCTTGGCCAATTGACCTGAAGTTGCAATATCTATTGCAATCATAATACTCCCAATCGAACCACCGCCAATTGAGGCAAGTAGTAAGACTCGTCTGATTAATTTTCCCAACTATTTCCCTTGAATCAATTTCTTGTGCGCAGGCTTTACTTTGTAGGTCAGACTAAGTTGTGTTGTGATAGATGTGGAGTTAAGAAAGATAGAATTCGAATTTAAACAAGCGCCTGAATGTAAAACAGGCGCTGATAAGTCTGGGGGTGATTTACCGCAGTTTTTTTGGAGAAGTGGGAACCCAAAGTTCCTGCTAAATTTATTTCTCTAACAACTGATCCAGCGGCAGTTCGGTACGGTAGCGTACCTGCTTTAAAGAGAAGCTGCTCTTAATATGATCAATTCCCGGCAGCTCTGTCAGCTTTTTATCGAGAAATTCCTGGTAAGCCTGCAGGTTTGGGACTACAACACGCAGCAGGTAATCGAAGTCACCGGTCATCAGGTAGCATTCCATAACCTCCGGCCATTGGCCGATAACGGATTCGAAATCCTGCAGCTCTTTTTTCACCTGGTGGTTGAGGGTGACCTGGATAAAGACGCTGACTGGAAGACCCACTTTTTCCGGCTCCAAGAGGGTCACGGCGCGCTTGATAAAGCCCTGTTCATTGAGGTTTTTGACCCGGCGTGAGCATGGGGAGGGGGAGAGGCAGACTTTTTCTGCCAGCTCAATATTGGGGATAGTGGCATCTTCCTGGAGAATCTCCAGGATTTTTTTATCAATGGCATCCAGTAAATAGGCCATGGTCTTTTTCCGTATCTCTTCTCTCTGAACGAACACCGGATTATCCGGCCGCTTCACTGCCTTGCCGGCATGACAAAACATCCCGGTTGAATCCTGTCTGGGCAATTATCCTGTTTTATTGCAGCGCCGTGAAACCGTTTATTCTTTGTTATCAATATTCATTCGCTCGCCAGCTCAGCGCTGGGTGACCAGCCACCATCCATTCGTTCATTCTGCCTATCCATTTGTCGTCCAGCGAGTGAGGAAAATGGTCATGCGAGGGGATAGATCAGTTTGTATCCCGCAGCGACATTCCCGTGAAGTTCCTATTCGATGAATCCCTAAAAAACCGGCTTTTTGAGTGAATTGTTGCTAGCAGCTTATGATCTTTAGCGAGTTGTGTCCGTATTATGCCCTAGCCAGGCTTATTTTGGTATGACCTGCCTGGCCGGGCGGTGTTAATTTTAGCGGCTAAGCAGATGCCTCGGTTTGGCTTTCGACTGGTTCCCTCAGTGTTGAGATGAAATAAGCACTGTGGCAGCCGCCATCTAACCGGGCAAAAGAAAAGCAATAATGAATAAATAGGTGGTACCCATGGCAATGGTCGAAGGTGATCAGGAGCTGGGCTTTGATACAGAGTATTCTCTCAAGGCTGCGTTTACCCGCGATTCTGGCCGGGTCTTTTTGACCGGCATCGACGCACTGGTGCGACTGCCGTTGATGCAGAAACGCATGGATGAGCTGGCGGGCCTGAATACTGCGGGCTTTGTTTCCGGTTACCGGGGGTCTCCCCTCGGTGGTTACGACCAAGCCTTGTGGCGGCACAAGAAGTTACTGGCCGAGCACGATATTCACTTCGAGCCGGGTATCAATGAAGATCTCGGGGCCACCAATATTTGGGGTACCCAGCTGATCGATCACTACCGCAAGCAGGCCACCCGCGATGGGGTCTTTTCCATCTGGTATGGCAAGGGCCACGGGGTGGATCGCACCGCGGATGTGTTCCGTCAAGCCAATATCCAGGGTACCGCCAAGCTCGGCGGCGTGCTGGCGTTGTGTGGCGATGACCACACCGCTGAATCCTCCATGTTCTCCCACAATACCGATCAGATTTTTGAATCGGTTATGATGCCGCTGTTGTTTCCCGCCAGTATCGATGAGTATCTCACCCTCGGGCTCGCCGGTATTGCCCTGTCGCGCTTTTCCGGCCTATGGGTGGGTTTCAAAGCGATTACCGAAACGGTGGAGGCCGGTGCCTCCCTGGTGGTTCCGAGTCTGCCGCAGTTCAGCATTCCGGCGGATTTCCCCATTCCCGCGCACGGCCTGAATTACGATCCGCACCTTAACTGGCCGGCGGAGCGCCTGGAATACGAGCGCCGCATGCTGGAGGAACGCCTGCCGGCGGCGCGGGCTTTCGCCTATGCCAACCGTCTTGATAGAACGACTCACAAGGCCGAGCGCAAGCGCTTTGGCATTGTGACAGTCGGCAAGGCCCACGGGGATCTACTCGAGGCGTTGCAGCTTCTCAACCTGAGTGAAGAGGACCTGCGCCAGGCGGGGATTGCCATTTACAAGGTGGCAATGTCATGGCCCCTGGAGCCCCGCGGTATCGGTGAGTTTGCCGATGGCATGGAGCGCCTGCTGGTGGTTGAGGAAAAACGCCCACTGGTGGAAGACCAGCTGAAGAATCTTTTATATGGCTGGGAGGATGGCCGCCGCCCGAAAGTGGTCGGCAAGAAAGATCTCAATGGTGAAGACCTGCTACCGGCGATCTGGGGGTTTGGCCCGGACCAGGTGGCCAAGGCCATCGCCCGCTGGTTGGCGGACACCGATCTTGCCCAGCGACTGATTCCACTAGCAGAAAAGCTGGGTGGCAATGTGCCGCAGCGGGTCCAGGGTCTATTGGCGCGGGAGCCGATCTTCTGTGCTGGCTGCCCCCACAATACTTCCACCAAGCTACCGGAGGGCAGTCTCGGCAGTGCCGGTATTGGCTGTCATATTATGGCGCTGGGCAAGGGGCTGCGCACCGATACCTATTCCCATATGGGCGGTGAAGGCGCGCACTGGGTGGGGCTGCACCGCTTCTCTAGTGCCGAGCATATTTTCCAGAATATGGGTGACGGTACCTATAACCACTCCGGCCTGCTGGCTATTCGCCAGGCGGTGGCCAGCAAGGTCAATATCACTTACAAAATTCTGCTCAACGATGCGGTAGCCATGACCGGTGGCCAGCCCGCCGATGGCGAAGTAAATGCCCCCAGCCTGGCCGCGCAGCTGCTGGCTGAGGGGGTGGGTGAGGTGGTCCTGCTCAGTGAAAACCCCGATCACTGGCACCAGCACCGAGGCCAGTTGCCGGCGAAGGTGGAAGTACTGGACCGTTCCGAGTTGGATACCGTCCAGCGCCGCCTGCGTGAAACGCCCGGTGTCACCGCCATTATTTACGAGCAGGTGTGCGCCGCAGAAAAACGCCGCCGCCGCAAGAAAAAACTGATGGTGGATCCGCCCAAGCGCCTGCTGATCAACCAGCGCGTATGTGAGGGCTGTGGCGACTGCAGTGTGCAGTCGAGCTGTATCGCCGTAGAGCCGCTGGAAACTCCCTATGGCCGGAAACGCCAGATTAACCAGTCCAGCTGCAACAAGGATATGCGCTGTGCCGATGGCTTCTGCCCCAGTTTTGTCACTGTCGAGGGCGGTGAACTAAAAAAACCACCGGTGCAGTCCCTGGCCGAGTCCCTGGATGCTGCCATTGTCGATTTGCCGGCGGCGCCGGTGGCCGCCTTGGAACAGCCACTCAGTATTTTGGTGGCCGGTATCGGCGGCAGCGGTGTACTTACCGTGGCCGCACTTCTGGGCATGGCCGCGCATCTGGAAGATAAAGGCAGTACCACGCTCTACTTCACCGGCCTGTCACAAAAGAATGGCGCGGTGGTTGCTCACGTAAAAGTGGGTGCGCGCCCAGAAGCCATTACCACTGCGCGTATCCGCGATGGCGCCGCCGAGCTACTGCTCGGTTGCGATATGGTCACTGCTGCCGGTCAGCGCCCCAAGTTTGCTACCGGCAAAATACGCGCGTTGGTCAATACGGCCGAGGTACCGGTGGCGGCGTTTGTGCGTAACAACGAACTGGCCTTCCCGGCAGATGCCACCCAGCAGAGCATTGAGTCCCTTTGTGCCGAGTACTTTGCCTTCGATGCGAATAAATACGCACAGGCACTGTTTGGCGATACCGTTGCCAGTAACCTGATGATCATGGGCTTCGCCTGCCAGAAAGGGCTGCTGCCTATTGGTGAGGCGGCATTGGAGCGGGCCATCGAACTGAATGGTGTGGCGGTGGAAAACAACCTGCGCGCATTCCGCGCTGGGCGTTTGTTGGCGACGGACCCGAGGGCGATTGAAAAACTGGCGGTGCCGGCGCAGCCAGTAAAAATGATTGAGCCTCAGGAGTCTGTGGAGCAACTGATCGCACGTTTGAGCAGCGAGCTGAATGAATACCAAAATGCCGCCTATGCTCGCCAGTTCACACAGTCTATTGCGCCGCTGCAGCGAGCGGAGTCGGCCCTGGCCGGTACAGCGGGGGAGTTAACCCGCACCGCGGCTAACAGCCTGTTCAAAGCCATGGCCTACAAGGATGAGTATGAGGTAGCACGCTTGTACAGTGGCGAAGATTTCCAGCGCCAACTGCGTGAGACGTTTAGCGGCGATTACTCCCTGAAATTCCATATGGCCCCGCCCGTGTTGGCTCGTCCTGATGCCAGTGGTCGGGTGCGCAAGATGCAATTTGGGCCCTGGATGGGCCGCTTAATGCCGCTGTTGGCGCGGGGTAAAGTACTGCGCGGTACCGTGCTGGATGTATTTGGTTACACCAAAGAGCGCCGCGCCGAGCGCGATTGGGCCCGCCAGGTGGCCCAGGCGGTGGAATCGGTGGCGGCCCAGCTGAGCACTGATAATATCGTCGCTGCGCGTGAGCTGCTGGAGATACCTATGCAGGTGCGTGGCTACGGCCATGTGCGCGAGCAGAAATTTGCCCTGGTGCAGGAGCGCTGGCAGAAGCTGTTTACTCAGTTTTCCGCTCGCAATGGGGTAGAGGAGCCGGCAGCAGTCTCTTGAATTATTTAGAAAGTGTCAGAAGGCGAAAGTAAAAATTCATACTTGCATAGACCGTAGCTTGGGAATTTGACAGGGAATGCGCTTGAGGCATGGATGCCGATAACCTGGATATAGGTTTTAAATAACTCAAAAGCAGAGTTTTGCCAGGGCTTATCCTGGCCTGAAAGGGATCAGCGGGTTGAGGAACAGCCCGCGGATTCCCGTAAGGGACACCGGGGCCGCGACTGCAGAAAAACACAGGCAGTCCATGTCCTGGGTGGCGATGGGCCTGTGTACCTGCCCCGGCTCGCGTAACACGAAATCCCCCCGCCCATAAATACCATTGTGATCGGAAAAACTGCCGTGCAGCACCAGGGCGAATTCCTGCCCACGGTGGTCGTGTTTTGGCAGACCACTGCCACTGCGCAGGCAGTGGAAAGCCACCTCGTAATCCCTCTGCCCAGACTTGAGCCGACACATTTGTAGGTTCCGGGTCAGGGTTTTCCATCGCCGGTTAGGGTTACTGGCCAATAGTTTATTCAGAACTTTGGGCAAATGATCCATGGCCGGCTCCCCGCCAACCGGCACTGGAGTGGGGGTATCTTCGCTTTTATGAAGGATCTTCTCTGGAATCTGGCCGATACGTTCCATCAGGCGTTCGAAAGCATTGGCTTGCAGGGGTTGTGCGGGACTTCCGTTGAGGAGTGAGCCACCGAGATTATTTAAGGTAGACAACTGGGAGCGACAGTCGGCACACATCTGTACATGGGCAGCAACAACCAGGCTGGGGCCGCGGGCTAGGCTGCCGGAGGCGTATTCCAACAGAAGATTTTCATCCGGGTGGTGGCGAATCATTCGGCGTTCACCTGACGAACCTGGCTTGTAATTTTTTCATGGCCAGGCGCACACGGGATTTGACCGTACCCAGGGGAAGGCGCAGTTCTTCGGAAATTTCGCTGTGGGATTTTCCCTCCATATAGGCCTTTTCCAAAATATGGCTCTGCTCTGCGGGCAGGGCGCTGAGGCCATCGGCGATATCGCGTTCGTTGCGTTTATGTTGCAAAAATAAAAGGGGTTGGTTTTCCAGGTTTTCATCCCAGATATCGGCCACATCAACATCGCTGTCGCGATTCTGGTGGCGTAGACTGCGGCGCAGCATATCGATACGGCAATTGCGCATAATGGTAAATATCCAGGTACTGGCCGAGGCTTTGCCCTGGTCAAAACAGGGGGCCTTATGCCATACCTTGAGCATGACTTCCTGAACCAGCTCATCCGCCGCTTCGGCATTGAGTGCCTGGGTGCTGCGGCTGTGGTGGAAGCCCTTGATCAGCGGGGCAAAATGTCGGAATACACGCTCGAACGCCTGGCGATCGCGCTGGGCGCCAACCTGCGTCAGTAGCCTGCTCCAGTCATCCTTGTAGTCCTGGGAAGCTTTCACCGCAATTCCATTGCCGTTGTGTCTTAGTCTATGCGCCATATTAGCGCTCTCTACTGTGATGTCGATCTTTTACTACGCTTGTGCTCGGCAAATGGATTGGGCTTTTTTTACTTTGGCGCTGTGATCTGCCTTCCGCAGGCTAACGTAAATGATAGGGATAGCGCTGGGGAATACGGTGGAAGGGAAGATGAGCAGCCGAACATTGGTTAAGGAAGTGCAATCCTATTATCGGGATTTCTTGGTTAGGGATCCCGCCGAGCTATCGAAAATATACAGCGATAAAATTGTATTCCGTGACCCTTTGCACCGGATTGAGGGGCTGCCCGCCCTGAAAACGTATTTCTCGGGTATGAGCCGCGGGCTCACCCAGTGCCGTTTTCGCTTTGAAGAGGCTTCAATTACCCATGATAGTGCTTGCCTGCCCTGGTATATGCACTATGCGCACCAGTCTTTGAAAGGTGGTCGGCCGCTGCGCTTGCGCGGCTGCAGTTTGGTGCGCTTTTCCGACAAAGTGTTTTATCACGAAGATTTTTACGATATGGGGGCGATGGTCTACGAACAGGTGCCCCTGCTGGGTTCTCTCGTGCGCAAAATTAAACTGCGCCTGGGGCAGGGCTGACTGGTGGCGGAAATTCGCGATAAGACACTATGGATTACGGGAGCCAGTTCCGGTATCGGCCGAGCCCTGGTCCTACGTCTTGCCGATCACAATAATTTTGTGATTGCCAGCGGACGCCGGCGTGAAGCACTGGCAGAGTTGCAGCAGTTTGCTCCCACGCGCATTCGCATACTCGATTGCGATGTGGCCGATGACAGTGCCATGGCCTCTACTTTTGAGCGTCTCAAGGATTTAACCGATCACCTGGATGGGGTGATCGCCTGTGCCGGCACTTGTGAATATGACAATGATTTACAGCTAGAAACCGCTATGTATCGGCGGGTATTTGACGCCAACTTCTTTGGTGTCGTGAATACTCTGCGTTGTGCTTTGCCTCTGTTGGCTGCCAGCAAGTCTCCACTTTTTGCCGCATTAGGCAGCTTATCTTCGGTTGTACCTTTTCCCAGAGCGGAGGCCTATGGCAGCTCCAAAGCCGCGCTCGATTACTTTTTGGCATCGGTACGTGCGGATACTTGCCATACAAACCTCAAGGTCGTGCTGGTCCGCCCGGGATTTGTCGACACCCCCCTTACCGCGCAGAACGACTTTGACATGCCTTTTTTGATTAGCGCGGAGCAAGCAGCGGAGTATATTGAGGTGGGGTTGGCTCGCAGAAAATCCATAATCGATTTTCCTCTGCGCTTGAGCCTGCCACTGCGTTTTTTGGGATTTTTCCGTTCTCTTTGGTTTCGTTTTTGCACACCAAAAATAAGCAGGATTCGTACCTTAAGGAAGAGTTGATGCGTATTGCCATCGTCGGGAGTGGAATTGCCGGCATGACGGCGGCTTATCTTTTGAGCCGTAAGCACGAGATCACCGTATTTGAAGCGCAGGATCGACTGGGTGGGCACACTGCGACGGTCGATGTGCAGGAAGGTGATCGCACCCTGGCCATCGATACCGGTTTTATTGTGTATAACGACTGGACCTACCCGAACTTTATTCGCCTGCTCGATGAGCTGGGTATCGAGTCCCAGCCGACCTCCATGGGTTTCAGTGTGTGCTGCGATCAGGAGGGCTATGAGTATGCCGGCAATAACCTCAATACATTATTTTCTCAACGCTCCAACCTTCTCAGCGCCGGTCACTGGCGCATGCTGTGGGACATTGTGCGATTTAATCGTACGGCCACGCGGGACTGGCGTGAGGGGCGCTTGCATGAAGGCCTGACCCTGGGAGAGTACTTGCCGGCGAATGGTTACTCGGCAGAATTTGCCAATCGCTACCTGGTTCCCATGGGGTCGGCGATTTGGTCGGCCAGTGTGGCGCAGATGCTCGAATTTTCGGTAAGTTTTTTTGTGCGTTTCTTTTTCAATCACGGCTTGCTCAACCTGGTACGTCGGCCCCAGTGGCGAGTAATAAAAGGGGGCTCCCGCTCTTATATTCCCGCACTGAGTGCACCCTATGCCGACAAGGTTAGGCTCTCTACTAAAGTGCAATCTGTCAGACGCAGGGAGCAAAATGTGGAGCTGCTGACTTGTACGGGTGAGCAACTCAACTTTGATCAAGTAGTGTTCGCCTGCCACTCAGATCAGGCGTTGGAGTGTCTTGAAGATGCCTCTGGGTTGGAGCGGCAATTGCTCAGAGCCATTCCCTACGCACGCAACAGCGTGGTATTGCATACAGATACCAGCTTGTTACCACAGCAAAGGCGCAGTTGGTCCAGTTGGAATTATCGGCTGGGCACCGAGCGCGATGAGCTACCGGTGCTGACCTATAACATGAACATTTTGCAGGGGCTGAAAACAGATAAAACTTACTGTGTCACCCTGAATGCCGAGGATCGTATCGCCCCAGAAAAGGTACTTGCGCGCTTTGAATATGCCCACCCCCAGTTTTCTGTAGCGGGCACTCGTGCCCAGCAACAATGGACGTGCATTAATGGGGTAAACCGCACTTGGTTTTGCGGTGCTTATTGGGCCAATGGTTTTCATGAGGATGGGGTGAGCAGCGCTTTGCGAATCGCCGAGGGATTGGGGGTAACCTGGTGAAGGGGAAACCTTAATGGAGGCCGCAACAATGGAGAGCGCCATTTACACCGGTTGGGTCCAGCATCGTCGCTTTTCCCCTCGCCAAAACGCCTTCCGCTACAAGGTTTTTATGGTGTATCTGGACTTGGCGGAGCTAGAGCAATTTTGTGCACTCTCTCCCTGGTGGTCAAAAAAACCTTGGGCTCCAGCCCGTTTTCGCCGCGAGGATTTTTTTGGCGACCCGGAACTAAGCATTGATGAGTCCGTGCGCCGCAGGGTTGAGGCGGTTGCCGGAGAACGCCCGCAAGGGCCTGTGCGACTGCTCGCCAATTGGCGCTACTTTGGCTACAACATGAATCCTATCAGTATCTATTACTGCTTTGATGGCGAGGGCAGGGAAGTGCGCTGGATATTATTGGATGTGCACAACACCCCTTGGAAAGAGCGCCACAGCTATGTGCTGGATTGCCGCTCCGGGGCGCGGGTGCAGAAAGTGGCTTTTGCCAAGACTTTTCATGTCTCCCCCTTTATGCCCATCTCCCAGGGCTATCATTGGAGAAGTATTACGCCGGGTGATCGCCTCACTGCTTATTTACAGAATTTTGACCGATATGGCCAAGGGGAGGAAGAGCGTCCCCTATTCGATGCCATACTGAGCCTGCGCCGTTGCGAGCTGAGCGCAGGCCTTCTCAATCGTATTCTGGTCCAGTATCCATTTATGACTGTAAAAGTGATTGCCACCATTTATTGGCAGGCGCTGAAGTTATGGTTCAAGCGCACACCTGTCTATGCGCATCCCGGTGACAGGGGCAAAGTTCAGGGAGGGGAGAAGCATTTATGAATCCAGAGCAAACTTCTCGGGTAACCGTTGGAGAGGAGAGCCAGTCTTGGTTAGTGCGACTCGCGCGCAAGCTGGTCCTGGCTAAGATGCAAGTGGTAGAGCGGGGCCATCTGCTGATTGAAGATGGGGAGGCCAGTTACCATTTTGGCCAGCCAGTGGAGCAGGCAGCGGTGCGGGCGCATATTCGCGTTCGGGATGCCAGCGCTTATGTACAGGTACTGTTAAATGGCACCATCGGTTCGGGCGAAGCCTATATGCAGAACGCTTGGGACTCTCCAAACCTGTTGGATGTGATCCGCCTGATGGTCGACAACATGTCCCTGATTGAGAGTATGGATAGCCGTGGGAGTCAGCTGCCCCGCATGGTGTTACGCGCCTTGCATAACCTCAACAATAATAATCGCAGGGGTTCCCGCAAAAATATCGCTGCGCATTATGATCTGGGAAATGACTTTTTCCACTTATTTCTCGATAAAACCATGCTCTATTCCTCGGCCATGTTCCCCTCTGAGCAGGCTACCTTGTACCAGGCTTCTGTTCACAAGATGGAGCATATTTGCCAAAAGCTGCAATTAAAACCCGACGATCACCTGCTGGAAATCGGCACAGGTTGGGGTGGCATGGCTATTTACGCGGCAAAGCACACGGGTTGCCAGGTAACCACCACAACAATTTCTGCAGAGCAATATGAATATGCTCGCCAGTGGGTGGAGCGTGAGGGGCTGCAAGATAAGGTGCGTGTGCTGTTACAGGATTATCGGGACTTAGACGGCAGCTTTGATAAATTGGTTTCTATTGAAATGGTGGAGGCGGTGGGGCATGAATATCACCGTAAGT
Organism: Microbulbifer sp. THAF38; assembly: GCF_009363535.1. Classification (NCBI taxonomy): domain Bacteria; kingdom Pseudomonadati; phylum Pseudomonadota; class Gammaproteobacteria; order Cellvibrionales; family Microbulbiferaceae; genus Microbulbifer; species Microbulbifer sp. THAF38. The sequence continues at coordinate 1,704,086 of NZ_CP045369.1, forward strand.
TCTTTTCCATTTGTAGTCGTTTACTAAAAGAAGATGGCCTGATGTTTATGCAGGCCATTACTATTTCAGATCAGCGTTACCATCAATACCGCAAAGACATCGATTTTATTCAGCACTATATTTTTCCCGGTGGTTGCCTGCCATCCAATCAGGTTATTGCTCAGCAGATTGCCACCGCTACTGATATGCAGATTGTGGGTTTGGAGGATATTACCGCGGACTATGCGCGCACACTGAGGCACTGGCGCAACGCATTTTTGAGCAGGCTGCCACAGGTGCGCAACCTGGGTTTTGATGACCGTTTTATTCGGATGTGGGAATTTTATTTGTGCTACTGCGAAGGTGGCTTTATGCAGAGGGTGATCAGTACCGCTCAGTTTGTCTTTGCCAAGCCGCGCGCTCTTATCGACTGATATGTGGCGCTTTATCGCCAATGCTTTGCTGTTTGATATTGCCTGGCCCCTTTGTGTGATCGTTGCGCGTCTCTGGATTGTTGTGCCGTTTACGCTGGTCAATTTATTTATTCACTTGTTTTTTGTCGCTAACCTGCGCAGAGAGCCTTTGTGGTTGGGGGGCGTGTTTCTTTTTGGCGTGGGGGTGGACTCGGTACTTTTTCATCTGGGAGTACTGCAAAACCTCAGTGGTATTTCCTGGCCTCCCATCTGGCTGGTATGTCTGTGGTTAAATTTTGCCATGACACTGCGCTACAGCCTGGTATTCCTACAGCGTAATTTATGGCTGGCTGCGTTATTAGGCGGCTTTTTTGGTCCTTTTAGCTACTACACCGGTGCCTTCTTGAATGGCACCGTAGAGTTGGGGCAGCCCTTGTGGCGATCATTGATGTTACTGTCGCTGCTGTGGGCGCTGATGCTTCCGGGATTTAGCTACTTGGCGCGCACTATTAACCCCGCCTATCGGTGAATGGCCATGCAACCGTGCAAGCTGGCGCAAAGCTTGTATTCGGCGGCCTCGCCACCTATACATACCCTACTCAATTAAAAATGTAATTTCTGGATCAGTCACCTTATTCACCAACGCCACCAAGGAGCCGGCAATGAAAGCTTACCTCGTGCGGGCCCTGATCTTGGTCGGGGTTCTGGGGGCACTCAATTCCAGGTGTCTATCGGAGGAAGTGGTCGTCGACGAGCGGGGTGAATTTAGCGAGATCGACCCGGGAGACGAGAATGGTGAGGGTGATGAGAACGGTGAGGGCGACGAGAATGGCGAAGACGACGGGTTTGGTACTGTCGCCGGTAGTCTGGTAATTGCTTCGGATTATATGTTCCGCAGTATCTCGAACTCGAATAATGGTCCTACCGTCCAGGGCGACCTCAACTGGACCCACGATATTGGTTTCTATATCGGCGTCTGGACAACCAATACGGACTTCGGTGGCCCCGGCAACAGTATGGAATTTGATCCCTATGTAGGGTGGTCGGGAGATCTGCCTGAGACCGAAATCAACTTGAATATTGGCTATTGGTCCTACAACTATCCGAAGTCAGAATTTGATTTCGACTATGCCGAAACCTATCTGATCCTTAGTTTTACAGTGGATAAATTAACGATCAGCCCGAGCCTCTGGTATTCAAATAACTACTTTGGCAGAGACTTTCTCAATAATGTTGATTCCTTGGCCTATGAAGCGACCTTTAGCTTGGAGTTGGCCAGCTATATGGATATTTCTGTGCATCTTGGCGAGCAAACTTTTGAATCTTCCTACGACTATCTCAACTATGGCTATTACGACGCCGGTATAGACTGGAAAATCAGTGATTACACTCTGGGTTTGCGTTGGTACGATACCGATGGTGTCGATCCATTCCTGGCCGCCAAGAATCTGACCGATGGGCGCTTTGTCTTTAAAGTCACTCGCAGCTTTTAGAGTAAATCACATACGCTTTTTGCCTGATCTACGTCGGCGAAAATTTCGCTTCTAGTTCTCTTTTTTGCCCCAGTAAAGACCCCACTCTTCGACTATTCACGTAAAAGGCCATGGCCGGAAGCCATGTAAGCTGGCATAGGGTTGGAAATTAAATTTAAAAGAACCCTCAATCTTCCCAACTAAGGCAGACTTGCGGGTTCATCCACCAATGCCCGCGCTTACCTGGTATTGAGTAGGGCTTAGCGCAGAGGGCGTTCCGGCTTTTTCTCGCGTTGGCTGCTTTCCCAGCCACTCGCCACATAGCTCTCTGCCGTGGATGGCTTTAGTAATGACTTACCCAGAATATGATCGGCGGCTTTCTCGCCAATCATGATGGTGGGGGCGTTGAGATTGCCATTGGTGAGGGTTGGCATGATGGAGGAATCTACCACGCGCAGGTTTTCTACACCGTGTACCCGGCATTCGGGATCCACTACAGCCATTTCATCCGTGCCCATACGGCAACTGCCGGCAGGGTGATAGGCGGTTTCGGCGGTTTCTGCGAGCCAATTGTCGATCTCATCGTTACTTTGCACGTCCGGTCCCGGAGAAATCTCCCGCCCTCGGTAGGGGTCCATGCCTGCCTGGGCAAAAATCTCACGGGTGAAGTGCAGGCCGGAGCGAAAGGCTTGCTTGTCCTCTTCGTGGTCTAAATAGTTGAAGACCATTTCCGGTGCGGCCGCTGGATCTGCTGACTTGAGTTTGACCCAACCGCGGCTGAGCGGTTTGTTTGCGCCCAGGTGTACTTGAAATCCGTGCCCTTTCACCGCACTGGAGCCATCGTAAGCGATGGCACCGGCGAGGAAGTGGTACTGGATATCCGGGTATTTGAGGCCGGCGCGGCTGCGAATGTAGCCGTTGGATTCGAAATGATTGGAAGCGCCCAGGCCCCGTTTGAAGAGCAGCCAGTTGATGCCAATCCAGGCCTTACCCAGTGGTCCGAGCCAGCCGTTGAGGGTGATTTTCTGTTTACACTCCTGTTGCACCCAGACCTCGAGGTGATCCTGCAGGTTTTGCCCGACACCAGGCAGATCGTGTACGACTTCGATACCGTGCTCCTGCAGGTGGGCCGCCGGGCCTATACCGGACAACATCAGTAACTTGGGTGAGTTGAATGAACTAGCGGAAACGATCACTTCTTTATTGGCGCGCGCGCGAAAGATTTTTCCGTCCTGCCGGTATTCCACACCTATGGCTTTCTTGCCCTGCATAATCACGTGAGTTGTGAGGGCATGCATTTTGAGTTCGAGGTTACTGCGGCTAAGAACCGGCTTCAGGTAGGCGAGGGCGGTCGAGCAGCGTACACCGTCGCGGACAGACATATCCATGCGCCCGAAACCCTCCTGCCGATAGCCATTGTAATCCTGGGTAAAGCCGTAGCCCGCTTGGGTACCGGCCTCAATAAAGGCGCGGTAAAGCGGGTTTTTCATATTGTTGCCGTTGCACGCGGTGATAGGGCCCTGGTCGCCGCGATAGGCGTCACTGCCATAGACACAGGTTTCGGCCCGGCGGAAGTAGGGCAGGACATCCGCGTAGCCCCAGCCGGATGCGCCGTGCTCCACCCACTCCTCGTAGTCTCCAGCGCAGCCCCGAACAAATGCCATACCGTTGATGGAAGAAGAACCGCCGATGACCTTGCCACGGGCCTGATGGATTCGCCGTCCATGTAGCCCCGGCTCCGGTTCGGTATAAAACTCCCAATCGTATTTAGGCATATTCAGCGGAATGGAAAACGCTGAGGGCATGCGGATATAAATGGAATTATCCTTGCCGCCAAATTCCAACAGTAAAAGGCTGTTTTTGCTATCCGCCGTCAACCGGTTGGCCAGCACGGCGCCGGCTGAACCCGCCCCCACCACGATATAGTCAACAGTCTGATCAAAGTCCTGATTACTCATCTGTTTGCCCTAGGCTGACCCTGGTTCACCCTCTTCACCGGTATTGCGTGCCGCGCGCTCACGGCGCATGTGCAGGTACTGTAGATGTGCTTCGAAGTGGTCGACGATGTCACTGATGACCTGTTCGCGGGTGTACCCCATAAGATCGTAAGTCAGCCCGCCTTCCCGCAGATGTGGTTCCAGACGGTAGTAGCTGGAGCGGGGTTGCTCTGCCCGCAGGGTAAACGCTGGCATTGAGCACTGCCGCGGCCACACCTGATAGGTGAAGTCCACTTCACCGCCGAGGTCCACGTTGAGCTCCAGATGCAGATTGTCGCCCTCGTCGCCAGCGATACTGACCGGGTACTCTTCCTCTTCGAGCTTCTGTTTCATCGCCTCGAACGCGGGCTGTATGGTGCGTTGTATAAATGTTTCCACCTGCTTAAACGTTGGAAAGCTGATCGCGCGCGACAGCCGCTGGGCCCAATTGGTATGCCCTTCCCGCGATATAGTTCTGCCTGAAAGATGCCCGGATAAAGACTCCTGCATGCTCGCGGATTTCAGCTTCTCAAGCTGCAACGCTTTGTACAGCCCCAACATGATCAGCAGCAGGACAATGGCAAAGGGCAGCCCCATGATCACCACCGCACCCTGCAGGGCGGAAAGGCCACCTGTCATCAGTAGGGCAATGGTCACAATACCGATGATTGCAGCCCACAAAATCCGCATCCAGGGTTCCGCATCCTGATTGGGATCTTCGAGACGGATAGTGAGATTGGAAAGCACCAGCGAGCCCGAGTCTCCAGAGGTGACAAAGAACACGATCGACAGGATGGTTACCGCAATTGTGGTTAGCATGCTCCAGGGCAGCTGCTCGAGAAACAGATAGATGGCCGACCCGGGTTTCTCTACCGCCTGGGTGCCGAATTCTGTGGCGCCGCCCATTACCATATCGATGGCCGAGTTGCCCATGATAGCCATCCAGGCGGCCATAAATGTGAAGGGTAGAATCAAGGTGCCGATAACAAATGCACGAATGGTGCGGCCGCGGGAAATTCGTGCCAGGAACAGGCCGACGAAGGGCCCCCAGGCAATCCACCATGCCCAGAAAAACAGTGTCCAGGCATTGAGCCAATCCGTGGGTGGGGCGAAAGGATAGGTATTGAAGGACAAGCCGATAAAGTTCTGTAAGTAATCACCAATGTTGGTGACGAAGGCGTCGAGCAAAAAACGTGTCTTGCCGGTAATCAACACATACAGCATCAGCACTATTGCCAGTAACATGTTGAATTCTGACAGTCGCCGAATTCCCCGTTCGACACCGGTGGCTGCAGAGAATGCGGCGAACACCACAATCATAAGTGCCAGCAGTGATTGCGTGAAGATGCCCTCCGGTATACCAAACATGTACTGTAAGCCGTAGTTCAGCTGGATGATCCCGATTCCCAGGCTGGTGGCGACGCCGAACACCGTGCCCAATACCGCGGCAATATCCACGGTATTACCGAGAGAGCCGTAGATACGTTTACCGAACAACGGATAAAGTGCGGAGCGAATGGTAAGGGGCAGCCCATGCCGGTAGCTGAAGAAAGCCAGGGACATACCTACCAGGGTATAAACTCCCCAGCCGGATAGACCCCAATGTAAAAAAGTCAACGCCATGGCATGGCGTGCCGCTTCGATACTGCCGCCCTCGCCAACAGGTGGCTCCATAAATTGGGTCACGGGCTCTACGATGCAGTAGAAAATCAGGTCGATGCCGATTCCAGCGCTGAAAAGCATGGCAGCCCAGGTCACGATATTGAAATCGGGTTCTGAGTGATCGGGTCCGAGTTTGATGTCACCGAATTTGGAAATGGCCACCAGGATCACGAAGATGAGGTAGGCAACGATAGCGAGAAAGTAAAACCAGCCGAAACTGCCAGATATCCAACTAAGGACCTCGTTAATAACGCCGATCGCCTGCTCGGTAAAGATCATCGCCCAGAGGGAGAACAGCACAATACCCACGACAGAGCCATAAAATACCAGTGGCTTTATTCGCGCCTCTGCGGTGCTCGCTTTAGATGTGCCTTCCGATGATTTGGTGCTGTGCATGCCTTCCCTGCGAAAAAAGACCGACTATCCCATCAGAGTAGGCTATGCCTGGCGGTCGCCGGGTGTATTCACGGAGGTTGGGGCTACTTCAGGGCTGGTGTTGAAAATTTCACTCACAGTAATCAGCATCTTTAACAGGGTTGTTGGAATGGCCGTAATTACTCTTCATTTAATCAATACTCTGCGCATAGAGGGGGTTCTTATTCACTGGCTCTTGTCCGATGGGGCCTCTTTAATGACTTTTTAGTCGTTCTTTTTCTTGCTTTTCCCTTCTCTCGACTGGCGCCATCTTCAACCAACAGCTAAACCTAAAGATGAAAAGCGTGACATACACGCAATCTCTAGGCTCAGGCTGTAAGAGGTGTCCGATGAAAACTGGTATTAACGCCACCGCAGGATTTTGCCTCGCCCTATTAATCGGGTGTGCTGCCCAACCGGAACAGGTACCTGGTGCCGGCGGCATAGTGATTGATACCTGGGGCGTCAATATGAACCAGTATCAAGTCGACCTCTCTGAGTGCAAGGGGATTGCCTATTCCACTTATAGCGACCAGGGTCGCCGGGGCTTAACGGGTGCCGCCGGGGGTGCTGTGGTGGGTGGTGCGCTGGGCGCTATCGTCGGTGATAGTAGTCGGGCTGCGGCGGCAGGTGCTGGTGCGGGAGCCCTGGTAGGTGGTCTCTCCGGCGCTGGTAGTGCTGGTGCCGAAGCACAGCAAATTATCAAAAACTGTCTGCGCGGGCGCGGATATCGCGTGCTGAATTAATTCCCCTCACAGGAGTTAGCCAAGTTTTCTCGTGGGTCCTCTGATATTCGGCAACCTCACAGGACTTGGCTTGGGCCGGGAAATCCCCGGCTCTTTTTTATGTTCTGCTTACAGGGTTTAGTTGGGAACAACCATTTTAAAGCCTAAAGCAACGCGTTGATCTTTCAGTGAATACCATGGGAGTAAGTTATGGCCAGTGGCACTACCATCAATGCCTATGGGGTTATGCAAGCTGGAGGCCCCTTTAAACCGTATCAGGTAAAAGTGGGGGACTTGGGAGCAACTGAGGTGGAGTTGGAAGTCCTCTACTGTGGTATTTGCCACAGTGACCTCAGTATGATCGAGGATGAGTGGGGAGTATCCAAATACCCTATGGTTGCCGGCCATGAAGTGATTGGGCGGGTTCTTGCTTCGGGAGAGCAAGCTGGGCACTTCAAGCCTGGCACCGTTGTCGGCCTGGGTTGGAACTCCGGTTATTGTGAGACCTGCCACTACTGCCGGCGGGGCGATCAAAACTTGTGTGCCGAAGCCCAATTCACCACTCTCACTGGTGGGGGCTTCGCCGATAAAGCCCGTGCTGATATGGGCAGCTTGGTGGTGATTCCCGAGGGGGTGGACCTGGTCTCGGCAGGACCTCTCCTGTGCGGTGGTATTACCGTATTTAATCCGCTGGTGCAGTTTGGTATTGAACCCACCGCTAAAGTAGCGGTGATTGGTATCGGGGGCTTGGGGCATTTGGCCCTGATGTTTCTAAATGCCTGGGGTTGTGAGGTTACCGCTTTTACTTCCAGTGAGCACAAGCGCACCGAGGCCTTGTCTCTCGGTGCCCACAAGACATTGAACTCACGGGACCCGGAAGAAATTAAATCGGCCTCTATGAGTTTCGATTTCATTATTTCTACAGTGAATGTCAACTTGGATTGGGATCTATATATCCAGGCGTTAAAGCCGAAAGGGCGCCTGCATTTTGTCGGTGCTGTTGTGGACCCCATCCAGTTTACCCTTTTCCCTATGATCTTCGGTCAGCGCTCCATTTCGGCTTCCCCGGTGGGCAGCCCAGCAACCATTGAAACGATGCTCGATTTTGTTGCTCATCACCAAATCCGGCCGCAGGTGGAGATTTACCCTATGAGCCAGATTGAGGAAGCGTTCAAGCACTTGAAGTCAGGTAACCCCAAGTATCGAATTGTATTGTCTAGGGAATAGAGCGCAGGAAAGCCGCTGTAATAGAGAGTGTGAAGCTCTTCTGTTTATTAGATGAAACATTACTGTGACTGTTGACTTTAAGGTTTAGCCAAGTAATCTCGGTAACCGTTCATGCCTGTCAGTTCTGACATGCCTTACGTACCGTAATTCTTGCGAACATTGCTGCAAAGGTGATTAATCGGAGAGAACTATTGGGTACTAATGTGCAGGATCTATGAGTCCCGCTTTAAGGTATTTATGATAAATGCAGGCTGTTATGGGGAAAGATAACAGTTGGTCCAGATTTTAATTCCATAATCCGACCATGTTGTCTGGAACTTATTTTTCTCTTATGGATTTAAAGGAATATATATGTATACCGAAAGTGATTTCAAAAAAGAGGTCAGAGGACTTCTAGACCCAGCTAATAATACCGCGCAACATATCGAAGCCTGCTGGCAGGTATACAATAATGCTGCCACCACCAGGGATGGAAAAATCGTCGCTGGTAGTATTGAAGACTTACATGAAGCCCTACAAGTCTTTGGGCCTACCAATACAAGTGATAATGGCTCGGTGTTGAGAACCAATACCTGGTCGATTATTTTAAATGACTCATGGATATTAGGTGCTGTGCATGCAAAGGCTGAAGTAGAGCTTGTTTCCCGGCCAATTTCTTCGACCATTGCTAACCAGAACTATAAAAGTGGTGATCCTCTGGATCGTATTTTTAGGGTTACCGGCAGAGAGCTAATAGGGCTAAAAAGTTTTGGTTACTCTGTAGTTCAGGGGCCTCTAATTTATAAGAGCCACACTGCGAAGGTTATTAATATGATGAGCTGTATTGATCATCGCCTGGCGGAAAGTGCGACTTTCAGTAAATATAAAGAAACCATCATTCGGCAGGCGGGTATTATGGCTTATAAAGGCATTGCTGCTGTTAATAGCTTTCTGGATGCCTAGATGATTTTTTAGGGAGGTTAATGTTTAACTTTTGCCTCCCTGTTTTTTGTGTCCCTTTTCTTACACAGATAGAGGAGTGTAAGAAAATTGACTGCTGGTTCAAAGTTGCCGATTGATTTGTGATCAAAACGCTTAGAATAGAAAGGGGGCAATGGATTGGTTAGCCCTTTCTATCAGTTTCCGCTTTCTGTTTGGTCGCTAGGTTTCGATCACAATTTCTAGTGCTTCTCTGCACTGTGTACTAATGTTGGTGCCATTCTTATAGACGTTAATCCCATCGATTCTTCCATCGATTTCGTCTGTATTGCCGTTTCAGGTAGTCGCTTTCACGATAGTAGAGTTTATCGTCATAACAAATGAAATCACAGAACCTTTTATCGCTTACGCAATCAGCTGGTATCTCCCGATTGTTTCCAAGACACCGGTGATAAACATGCTTACAGGTTTTCATGCATCTTTTGCGGGCTTCCTGTTCATTGAGACTGCTTGCCAGGCTGGAGGAGGATGTGCCCAATAATATTAAGAGTGTAGCTATTGCCAGCGTAAATTTTCCAGTTGCCATGCTAATTGCCGCACCTGTGAAAGTTTCACCGCTAAACAATAATGTTTGCCGCTTTGAAATACAAATTTTACTCGCTGAACAATATTATATGACTTAATCATCAGTCTCTTTGCTTAAGTCTCTGTACTATTCGATCTAGTTCCGCTTGATTTTTGTTGATAAGTCTTTCCGCTAAAATTTTCAGCTTGTCGATGGATTTGTAATCAAATGGGTCAACAAAGGGATCGATTATTTCTACATTTAAGTAGTTATAACTTATTTGACCTTTATGGCTAAGTGATCTGGCAATCTCCAGAGTGTATAGTTGTTGCTCGTCCATAGATCTTTGTACATTCGATATAAGATCGCGAGTCCAGCTTATTTCTCCCCAGTTTTTTAATCTCCTATAGTTGGTTTTCATAGTATTCAAGGGCGAAGTGCCAGCACCAAGGATCAGCACATAGTAGTTTTTCCCAGGGAGCTCCCTGATGGTTTCTAAAAGAATGATGCTGGTAGGATTGTTTGCATCTATGCCAGCATCGGCAAAGTAACGGTGGCGAATATCTTTCCCAGTAGTCATAAACTCTACTGGAGGGAATAGGCTTTCAGCACTAGTAGCTGCAGTGACAAGTTGATAAAGCGTATTGGTGGGTAGTTCGGTAGCTTCCTGACCTCGATTTTTAAATAGTTTCACCTGGCCTGTATGGATGTTCAGGGAGGGTATGATGATGTAATTATTCAGGTCGGTGAATTTCATTCCATTTGTGTAGTGTTTCTCCATGGTATTGCTCAGCCGCTCCCCAATGAAGCGAGGCGAAAAAAGCCCATTGGCGGTTAACAATTTATGATACCAAGGGGTAGAGAATATATACCCGCTCTCATTTTTGTAGATTTGAATTATCCTATCGCTTTTAGAATGAACGCTTTCTACTTTAGGTCCGTGCAGGTCTGTGGGCAGATAGGGCGCATTGAGCCCTGTGGCAATAATGGCACCCGTTGAGACGCCGCTGAAAACATCAAATAGCTCCTCAATGGGTTTGCCAGTCTGGCGTTCTATGTATTGAATTACGTAAAGTGGAATCAATCCGCGGATGCCACCGCCATCTACAATCAGAATGTTAATGGTTTCTTTGTCTTTGAGAGCATCATTATTTTTAACGAACTCACCTGTGACCGGAAGAGTATCAAACTTAGTGCTCTGTGTGAGGCGGTTGTTGTAAAAATACACTAAGCCCACAAAAGTAATAATAAGAAAAGCAGTAATGGCTGATAGATGCCGAGCTTTCATAAGCTGTTTGTACTCTTTAAGTCCATAGCATTCTTTAAATCTATATCCTAAAGAGTACAGGATAAGGCGATAGTTTTATCTTTGGCTATTCCATTAAGGAATTTCAGGATCAGCTTTTTATCTATTTACAGGTGGTTTTTTGTATCCTGTTTTCTACTTCCCAGGCGGGAAATGTTATTCTATGGGGAGGAAGATATCGGTGATCATTTCACTTTCCGACACCTCCGGAAAAAACTTTACCCTCTCAAAAAACATTGGGAATTCACGCAGAGTAAAATCTGAAGAATCCAGCCACTGAAAATACAGGTATCGAACGGCTGTGCCGATTGAGTCATCGCTCCCTATGTGTCTAATGACCGCGCATTTCCCAGCCGGAATCACTTTGCTGACTATATTCTCGGCATTGGTGTCGGTAGAGGTTTTTACCGTGCAGCAGACGTCAAACCTGTACTGATCGGGAGGTGTGGCTGCTGGATCATCGTAAACCAAGTTGAAGGTTCTACTGTTGTTTGGTGAAAGCCCCTGAGCTTTCCGCCATTGAATAAACTGTCTGATGGTTGTGCCCAATAGGTGGGCTGCGCCCCGATGTTCCATAACGGCAAGCTGGATCTCGGGGAATTCAATAATATCGACCTGGTAACTAGCGGAACTTTCCATTAACTGGCTCCTTAACATTATTATTGGCTCATAGTTTTTATGCCAAACTTCCCAGTCTGGGGCTCGGCGAAACTCTGAGGGACTCTTGCCAAAGAGTTTCTTAAAAGCTCGCGTGAAGGCTTCATGGCTGTCGTAGCCGTTCTCCAGAGCTATATCCAACACCTTTTTGTCCCGGTAGGTGAGCTGATAGGCCGCCCGTTTGAGCCTCAGCAATCTGACAAGGGTTATCACGGACATGCCGAAAAATGCGGAGCACTGTCGGTGGAAGTGGTACTTAGACAAGTTGGCGTACTGGCAGAGCTTGTCGATATCCAGTTCGGAGTCCAGGTTGGCCCCGATATAGTGCAGTACCTGCGTAAACCTTTCCCTATACCTCATCATAGATACCGCCTTTCTTTATCTGAAAGTATTCTAAGTTTTGTGTGTCTCTGACACTTGATCAAAGTTGCTGAATATTACCCATGGAGAGCGCTAGTTGGTGGAGGTGAGGAAAAGAGGAGAGAGGGGAGGAATGGAGGAGGCAGAAAAGGCGGAATGGAGGGGGCGCATAGGCCCCCAAATAGACTGCTGGAGACTAACAGGGTGTGGTAGACCTCTTGAAGGTGTTTACCATGACCTTTGCCTCCTTGAGGCGCTGTAAGTAGTCCTTCAGGGAGTTGAGCCCAGCCTTCACCCCAAGGGAAATCACTTTTATCACCAGGGAGAATGCCAGTTCTGATTTGAGGTGGGGGGTAAATGCCAGAAAGGCTTTGAAAATAGAGCAGTGGATTCTTTTGAGTAGATCTTGAATATCTTTATTGCCGGTAGATATCTTCTCGGCTTTTCTCTCAAAAGCTTTGAGTTCATCCAAGTACTCGGTAAATAAACGGTAATTAAAAACAACCGTTTTGTGCTCTTTGTACCCGGCTATGATGCGACTCAGGGCATCGTTGATCTTTCTGAGGGCAATGTAATCTGTTCTGGATAGGTGCTCATAGGAGTTGGAGAGATACGCGATAGTATCTCTCCGTAATTGACAAAATTCGAACAGGTGTTGGTCATGCCTTCTTATCTCAAAAAGCCGGTATATTTGAATTGCAATGAAGACAAGAGCAATCGCGAGCAACATGGAGAACACTACTCAAACTCCTTTTCATTAACTGGCTTTTTGGGGGCCACTTTTCTAGTGGGCGGAGAATAGGAAAAGGCATTATCCATCAGTTTGAGGAACCTGTCCCGATACTCTTTATTATCTGCCGCTAGTCGATCAATTTCAACTTGGCGATCTTTCAACCGCCCACTGTACATCCAGAACAATAAATAATGCGCAAAGATGAAAAACACGACAAACAGGCCATTTTTTAGGCCCATTTCCTGTATGAAGTGGAGTATATCTTTCAGGGTATCGGTCATGCAGTCCCTTAAAGCCAATTTCATTGAATCTTGCGCATTTTTAACCATTGAGACGGTTGAAGCAAATCGCTTCACTGAAGATGGGAAGTGGTGAGAGCTTTTCCGTGCCTTTAATAGAGTTCTATGGGTTTGCTGCTTGTTATTTTCAAGGCAGCTGAGGACGAGGAAGGGCTTATTGGGGTTAAAGGAGGTCAGATTGATGTGGAAATCCGGGGGGAAAGAATTGTCCGTCAAGAACTCCCTGCCCAGAAGTGAGGGCAGGGAGGTGGGAAATTTACTGCGCTTCGGCTTGGCTGGTTTCCGGCAGTTTTTCTGGAGCTTCCGTTAGCTGCTTGCCGGGGTTTTTAATCACGCCTTTTTGCAGGATTAAAGTGTTGGGGTATGTAATTAATTCCTCGCCCCGTCTGATCAGGACATGAAACAGTGTGATCTCCTCAATCGTGCCAGAGATGTCATCGTCTTTGTCCATCACCCGAATCTTGTCGCCAACCCGGTAGGGAAAGCCGAAGAAAATAATTAGGCTGGCGGTGATGTTGCTCAATATTGACCACTGGGCAAAAAGTGCCACGCCAATTACCGCAAACACGGAAGAGAGGAAGATGGAAACCTGGGTGTATTCAAATCCCAGGGCGCTGATCAGCAGGACCAGGTGAAACACCAAAAGAGCAATACTGACAGTCTTGGAAATGTACTTGAGGCGATAAGGCTTGACTGCCCTGGTTTGCCCAAACCGGCTGATAGCGGAGGAGCTAAGCCTCATGCAGATAAAATAAGAGGCTACGATCAGTGCCGCTATGATTAAATTCATATGTGTGTCTCGTTTCCGTACCGTGCCCATTAGGGAGAGGGCTGCGGGGCACGTCTTGTCGTTAATCACTCTCCGCCCGCTGCGCGGATCATAATCTCACACAGCGACACTGCCAAGCTGTCATACAAGCGGGAGCCTGAAGGCCTGCCGGTGGGCTTGGTGTGGGCTTGGTGTGGGGCTTGGTGTGGGGCTTGGTGTGGGGCTGGTGTGGGGCTGGTGTGGGCACGGCTGGCGGCTCGCTGGTCAGCCATCGTTCTTGCCGGGATCGGCGCACTGCCCCTAAACTGTATGCATATACAGTATTGGGTAAATCCTATGAAACTAGCGACTCTCTACAGTCACGGTGTTGCCGCTGGCTTTCCATCTCCTGCGGATGATCACAAAGAGAAAAGTCTCAGCCTTGATCAACATTTGATCACTCATCCGGCGGCCACGTTTATGGCCCGAGCCAACGGCGACTCCATGCAGGGCTTGGGGATCTTCGACCGCGATCTCCTGGTTGTCGACCGTTCACTGACGCCGGTACACGGTGATGTCGTGGTGGTGGCCCTGGATGGCCAGCTCACCTGTAAGGTGCTGGATCGCCACCATGGGCGGCTGCTATCGGCCAATGACCGCTATCCGCCGATACCGGTTTGGGAGGGGCAGGAGCTTATCGTTGAAGGGGTGGTTAAAGCCTCTATTCGCTATCACCGCCCACGCTGAATGCTGGCACTGGTGGATTGCAACAGCTGCTACGCCAGCTGTGAACAGATATTCCGGCCCGACTTAAGGGGTAGGCCGGTGGTGGTACTTTCCAATAATGATGGTTTTGTGGTGGCGCGCTCGAAGGAGGCCAAAGCGCTGGGGATTGGGGATTTGCAGCCCTTCTTCAAGATTGAACACCTGTTGCGGCGGCACAAGGTGGCCATCTTCTCCAGCAACTATCCGCTGTACGGTGATATTTCCCATAGGGTGATGGAAACCCTGAAGGGCTTTAGTCCAGAAGTGGAGGTGTACAGTATCGATGAGATGTTTCTCAATCTGTATGGCTTGCAGGAGCAGTGGTTGGATTACGGCCAGCGGATTCGCACAACCCTGTGGCGTGATGTGCGTATGCCGGTGGGGGTGGGGATTGCCCCGAGTAAGACTCTGGCTAAGCTCGCCAACCGGGCGGCGAAGAAAATCGCTAGCTGCAATGGAGTCTGTGCTCTGGATACCCCGCAGAAGTGGCAGTGGCTACAAAAGCGTATGCCGGTCGATAAAGTCTGGGGCGTTGGCAGGCGCCTGGCAAAGCGGCTGGGGCACTTGGGTATAGAGACCGCTTATGATCTGGCGCAGGCCAACCCCAAGATCCTGCGCCGGCACACCAATATTAATATTGAGCGAACTATTGAGGAGTTAAATGGAGTTCCGTGCCTGAGCCTGGAGGAGCAGCCGCCGGCCAAAAAGCAGATTTATTGCACGCGCTCTTTTGGGGAGAAGCTGACTGAGCTGCAACCCATTCAGCAGGCAATCAGCCTCTATGCCAGCCGAGCGGCAGAAAAGCTGCGCGCCCAGGAATGCCTGGTGGCTTCGATACATATTTTTCTGCACACCTCGCCCCACGAGCCCCACTATTACAGCCGCAGTACGCTGGTACAGTGCCCCTATGCCACCGATGACAGCCGCCTGATCGCCAGTCTGGCCAAGGGGGCGATAGCTGAGCTTTACCGCCCGGGCCACCGCTTTATGAAAGCCGGTGTGGGCCTGGTAGAGCTGGTGCCCAGGTCTCTGGGGCAGGGGGACCTGTTCACGGCTGGTCAGCCGGCCCGCGCCGGGGAGATGATGCAAGCCCTCGATAGGGTCAATCAGCGTTTTGGCCGCGGCACCCTTTTCTTGGGTGCTGAGGGGGTGCATAAACACTGGAAAATGCGCCAGGCCTATCGCTCACCCGCCTACACCACACGCTGGGAAGCGCTGCCACTGGTAGATGTTTAAGAGGGTGTTTTTAAGGAGGCGGCTGGTCCTGTTTCTTTGGGGTATCAAGATTCAACGCCCCGCAGCTGCCGCAGTTTTTGATGAGGACTGGAATATTGTCCAGGCATGCATTGCAGACGAAGCAGCGACCGCTCTTTAAGGTCTTGTGACATGCGAAGCGCTTTACCTCCATCATAGGGAGGCCAATAGCGGGTTTTAAGGCTTTAATCAGCGTTGCGCTGATCCTGTGATCGGGAAAGGCGCGGAGGATTTCCCGTATTGGAATAAGTGCGGAATCCTTGATATCCCAGATTTGGCCACAGTGATCACAGTAAAGAAGCATCGGATGGCTGGCAGTATTTATCGATCGATAAAACCAGTCTAGCCGCAAGCAGTCAGTGTGAGGAGTCAGTATGTGGAGTCATTATGTGGAGTCAGCACGGGAAAGGAAGCTAGAGTCTCGGCGGGGTACAGGTTGAACTGAGATCGTTAGCTTTAAGCGGGCTCTTAATATTTCAAATCCAGATCCAGCAGGGAGACAGGCTCGCCCTCTTTGTTTACCAGGTCCACCTTAACAGCTTCTCCGGTTTTTTTATCTATCACTCGAGACCAGCGTACATTGGTTTTCTCAGACCAGTGTGTACTCCAATCAATCAGTGAGACCAAGACGGGGACCAGTGCAAGGCACTTTGGGGTAGCGCTATAAAGCATACGCCGCGCACCGGGCTTAATGGGCGCTTTAACCAGGATGCCGGTTTCCTCTAGGTTACTTAATCTTTGCGTGAGGATATTTCGGGATATCTGCAAGCTATCTTGCAGTGAGTCAAATCGATTAACGCCCCTCAGCACATCGCGGACAATCAGCAGGCTCCAGCGGTCGCCGATCACAGAAAGTGCCTCTTCGATCCCACATTGAACAGCGGGTTTACTGTCGCTCATAGCCGTTCCGGAGTTGTTCAAGGCGCCATGGTCTCACAAGTTAGTTCCAAAACAAAACTTCCCTGGAGGCCGCATCAGGTCGTTATATAGCCATAAGTTATTGATGTTTCTAGGCTAAGCTAGCGCAATTAAGTTGCATTTTGGAACTTATTTATATTAGATTAGTTCCAAAATGCAACTTATGGTATGGGTCATGCACTTCAAACCTATCGTTTTATGTTCTCTGGTTGAAGGTTCACGAGCGAGCCTCAACAAGCAAGCCCTGGAGCAAGTCATAGGCCGGGCTTACCGGGAACACCTAAGCCAGCCGGTAACGCCCAGGGTGATATGGATGGAGGTTCCCTCAAACCAAGCCTTTTTGGAGGGAAAGACATCGTCGGTGGCCACCTTGATGGCCCCAGTGCCTGATGGAACATCAAATAAGTTGCGACACCCGTTTTTATATCAACTGCTGGAGCAGTGGTGCCTCACAACAGGGGGCAACAAAAACGAAGTCGTTATTACGGCGCCTGACCAATCGCTCAGCAGGGCATTCCTAAGCGCAAATCGCAAGCGCATGCCACCGCTGCGGCAAATTACCTACATAGCCAAAACACTGGTGCGTTTAGTGAGATCCAAAAGCGCCACGGGCCATTTCAACACCCATATCAATTTATGAGAGGTCAAAAATGCCGCTTTATACGATTTCCACCCGGCGCCCATTATCTGCTCCTGAGCAACAGGCTCTGGTCTCTGGGGTTACTGAAGCTCACTGCACAATAACTGGCGCACCCGCACAATTTGTACAGGTTGTATTTAGTCGAGGCGTTCATTTACGCTCAAAGAACAGTCTCCATATCCTGGGTTCCATTCGCGCAGGTCGCAGCGATAGAATCAAGTCAGCTCTAGCCAATCGCTTTATCGAAGTGGCCTCCCAGGTTTTAGGGTGTTCTTTCGCTCGCTGCACGGTGGATCTTATAGATGTTCCCGCCAGTTGGGTGATAGAGGGGGGCGCGGTTATGCCAGAACCTGGAGAGGAGCAAGCGTGGCTTGCCCAGCATTCAAGCTAGGCTTGCGGTTGCTTTCTAAGTATCAATGTAAGCTAAGCATCAAAGCAAACTAAGTATCAAAGTAAAAAATAATTCAATACAACCATCTGCTGATTGGCAGTCAGGGAGAAATATTATGTCCACTTCAACCTTGAAAGGTATTGAGGCTCTGGAAGCCTACCTGCTAACAGGTAAGCAGCCAGAGGGGCAAGATTTTTCCAGCTTTAAAGCTTTTTCGGAAAAATTCAGCGGAAATACTTTTGAAGCATTAATGGCTGCGTGCAAGCGCTATTCTCGGCAAACGGCGATCTCTTTTTTTCTCTCAGGCAAAGACTATAGAAAGCCAGTAAAGATCAGCTATCAAACACTGGCTGAGCGTATTATCCAAACTGCCAATTTATTCAGTAGTGTCGGTATTCAAGAGCATGACACTGTCGCATTTGTACTGCCAAATTTACCAGAAACCCACTATGTACTATGGGGGGCGGAAGCGGCCGCTAAAGTATTGGCGATCAATCCGCTACTGGAGGCCAAACAGATAGAAGAGCTGATTCGGCATAGCCAGTCAAAAGCCATCGTTACCTTGAGTCCTTTCCCGGGTACTGATATCTGTGAAAAAGTTGAGAGTATTTTGCCAAATTTACCCGAGGTAAAAAGTATCTTTCATGTGGACCCGGCATATCACGCCGGAGGCTTTAAAGGCATTGCGGCTAGTGCAGTACAGTATCAATACCGCCGGCGGCTTAAATCATTGAAAGGCAAAAAACGAATACCCTTCCAGTCGTCGATTAAGCAGCAACCGTCTAGCGATTTGAACTTTAAACGCAATATCCACAGTGATGACACCGCCTCCCTATTTTGTACCGGGGGTACAACAGGGTTACCAAAGATCGCCACCCACACACACGGGAATGAATTGGCGAATGCAAAAAGTATTGGTTTGGTCGCCGGCGATATTATGGGGCCCGGAAAAGTTATTCTCTGTGGCTTGCCACTATTTCATGTGAATGCGGCAATCGTGACGGGGCTTGCGGCGTTTATTAACGGCTGTGAGGTGGTATTAATGACCCCACAGGGCTACCGGGGTGAGGGTGTTTTCAGTAACTTCTGGAACATCATTGAGTTCTATCGCGTGAACAGTTTTAGCGCTGTGCCCACAGTTTATTCTACTTTGTTGCAGCAGCCAGTAAATCAGTGTGATATCTCCTCCCTGCAAATGGCCTTGTGTGGCGCGGCGCCTATGCCGGTTGAGGTTTTTAATGCTTTTGAGCGTATAACCGGTGTGCAAATCGTAGAGGGATATGGTTAAACGGAAGGTACTTGCGCTAGCAGTCTCACACCACCACATGGCGCGAAGAAAGTGGGCTCTATCGGACTGCGTTTGCCGCTACAAGAGATGAGAAGTGCCCAGCTGGATGAGCAGGGTAATTTTATTCGGTACAGCCAGGTCAATGAAATCGGCAATTTGCTTATTCGAGGCGACAATGTCTTCAATGGGTATCTCAACCTTGAGCACAATAAGGGAATCTGGGTGCAGGATGATCAAGGGCAGCGCTGGTTTAACACCGGGGATTTAGGTAGGCAGGATGAAGATGGCTATTTTTGGCTCACAGGCCGAAAAAAAGAGTTGATCGTGCGTGGAGGCCATAATATTGAGCCCAAATTGATAGAAGAGGTACTTTGCCAGCATCCTTCCGTTGCCATGGCCGCAGCTGTAGGTACACCAGATGCCCATGCGGGAGAGGTTCCCGTCGCCTATGTCATGCTGTCGGGTGAAGCGATTGGCACGCTGACAGTCAGAGGGCAGGAGGTTGTAATGGATGACTCTGCCAGAGCCCTGCTTGAAGAAATTACTGCCTATGCCAAAGAAAATATTACCGAGCGGGCGGCCATCCCCAGAAAAATTGTGCTCCGAGGGGGACTCCCTACTACGGCGGTTGGCAAGATCTTCAAGCCCGCTTTGGAGATGGAAGAAATCCGGTTGTGTGTTCAGGATATTATTGATCGATTGGTGCAGGGAACAGATTCAGCCATTACCGAGAGTCAGGTAAAAGTGGAGCAAGACAAGGTGCTTGGTACTATTGCCAGGGTTACCACCGGAGGGGATTCCAGTCTTGAGGGCGCTCTTGCGGAACAGCTTGCGCCGTACACCTTTAAATATGAGATCGTCTAATTTTATTTTGGGGGTGCTCTCTTACTGAGCACCCCGACCAAGCGATTAAATCTTTGGTGGAGCCTGCACAGCTTGCCTTGAGGCTTTTACCAGCCCCAATATCTTACCATATAGAGTGTTGCATATAAGCCCAGCCATAATCAGTGCAAAGCCGACGACCTCTATGGTTTCTAATTTTTCGTCCAAAATAATACTGGAGGTGATAATGCCCACTACCGGGATCAATAGGGCGAAAGGGGTCACCGTTGCCGCAGAATGGGTTCTAAGAAGCCTGCCCCAGATCGCGAAGGCAATCAGCGTAGAGATATAGCTGACAAAGGCTAGGGAAAGCCAGGTTTTCGCATTGGTACTAATAATCAGAGTTAAAGGGTCTTGAGTCTCCAGAAAATAGGAGAGGGTAAAAAGAGGTATGGGAGGCACCAGGCATACCCAGACCATAAAGTGCAACAGATTGACGCTCTGAGTGCGTTTCATGATCAAGTTCGACAGGGCCCAGAAGAAAGCTGCAAGTAATAACAGCACCAAGCCGAATGAGGTTACGCTCCCCTCGCTGCTAAAGAGAAACAGTGAAAATCCGGCCATTGCAATGAAAATACCCAACAGTTGATATCGGCCTATTGCCTCCTTAAAGAAAATTGCACTCAGTAAGATGGTAAAGAAGACCTGAGCCTGAAGGATTAGTGAAGAAATTCCTGCAGAGGCGTCCGCTTTCATGGCGAAGAAGAGTAGCCCAAATTTGAACACCCCAAGAAAGACACCGACACCCAGTAGATTCCACGGAGAGGTTTTGGGAAAGGGGATAAAAAGTACGGCCGGAATTGCAACTACAAGGAATCGAAGTGCGGAGAATAGGATGGGAGGAAGTTCTTCCAGTCCAATTTTAATAACCGAAAAGTTAACTCCCCAAATAATAACAACAGTACAAGCTAGGGCCAGGTCCTTTAACGGCATAAATAATCCCCACCCCTACAGAGGTTAACTACTTTAGAACACTCTGGGAGGTTTGCACTCCTCAGCTTTTTAATGGGAGATACCTATCTAGTGTAGATGCTAGTAGATATTACTTGGAAAACTGCTCCTGCATAATAAATAAACTATGGAAATAGCCAATCGAATAGTATTAATCTTGTGGAGCTGGGCGAGTTGGATTGGTAGAGGTGTTTTGCCTAGAAAGTTAACAGTATGATTCTGGCTTATCTGTATTTCTCCAATAAGCCTGTCGGTATATTATTTCAAGGAGCTATGGTGTTAATTGTCAAAGAGGTCAACAAGAGAGTGGGTAATATCATCATCGTACTAATGGTTTTCAGTACAGTTTTTCTGAGTAACTAGGCGATCTTCAGAGCATAAAACCTGCGGATGACCTGTCGATAATTAGAGCAGGAGAAGAGATTTATAGTCAGCGCAAATAAGGTTGATCAAATATTCGAAATTGTGATGAGCTTTTACTGAGAAGCTTTTTTATCAGGCTGGTTGAGCCGCTCGATAATTCTTTGTAATTGCTGCTGGTTTTCTTCTATCAATCGGTCGGCATAAGTTTTTAAATGGTGTAGGGAATCATAGTCAAAGATGTCAACGAATGGATCAGTGACTTCGACATTTAGGTAATCGTATTCCAAACGATCGCCATCAGAGAGCTGTTGGGCGAGTTCCAGTGCGTTTAGTTGTTGAATATCCATATATCTCTGAATGTTGGAAAAGGCATCCCGTATCCAGTTGATACGCCCCCAGTTTTTCAGTTCACTGTAATCTGCTTCACTGCTAGCCAATGGTGGTGAGCCTGCTCCTAAAATTAGTACATAATAGTTTTTATTTGGAAATTCTTTAAGAATATCCAGTAGCACCAGGCTGGTGGGGTTATTCATGGCTAGGCCGGCATCGGCAAAGTAGCTATGCTCTCTGGATTGCTCTGGTGTCCTGAAAGCTACCGGAGGAAAGGCGGTCTCAGCGCTGACTGCTGCAGTGATAAGCTGGTATAAGCTGTCGGTAGGTAGTTGTTTGATTCCATCTCCTCGATTTTTGAAAAGATGTATTTTACCACTGTGAATGTCAAGTGCTGGGATAAGAACAAAGTTATTGAGATCTGTGAAAGAAAGTGACTTTGTATAGTGGTTTTCCAGTACACGGTGGAGTCGCTCGCCCATAAAAGAAGGGGAAAAAAGCCCCCAGCCTGTCAATAGATCGTGATACCAAGGTGAGGAAAACAGGTAGTCACTTTCTTCTTTGTAGAGTTGGATTAAGTACTCTGTGGCAGAATCATGCCCGGTGTAGTTTTTAGGGATAAATTTTTCAGGAATGTTGATACCGCTGGCTACAATGGCACCGCTAGATACACCACTGTAGACATCGAACACTTCGCTAATTGGTTTTTGCAGTTTGTTCTCGAGATAGTTGAGTACGTATAAAGGGATTAACCCTCGGACACCGCCGCCATCAACGATCAAGATTTTGATGGTGTCTTTCTCTTTGAGGTAATCCAGGCTTTCTGACCGTTCGGGCTCATAAGGGGAGCTTTTGAAAGTGACAGACTGGGTAAAATACTTGTTGTAGACGTAAGCGGCAACAATATAAATTGCAAGAATGCAGAGTAGGGCTAAAACCACACGTTTAAGCATAAGACTGCAGACCACTCTCACTTAAAGAGTTAGTGAATGCTGCCGGGCCGAAGCCAAGATTAACTTGGATTGGTGTGAAGTTTATGGTCGTATGCCTGCAATCGCTACCTGCGGAGCTATCTACAGAAGAAATAAAAAAAGGGCTTGTATCCGGAGATACAAGCCCTTTTGAAATGGCGCGCTCGGGAGGATTCGAACCTCCGACCGCCTGGTTCGTAGCCAGGTACTCTATCCAGCTGAGCTACGAGCGCGTCGTTGAGGGTGCGCACAATATAGATTTACCCATGAGCCGTCAAGCACTTTTATGAAAAAGAGTAATAGAGGTTAAATATTGATCATTAAGCGAAGGAGAACAGTGGCCACCTCCTATTCTGGTTGGTTAAGAAGTGGAAGTGGGGTAATGAAGCTAAGCCTTTAGCTACGGCATTACCCAACACCAGCACGCCTGAAACCCTGAGGCATTTGAGGAATAACTAGCCGCTTAGTGGCGTGTCCGTTGTAGATGGATTGGGTCATGTTGGTAGCTGTATTCTTGGCATGCGCGTTTAGTGTTCAATCTTGGAGAGAAGCTTGGGGTTCTGGATCAAATTCCTTACACCATGAGCGTGCTCTTCATTAAAGATATTGTCCTTGCACCAGTTGCCCACAGAAGTAATGTTGACCTTGGCAACATTGGGGCGGACACTCCAGGTGACTTGATAAGGCGAGCCCTGTTCATTGTAATCTGGACCAGTGGTGGAACCTGAATACTGAATTGGCTTTCCAGTATTGCTGGGAATGCCCAGGGCCTGTTGAAAGGCACCTTTTTCATCATGGGCAGTTAATTTTACAAAGTCTAAAGCAGAGGAATCATTCACCAAGACGTAAACTTGCGTTTCTACCCGCAACTGCGGATTCTTGATGTCTTCGTTAAAGCAGGAACCCAAGGTTGGGCCGGGTTTAATTTTGGCGGATGAGTGGACATAATGGACTTCAATGGTATCTCCAGGATGAAGGCTGCCATGTTGGCTTGGGCACACTTCTTGATTAGGTGGGGCCAACTCGGTTTCGGTAAGGGTGTCGGAATACTTAAAACCTGACAGGAAGCCATGTCCATCACCATTGCCCGCATATTGGGTAAATTCTCCACCTTTATGCTCAGCATTCTTGTGAAAATGGATATTGCACAAGTTCATAACCGTATGAGCTGGTGCGGCAGCGAAGAAAATCGCATGGTTTCCAGAAGTTGATTCAATATCACGTGGAGATTGCGGGCCAAAATTTCTTCCTGTGGTGTTCTTCTCTAAATTGGCACGTTGATTTGCGATGGTCTCATCGGATACTGCGCCATTACTCTCTTGACTCTCTTGCGCAGAAGCGTTGACGGCTATAGTTGTCGTTGCAGCTAAAACAAAAATAGATTTTATTTTCACGGTGATAATCCCCTGCGGTTTGTTGTGGTTGAGAGGTTGGTTGTATTTATGTAGGTGTGTTGCTCTGGTGGTTAATTTCGGTACGCTGCAGGAGTAACTTTAGATTACATCCAACAAGGCATCTGTCACTCTATCTGGCTTATATACACCGCTGCTAAATTGCTGTTGCCATCCGCAACAATAAAGTCACTTTTGCCGTCTTTGTTTAAATCTAAAAGTGCGACTCCCCACGGATTGGGAATATTCGTATTCTTAAATTTGATCGACTTGATTGTCGAGCCTCCAATTAATACGAGAATTTCACCTGACCAACTGCTGATTAAAGCGTCGTCAATATCATCACCATTGATATCTCCTGTCGCAATCTGTTTGGCGCCATTAGATGCCTGAATTTCTACTTGTTTCTTTTTTAGAAAGCTGCCGCTACCATCTCCTGGTATTATAGTAATGACATTGAGGTTGTTGGCTACAAGTAAATCCATGTTTCCGTCTCCATTCGTGTCTGCCACCTCAACAGTAAATGGAGCTTCGGATTGTGTCAGGTTATTTAAGCTGAAAGGATTCTTGCCAGATTTGTTATTTATTAATATGCCTATATCATTCTGGTTGGGTGTCACCAAGTCGGAGTGTCCGTCTTTATTTAAGTCTTTGATGGCAAATCCCCGGTAGGGGTCTCCTCCCACTTTAACAGTCTTCCCTGGCAGTTTAAAATCACCATTCCCGTGTCCTTTGAGAATAAGTAAACCTTCGTGATTACGGTTGTCTACAATCAGGTCAACTTTACTATCACCATCAAGGTCACTTAATCGGACGACATGTGGGTGGGGCGTTACTTGCACGCTTAAAGGTGAATTCGGTGCAGGGTAAAAACCTCCTTTGCCATTTCCAAAAAGCATGGTGACGTATGAGGTTTCGTGGTTGGCTATAACAACATCAATGTTCCCATCACCATTGATGTCAGAGGTCGATAAACCTGAAGGGCTGTCACCGGCGGGGAAATCTCCTGCTGGTGTCAAAGTCCCATTGCCATTGGAAAGATAGGTTACTATGTTGTTGTCCGAATTGTTTGCAATAATTACATCTTGATTCCCGTCTGAATTAAGGTCTGTTGCTGCAATTGCAGGTTGGCCGGTACCAACTTTAAGTATGGAAGCCGAGTAAGATGTTTTTTCTACTTTAATTGTGTCTGCGGAACATAAAGCGCTAGCTATAAAACAGAGCGTTAAAAGAGTATATTTAGCTAAATTCATTTTCTTGTGGTTCTCTAAGGTTTGCGTGATTACATAACAAATTTTAAGGGAATGCTCTGGTCTAGTGTTGGCAAAGATTAATTATATCCGGCTTGGAACTTTATCTGGCACCAGGCTAATAAGCGAGATCAATTTGTTAACTTTTGGTGAATTTGGCGACATATGAGTTTTGTGTGGGTTAAATGGATGTTGCCATAAATTAATAACTTATCAATATTATGTGCAGTGCAAAACACCCGTGATCGATCTTAAGCCTTATTCTGCCTACTCAGGGGAAATTCTATTTTTTATATCGGCGCCCTAAAGTGGAGGGTTCCTCAAGCTGTTCTTGATTGTGCTTATGCAGTTAAAATATAGCCTTGGGTTTGCCTGTATTATGGCTGCTTAAAAGAGTCAGGTTGCTCTTTATTGGCGCTTGAAAATATCTTTTGGTCCCTAGTGGTCACTATTAACCATGTATTGTCAAAATCTTTTTAAATGCAGGCTCAGTGTATCAGGGTGGCTGCTGGTAAAGACCCCATGCAGGTTGCGCGGCTCTATTGTAAGAGAGGTTTAAAATTATATTTTATTCATGTCTTCATTAGGCTCACAATTTTATGTCTAGATTGTTATAACAAGTGATTCCCTTGATAATAGCAAAAGGGTCCGTTGGTTACAGGCCAGTTATTTTCAACACGGATAAGCTAGGAACCTTATGGGAGCCGATGCCAACCAGTCGCCCTGAAAGAGAGACATAAGATTGAAGTACTCAACGGGCAGAGCGAAAACACTAATTGTCTACCGAGGTACTTCCACTTGAAAGAAATGCAAGCTGGCAAGATACCTAAAAGTCGAGGGCGTTTATGTGTTTTTGCTGACAGGGGATCATCCCCTACCTATAGATTGGCATGGCCTAAGTTGCTAAAGCGGGCGGAAGCGGAGAGCTCTAGGCCCTAGAGCCATGCTATGGCAATACCCACTATATATTTGTAACCGGCATTAACCCGTTTTTCGTGTGAGTCACTCCGGTCTATTCAATAAATCAAACACCAGCCGGGAAAACTGCTTGATCTTTTCTGGATCAGATAGAAGCTGCATCATCTGGTTCTGGTGGGCATCATTGCTTTCCAGGATCGCGCCTCGTCCACGGCTTTGTTAAAGCCCCCTAGCAGGGCCTGCTCGGCAGTGTTATTCGCTAGCTGTTCCATCACCGCACATTTGCTGCACTCAAACATTTCCTTGGCCTGTTTATAGGCGGCTAGGCGGACCTGTCAACGCTCAAATGCCGGCATGCAGGTATTGGCAGTCGCCGTGTTGCTCTTACTCTTGATGAAAAAGGCCGCGCAGAACTGCTCTACTTCTGGCAAGGTAAAGCTGCTCGCAGCTTGTCGAATAGATCAAAAATCAGGTCCGAGTCGGTGACATTGGCCAGCTAGTATTTCAATTGCTCGGAGTAGGGTGCTTGGGTGGCCGCACTGTCTATGATCAAAGCCAGTTTTTTAGCGGATATCGATGAGTGACCAGATCGCAGAGATCAACCCAACCACGCTCACCATCCTAGGCACAGCCACTATCGCAGTTGGCTAGCTAAACAGCATCACCAGCCCAGGCCCGAAGGCACAAATCTGCTTATTAGCAGAAATCAAACAGCTTTAGCGACATGCCCAATAAAGGCAAACCCTTCGCACAAGAGGACACCCTAGCGCCCGCCGTCAAGCCCTGGATACCATCGACGCACGACTGCAGCTAGAAGAGCAGGCCGCACAAAACAATCTGCCGGGCACTGCCAGTAATGGCGAGCGCTACCTAGTGGCTTCAGGCAGCGGCGCCTGGGCCGGTAAAGTCGGCCAGCTTGCCCGCTATGTGGCAATGTTAGGCTGCAGACAACTTTGCTTGACAAAAGTGGCTCTGAATAAAGCGGACAATCTGTTGTATGTGAAAGGCAACACAGCTGGAATATTGCTAACCGCCAGGGGGCTCTGCCGAAGATCACTGAGAGTGCAAACAGCGATTTGGCTGGGTGCTGGGGCAGATGTTATCCGCGTTAAATAATATTTACTGAGATAACCAGGTTAGTTAATCGCTCTGCTTTTAACTGTTGGCTTAGTTGGTACGTATATAAGGGTAAAATTTTTGGGGCATGGGGAAAGAATGAAATAAAATACTTCGGACAGTTTTGGCCTGGTTGTTTTAGGGTTGTGGCATTGTAAAGGTATTTTACGCAATTTGGAGACGTTCAAGGCTGTGATAAATACCGGTTATCAAGCTGCAGGCCTTGTTAGGGTTGGGCATTAAAAAAACTGTCCGAAGTATTTATGTGTTTCATAGTATATGTAATAGGTTGTAATTTTGAAAAAACTGGCTACAAAATCCGCTCTGCACAGGGCTGTGTTGAAAAATTCTATCGGTGGAATCACTTTAATCTGCGCATCGGCTTTGGTGCAGGCAGATACGATCAGTACCAAAATAGACTTGGGTGCACCCTTCCCCTTCAGGATGGAAGATGGAATTAAGCACGAGTTAATTTTAGATGTTGGTTATCAATTCGATACCATTAAGAAAGTTTGTATCAATACTAAAGTTAAAAATGGAACTGCTGGCGGAGTATCTTATACAACGGAAAGTGAACCTGCAGGACCTTTCACTCTCCCTCGTATTGAGTCGCATGCGTGGATGTTGGTTAAGAGTATAGAGCTTCCAACATCAGAAAATCCTAACCCTGTGCCACAGTTGCAGGAAAGCATCAATATCTGCGGGAAAGAAAATAGTCTCTTAGCAGAGAATTTCCTCGATGGAGAAGGTAAATTTACGTTCAATGTGTCCGGTGGTTATATAGATTTCTGGGACTTTGAGCTGGTTGTAGAGGGTGATGTCTCTGATACTCAGTTGGCGATTGTACTTGACGAACCTGTCGAATTTTCAGTGCCTTCCTATGGAGGAAGAGTCAATTATGATGCAAGTATTCGTAATTTAGATTCTTCACAATCATTGGTTACTCTTGAGCAATGGAGCGTGCTCACCCTTCCCAATGGGGATAATTACCCCATTCATAAATCACGTGATGTTGTGTTGAATTATTCTGAGGCAAAGGACTACACTCGAAATTATCTAACGATACCAGAATGGTTTGAGGCTGGAGATTACGAGTTAACCTGGTATGTCACTGACCCAAGCACCGGGGTTCGGGTGAAAGACAGTCTGCATTTTACTAAAAGTGCTGACTAAGTTTTAAGTTCTCGACTGAGCTGGGGGCTCTTGTGTCCCAGCTCTTCCTTTATCAAATCAAGAGCTTTGCTTTTTAAGGGCCGGATTATAAAAAACTGTCCGAAGTATTGTTGTGCCTCATAATATATGTAATGGAATATCGTTTTGAAAAAAATCACAAACAAATACCCTCAGTATAGGGCTGTGTTGAAAAGTTCTATCGCTGGTTTCACTTTAATCTGCGCGTCGACATTGGTTCAGGCAGATACGATCAGTACAAAAATAGATTTAGGTGAGCCGTTCCCCTTCAGGATGGGAGATGGAGTTGAGTACGAGGTGGACCTAGATATTGGCTATCAATTCGACAGTATTGAAAAAATTTGTATCAAAACTGAAGTTACAGGTGGAGATGCAGGTGCAGCATTTTATAGGGTAGAAAGTGAGCCAGTAAAACCTCTCACGATGCCTATTTCTCAAACGTATGCGCAAAGACTCCTTTATTCTATGGATGCTCCAACTCCGGAAAATCCCAATCCTGTTTGGCAGATGGCAGACATCAGCTTCTGCGAAGGTGAAACTAGTATCTTGGCGAAAAATTTCCTTGATGGAGAAGGTAAATTTACATTCTATGTGTCCGGTGGTTATGTGGATTTCTGGGACTTTGAGCTGGTTGTAGAGGGCGATGTCTCTGATACTCAGTTGGCGATTGTGCTTGACGAACCTGTCGAATTTTCAGTGCCTTCCTACGGGGGAAGAGTCAATTATGACGCAAGTATTCGCAATTTAGATTCTTCACAATCATTGATTATTCTTGAGCAATGGAGTGTGCTCACTCTTCCTAATGGGGATAATTACCCCGTACATAAATCCCGGGATGTCGTGTTGAACTATTCTGAGGCAAAGGATTACACTCGAAATTATCTAACGATACCAGAATGGTTTGAGGCAGGAGATTACGAGTTAACCTGGTATGTCGCTGATCCAAGTACCGGGGTTCGAGTGAAAGACAGTCTGCATTTCACAAAAAGTGCTGACTAAGCTTTAAGCTTTAAGCTTTCGACTGAGCTGGGGCACTCTTGTATCCCAGCTCTTCCTTTCTCAAGCCAAGGGCTTTGCTTTTTCATGACTGGGTTATAAAAAGCTGTCCGAAGTATTGTTGTGCCTCATAATGTATGTAATGGAATATCGTTTTGAAAAAAATCACAAGTAAATACCCTCAGTATAGGGCTGTATTGAAGAATTCTATCGCTAGTTTCACTTTAATCTGCGCATCGACCTTGGTTCAGGCAGATACGATCAGTACAAAAATAGATTTAGGTGAGCCGTTCCCCTTCAAGATGGAAGATGGAGTTGAGTACGAGGTGGATTTAGATATTGGCTATCAATTCGACAGCATTGATAACGCTTGTATCAGTACCGAGGTTAAAGGTGGAAATGCCTCTAAGGCATTTCTTGAACTGGAAAGTGAACCTGCTGCCGGGTCCTTCATTTTGGGTTATTCTGAGTCCCATGAAATAGGGATGATATACAGCTTCGATTTTCCAACACAGGAAAACCCCAATCCTGTCTCAGAACTGATAAGTTTCGGTTTTTGTGCTGGAAGATTTAATGGTAGCCTCCTGAAAAGAAACTTCCTCGATGGGGAAGGTAAATTTACGGTCAGCGTATCCGGTGGTTATGTTGAATTCTGGGACTTTAAGCTGGTTGTTGAAGGGGACCTATCTGATATTCAGCTGGCGATTGAGCTTGATGAACCTGCCGATTTTTCAGTACCTTCCTACGGGGGAAGAGTCAATTATGATGCAAGTATTCGCAATTTAGATTCTTCACAATCATTGATTACTCTTGATCAATGGAGTGTGCTCACTCTTCCTAATGGGGATAATTACCCCATACATAAATCCCGGGATGTCGTGTTGAACTATTCTGAGGCAAAGGATTACACTCGAAATTATCTAACGATACCAGAGTGGTTTGAGGCTGGAGATTACGAGCTAACCTGGTATGTTGCTGATCCAAGTACCGGGGTTCGAGTGAAAGACAGTCTGCATTTCACAAAAAGCGCTGACTAAG
This sequence comes from Microbulbifer sp. THAF38, assembly GCF_009363535.1. Classification (NCBI taxonomy): domain Bacteria; kingdom Pseudomonadati; phylum Pseudomonadota; class Gammaproteobacteria; order Cellvibrionales; family Microbulbiferaceae; genus Microbulbifer; species Microbulbifer sp. THAF38. The sequence continues at coordinate 1,734,193 of NZ_CP045369.1, forward strand.
CTTTAAGCTTTCGACTGAGCTGGGACACTCTTGTGTCCCAGTTGTCCCGTTCTATTCATATATGACTCAGTCATCAAAATTAGTGTTGGATGTTTGACTACCTTTGATGTTAAAGCACTGTCGTTTCGGTCTTATGGATGGCCCTCTATACCGGCCAGTTTTTCCAACAGGCTTCGGACTTGAATGTTGAGCATATAGGCCTACTCACCAGGGCTCACAAGTTCGGCGGTGCCAATTGAGATCGCGAACAGTATCATGACTTCGCGGAAGACCCGGCCAACCTGTGGCTGGTGGATGATGGGTACAATCAAACCAAGGGCGATAAAGGTCCCGACGAATGGTTGCCCCCTACCAACCCGCTCGCGCAATCTATGCGAGGCAGTTTGGGGATGTTGCCCGAAAGTATGGATTGATTAAATTGGAGACAGCTAAGTCGGAGTGGCTTTTGGTGGGGCAGTTTTAGAGTGGTTATCGGCTGGAATATTACTCTTTAGCTGCTCTTCTCGAAGGATACCCTGATTAAAAGGAAGCTGCGTGTTAAATTGAGGCAACATATAAGTTGGTGAGGATTTCAGCCTCTCTCTCACCATCATTGGAGCCAGTCAAGAATAGATGTATTCTTTTGTCAGTTGTAATATTTTTAGCTCCTCCGGACTTTAGCGCGTCTTTGAGATTATCTTTGGGGAGTTTGTGATTTTTAGCAGCGCTGAAAACGTGGAAATTAATGCTCTCTGTTATGCCAAAAAACCTCGCTGCTTTTTTAATTGCTTCTGTAGATTTCTCATAGAGTTGCATATTCGCTTTGATCAAAGCATCCACTTCCATGTTGTTTTCTTTTTCGGAATTCAAGTTTTTAACATAGACATTGCGGATTATTTCGTCCGGCCGAATTTTGTAAAAACTTGCACCTATCTTAACTGCATCTATTAAATGTAGTTCATTGGTGGCGTCAACAGCAAAAATCCATATTTCATTATCGATAATTGCCGCATCTTTAATGTTGGTTTTTAATTTAGGATAAAATGGGGAGATGTTCTTTGCATATTTTGCCTTCCAGACTGACAATGAATCATAAGTGGTGCGTAGAACGTATTTATTCTCAACAGACCCTCCGATAACAAGCGATACATCAACCTTATAGTTGGGGCCTGCTTCAGCGACTGTTAATGCACAGGTTCTCATTACAAATCCCTGTATTTGAAATCATAGACATCCGAAGAAATAAACGTGGCGGTACAGACTCTATTTCCCTGTTTTGCCCTTTCGAATGCTCTGTCAAGGTTGTAGATGTCGTTAGACCAATCACCCTCTTCGTAGGTGGCAATATTGGTAATGTCTTTAATAGATATCCCGTCCTCGTTGAAATTAGAGGTAAGATGATCGATTGCCTCTTCTTTTGAGGTTGCTGGTACAACAGCGCGGTTGTAATAGAAATCGCTTCCATCTTGCTCGACTGAACTAGTTGGTAAGACCGTGCAAATAGTATCGATAACCCAAAATTTATCCATTGATTACTTCACCTCCTAAAAGTGGTCCTAATTTACGATAGTGGGTGTGTTTTGCAAGCCCGCTTAGCGTAGAATCTTTTTCTGCAAGAAAAGCTGTATGATCTTCATTCAGCGTAAGACTGACCGCTTGTGTAATTTAAAAAAGCTACCCTTCTCAGTTTGTGTGCTTGATAAGATACTGCGGCTTATATTGAGGCAGAGGTACCACTTTTTGGGGAGATGGCATTACAGAAGTACCAATTTGATTTTATGTAGTAACAATTGCTTTGAATTTGGTGTGTCGGTCTATGGGCTGATTTAACAGGATGCGGTACGTTATGCATTCGTAACAGGGTAACAATACTAGGCTAGGAGGCCGCTATGGGATTTGGTGGAATTAGTATCTGGCAGTTGATCATAATATTGCTTCTTATAGTACCAATAGTGCATGTACTCATCTCCAGTCGCTCCCATGGTGGGGCAAAAGTGGGATGGTTCTTCGGTGTTCTTTTCTTTTCCTGGTTGGTCTACGCCGTCTTTCTGATTGTTACCCAGCCAGTGAAGGATGCTAAGGTGGTTCGTGGCAGTTAGATTATCTGCGCACCTTTCTCCAAAACTGGTAAGTTCTCTCAATCACCCGGTGAATATGCCGACGAAACTCATGAAGTAGCTGCGCGTTGAGCCGTGCGACTAACGGCGGAAAGGGAACCTGCGCAAAATGGTGCAGGTTCTCGGCCTTGTATACCTCGGCCAAGAAAATCCCCAAGTGCGATGGCGTCTGTGCATTGGATACCCCCGAGAAGTGGCAGTGGATCCAGCGCCGCACAGCTGTGAACGATGTGTAGGGCATAGGTCGTCGCCTCACCAAGCGCCTGGCGGATTTCGGTATAGAGACTGCCTATGACCTGGCCCAGGCAAACCCGAAAATCTTGCGCCGCCGTATCAATGTGAATATTGAGCGCACTATTGAAGAATTGAACGGGATTCCCTGTCTGGGCCTGGAGGAAGAGCCCCCAGCTAAGAAACAGATCTATTGCACCCGCCCCTTTGGTGAAAAGCTCACCGACTTAGCGCTCATACTGCAAGCTGCGACCCTCTATGCCAGCAGGGCCGCAGAGAAACTGCGCGCGCAGAAATCGCTGGTGAAGTCGATTCATCTATTCCTGCACACCTCACCCCATGAACCCAACTACTACAGCCGCAGCGCCGTAGTGCAGACCCCATACCCCACCGATGACACACGGGTAATCGTGCGGCTGGTGAGAGAAGTCATTGCTCATTTATGCCGCCCAGGCTGCCGCTTTATGAAAGCGGGCGTCGGGCTAATCGAAATAATCCCCCGCGCACTGGGGCAGGGTGATTTGTTCACTCCAGGGCAATCGCTCAGGGCAGGGCAGACCATGCAGGCGATGGACCGGATCAATAAAAAGTTTGGTCGCGGGACTTTGTTCCTGGGGGCTGAAGGCATTCAGAAAAAGTGGAAGATGCGGCAGGCGTTTACATCGCCTGCCTATACCACTCGGTGGGGGGGGGGATTTACCGAGGGTGGTGACTTGATTAACTGAGGCTGTTGCCCCTTATTTGGGAGACATAGATTGACTTATGGGGCCGTTAAGGCGTCAGTTGTATGTTGGGGTGGGGGGCAAATACGGGGCTGTCAAAATATACAGATTTTGAGCGATCACCCAATTTAATTTTCACCACAACAAAAAAGGCTTACGCCGTGAGACGTAAGCCTTTGCTTTGTATGGCGCGCTCGGGAGGATTCGAACCTCCGACCGCCTGGTTCGTAGCCAGGTACTCTATCCAGCTGAGCTACGAGCGCGTTACGGGTGCGGATATTATAGAGACGCTTTACCCAAGTCAACTGTTTTCTTAAAAAAATCGTTACAAATCATTGCCTTACCCCTTACATGCTGAACTTACCAAGAGAGTAGGTGCCAAGCCCGCTCTCTGATGGCGCTATGGGCTTACAAGGTGACAACAAGACCTTGCCAAGAGCTACACCAAATAGCGGGCCAGGGTGACCCAGTCGAAGCGCCGTGTTTTACCATCGCTGAACTGTACCTCAATACGCTGATCCTCCCACTTTAAAACCCGCCCCTGGCCGAGCTTGTTGTGGCGCAGGGCTTCGCCTTGGGTGGGCTTGCGTATGGGGGCGGCGGGTGCGCTGAGTGTTGGGTTGTAGTCGCAGGCCTCTAGGTAGCGCAGGGCCTGGCGGGAGACCGGGATATCGGTATGGATATGTTCGGGGCGTTCGCGCAGGCATTGCGCCATCAGCTGGCTGAGAGGCAATTGCATTTCGTCGATAAATAACGAGGGTTGTGCGGCATCGGGGTCTTTGCGTTTTGCTTCCTCGGTGGGGGCCAGCAGAAACAGTTTGGACTTTGCCCGCGTCATGGCCACGTACATCAGGCGGCGCTCACTCTCCAGGGAGGCGGGGGTGCTGAAATCCCGCTGGGACTGGTAGGGCATATTGTGCTGGGTGAGGGTGGGAATAATGACCTGATCCCACTCCAGCCCTTTGGCCTGGTGCATGGTGGTGATCTGGATGGCCTCTCTGGCAGTCTGCTCGCCCTCGCGGTGTTGCCGCTGCAATTCCTGCAGGTGCGCTAAGGCTTGTGCCGGAGGTTGCTTGAGGGTATCCAGATATTGGTAGAAGGCCAAAATGGTCTGCTGCCTCTCCTCACCCTGCTGGCGGGTGAAGGCGTCTTCGGCAATACCGCTGAGGAGTTCCAGCTCACCGATATGCCGGCGCAACAGCTCGCCGGCGTGGCCGCGCCAGCTCTCTATCTGTATCAAAAGCTCCGCTCTTTGGCGCAATCGCTTGGCCTGGGGTTTGCTCAGGGTTTCTGGAAGTTTCGCAAGCAGCTGTTTGCCCCAGCTTTTCTCTTGTGTGGCGAGGGTGGCACAGAGGGGTTCGAGTACTTTGCGAGGGATGCGTACATGCGGGGCGGTGAGCCATTCGTACAATCCTTGCTGGCGCCGCTTGGGAGGGAGTTCGCTAAAACGTCCCGAGGCGATATTCAGGCTCCAGAACAGTGGCCGCAGTTCGCGGCGCGACAGCACCGTGTTACGGCTGGCGGAGCGGTAGGGAATGCTGTTGGCCAGCAGCGCCAGCTCAAGCGGTGCGGCAATAGACCAGAGGCGCACCAGTACGGCGATACCCGCCAAAGATTGGCCCTGCTTTTGGCAACGGCGCAGGTGCTCTACCAGCCAGCGCCCCTCTTTATCGGTGTTCACCAGTTCAATCGGGGTTTGCCGCTCGCCATCGGCGGAGACACAAAAAATCTCGGCGCGGTCGCGATTGTTTTCAATAAAGTGGTTAGCGGCCAGGGACAGCTGGTGCCCGTAGCGGAAGGTACGGCTCAGGTGATAAATGCGAGACGGCGGAAAATCCTGGTCGAAGAGTTTGAGCAGGAATTCCGGCTTGGAGCCGCGCCACTCATAAATGGTCTGGTCGGGGTCGCCAATGGCGATCACATTGCCATTGCCGCCGTGCAACACTCGTAACAGAAAGTGCTGTATCTCATTGATGTCCTGGTACTCATCCACCAGGATATCTTCATAATTTCCGCCGTATTGTTGTGCCAGCTCCGGTTTTTCATGGAGCAGTTTTGCCGGGTCGTAGATCAGGTCGGCATAGGTTACGGCTGTCTGGCTGCGGCGCCAGTCTTCGAAGGCGCGAAATACCTGTAAAAAATATCCGTATTCGTCGCCGAGTTTTAGTTCCTTGAGCGCACTGTGTTCACCACAGAGAAGGGTTTTGCTGTAGTCGATAAAAAATTCTGCGGCCTCGATTTCCGACTGCTTGCGCTCGCGAATTTCCTCCAGCTCGTGGGTGGGAGCGCACTCCTCAATGGCCTTCCAGATTTGCAGCTGTACGCTGGATTGTGGCAGGGGGCTGAGATTCGCTGCGGTGATATGGCCGTTGGCCATCATGCGCTGGTACAGGCGGTAGCCGACGCTGTGAAAGGTGTGCACCGCCGGGATGTGATTACTGACCAGCTGGCCCATACGGCGCTCGAAATCCTCCCGCGCGCTGCGGTTGTACATCAATACCAGCAGCTGGGCGGCGGGGGTGCCGGTATCCAGGCGATTTTTTACGTAGTGCAGCAGGGCGGTGGTTTTGCCGGAGCCGGCCACGGCAATAATCTTGGCGTGGCCCCCGGAGTGATCCGCAATGGCCCGCTGTTCCTGTGTCAGTGTATCGCCAGCCATGGTGTCCTTCGCCCAAATACTGGATATTTTGCCAGTAATTGGCGCTGGCAGACAAGTTAACTAAGTGGTGGATCAAGTGGGATCGGCGGGGGAGGGGGGAGCGCTGGGTTGGCCATCGTCACTGATATTGTGATGGCGCAGGGCCAGTTCGGCGATGTAGGCAGAGAGGAATACCCGGCCGGTTAATTCTTGCAGCAGCTTGGAGCGTCCCAGCCGGTCCAGTACCGGGCCCTTAACTTCCGCCAGGTGCAGGCGGATATTGCGCTCCAGCAGGTCTTGGTTGACCTGCTGCAGGCGCTCGGTGGCGGTGCTGTCGATGCGGTTGACCGAAGAGAGAATCAGCACCAAGTCATGCAGGCTCTTTTGCCGTTTCACCTCTGCAAACAGGCGGTCTTCTACCGCGCTGATATTGCTGAAAAACAAATTTTCATCGATGCGTAGGAAAAGAATGTCCGGCTGGGTTTTTACCGTATAGCGCAGCACATTGCGGAAGTGCTCGGTGCCGGGAACACGCCCCACCACGGCGATATGAGGCCGACTGGCGCGCCAAATAAGGGTAGCGAAAGAAAGCCCCACGCCCAGGCCGATACCCGCTTCCACGCCAAACAGTATGACGCCTAGTAGGGTGCCGCCCATGGCCAGGCCATCGGTGCGGTCATAGTGCCAGTGTCGTGCCAGTGCGCGCAGGTCAATCAGGTTGGCTGCCGCCACAATAATGGTTGCGGCCAGCACACACACCGGCAGTTCGGTAAACACCTTGGTGGCATAGAGCAGTACCAGGGCTATCAACACTGCGGCGATAATGCCACTTAGCGGTGATTTTGCCCCCGCTTCATCGTTCACCGCGGTGCGTGCAAAGCTGCCGGTTACCGCAAACCCTCCGGAACAGGCACTGAGAAGATTGGCGGTACCGAGGCCGCGTAGTTCCGCATTGGCATCGAGCTTTTCCCCGCGCCGAAGGGCGATGGTATGGGCCACCGAGAGGCTCTCGACAAAGCCGAGCAGGGCGATAATCAGTGCCGGCAGCAATAGCTCGTAAATCATGGAGAAATTAAAAACCGGCAGGGTGAAATCCGGCAGGCCCGCAGGGATTTCGCCCACCACGGGCAAATCCTGCTCCCAGTGGAAAATGGTGGTGAGGGCGATGGAGAGCAGCACAACCAGCATTGGGGCCAGGCGCGATAGCAACTTTGCCCGTGTGGCCTCAACGCCCAGGGTGCGCAGTAAAAAAGGAAGCCCGAGGCGCGCGATAATCAGGCTGGATAGGGCAATCAGCCCCATCAGGGCTGCATCCGGGTCGCTCAGCGGGCCGTTATCAATCGTGCTCAGCAAAATTTCCAGGGCCGTGTGCCCCTCACTTTTAATGCCGAGTAGCGGAGCTATTTGCCCCGCGATGATCAGCACCGCCGCGCCGGACACAAAGCCATTGACCACCGGTAGGCTCAGCAGATTGGAGAGGCTGCCAAGGCCCAGGAAACCCATCAATAGCAGCATTATTCCGCTGAGTAGGGCCAGCAATATGGCCCCATTGATATATTCGACGCTGCCAGGCGTGGCGATTGGGGTAAGCGCGGAGGCGGTCATCAGGGCCAGTATTGCCACGGGCCCCACAGAGAGTACTGAGCTGGAGCCGAACAGGGCATAGCCCACCAGAGGCAGCAGACCCGCATAAAGTCCCAAGTAGGGCGGCAGGCCGGCCAGCGCCGCATAGGCCAGTGCCTGGGGAATCAACATCATGCTGGCAAGGATTGCAGCCACGGCATCCCCTATCAGCCACTTGGGCTGGTAGCGTTTTAGCCAGAGGGGGATCAGTTGCTGCACACGCATGTTTTACTTTTGTTGATTGGCGGATCTCCACTTGGTGGTGGCGATACCTTGATTCAACAAGATAGACCGAAGCGACGGCGCTGCTTACCAGTGCCGCCGCTCCTAGGTGTCCGCCTTATCCGCGCGCCGGGATCATCTTATGAGCGCCGAGCCTGAAGATGCCCATGCCGGCCAGCATGGCCAGGGTAAATATCAGTGCTTTTTCCAGCCCGGCACCGCTCGCCACAATGGCGGGGCCGGGGCAGAAGCCCGCCAAGCCCCAGCCGATCCCAAACATCAGGCCGCCTATCACCAGGCGGCGGTCAATATGGGTATTGGTTGGCAACTGTAAGGTTTCTTTTAATAGGGATTCTTTGCGCCCTTTAAATAATTGAAAGGCGGGCAGACTGACGGCGATGGCGCCCGCCATAACCAGTGCCAGGGAGGGGTCCCAGGCGCCGGCAATATCTAAAAAGCCCAATACCTTTTCCGGGTTAGCCATACCGGATAACAACAAGCCCAGTCCGAAGATCAAGCCCGCCAGTAACGCAGTCACAGTGGTTTTCATCATTTGATCCTCTCTTAAGCGGCCAGCAGGTGGCGCACAACATAAACCGTGGCAAAGCCCGCGGCCATAAACACTAACGTGGCGACCAGTGAGCGGGGTGAGAGACGGGATAGGCCGCAGACCCCATGACCGCTGGTGCAGCCGGAGCCCAAACGGGTGCCGAAGCCCACCAGCAGGCCGGCGGCGATCAGGGTGGGGTAGCCCGCCTCAATTTTGATGGGGGGGAGGGCGACAAAGAGCTGCCAGGCCAGCGGTGCAGCCAGTAGGCCGATAATAAAAGCCAGGCGCCAGCCGATACCGGAGCTGCCTTCCAGCAGGCCGCCTAAAACACCAGAGATGCCGGCAATGCGGCCATTAAAAATCAGCAATAGGACGCTGGCGAGCCCAATAAGAGCACCGCCGGCGAGTGCCGTGGCGGGGGTGAAGGCAGTCCAATCGATGGTCATGGCGTTACTCCGCGCAGTAGAGTTGATAAAGAGTTTGTAGAAGTGCCAGAACCCGTGGGTCAGCTACTCGGTAGTAAACGTGTTTGCCCTCCCGGCGGGTGTCCACCAACCCCTCGCGGCGTAGGACACCCAGCTGTTGGGAGAGGCTGGGCTGGCGAAGACCCAGGCGTTCCTCAAGTTCGCCTACATTAAGTTCTTCCTGGCTGAGTTGGCACAGCAGTAACAAGCGGTCTTGGTTGGCCAGGGAGCGCAGCATGGCCGCGGCTTGGCCGGCGGAATCGCGCATCTTGTTTAAATCGAGGCTGGAGGTATCGGGCATTAACTTGGCCTGGTAACAATCTACAAAATAATAATATATTGTTTTACATATTATCAAAATGTATATTGATCGGGTAGTGAATTTGGAGGGCAAAAAATGCCGCAGGTAAAGCAAAGCACTCAGGTGCGGCCGTTCCTCGACAGAGAGACCGAAACCTGGAGCTATGTGGTATACGACAGGGCCGGTGGCTCGGCCGCCGTGGTGGATACCGTGCTCAACTTTGACACGGCATCCGGGCGTACCAGCAACAAGGGTGCGCAAGAAATAGTGGCGTTTATCCGGGAAAAGAATCTCACCCTGGAGTGGATACTGGAAACCCACGCCCATGCCGACCACCTCTCTGCGGCGCCTTTCCTGCGGGAGCAGTTGGGTGGACGCATCGCCATCGGTGAGCAGATTTGCCAGGTGCAGAAGATTTTCCGCGAGGTTTTTAACCTGGAGAGGGAGTTTCTTGCCGATGGCAGCCAGTTTGATCACCTATTCAAGGATGGTGAACATTTTCAGGTGGGAGAGCTGGAGGCGCGGGTGATTTATAGCCCCGGCCACACTCCCGCGGATATGGCCTGGTTGATCGGCGATGCCCTGTTTGTGGGAGATACCCTGTTTATGCCGGATGTGGGCAGTGCCCGATGTGATTTCCCCGGAGGCGATGCCGCACAACTGTATTTGTCGGTGAAAAAAATATTATCCCTGCCGGACGAAACCCGCATGTTCATGTGTCACGATTACCCACCGCAGGGTCAGCGGGAGCACCAGTGTGAAACCACTGTGGGGGCCCAGCGACGGGAAAATATCCACCTGCGCGACGGTATTAGCGAAAGCGAGTTTGTGGCAATCCGTAAAAAACGCGATGCCAGCCTGCCCATGCCGCGGCTGATTATCCCCTCAGTGCAGGTCAATATTCGTGCCGGCCAGTTTCCTCCGGCAGAATCCAACGGCACAGTCTATCTAAAAGTGCCGCTGAATCAGCTGTAAAAAATCCAAGTAAATCTAGCGCTGCAGCCAAGATTAGCTGGGGCCGCAGTCACAACGAGGCGACGATGAATATTAAAAAATTAGATGAGCAAGTGAGCGTTTCTGAACATATTGCCTGTGAAGAGATGGCACCTCTGGCACAGAGTGGTGTACAGGTGGTGGTTTGCAACTGCCCGGAAGGGGAGAGTGAGGCACACCCCAGCTACGAAGCCATGGAGCGGGCCGCTCAGAACGCCGGCCTACGCTTTATTGCGATTCCTTTTACCCGTGGGCGAATGACCCGGGAGCACTGCGAGGCCTTTCGCAATGTATTGCAGAGCGGTGAAAAAATTCATGCATTCTGCCGCACCGGCAATCGTTCAAGTCAGGTTTGGGCCGGGGCCAAAATTTTAATGGGTGCCGATAAAAAACAGTTGCATAGCCAGGCTCAGGCAGCAGGCTTTGATGTCAGTGCCGCGCTGGTCTCTATCGATTCCTAACTTATCGAGCCCTAATCTATCGAGCGCCTAATAAAGGCGCTTTAATGGCCATTAGGATATACCAGAGATTGCGGCACCGCTATGCATTGTAAGAGGGTGCCGCAATTAAATGTCTGTCATGTGCCGTGACAAAACGGGTGGAACTGACGGCGTGAAGAGAAAAAGCGGAAGGTAAACCATAGTTATGCAGAAACTCTCCCGATGGTTTCCCATCTTCACTACTTTTCAATCCTATAACCGCCGCACTTTTAACCGGGATCTACTCGCCGCAGCAATAGTCACGGTGCTGCTGATTCCCCAATCCCTTGCCTACGCCCTGTTAGCGGGGCTGCCGGCGGAAGTGGGCCTCTATGCCAGTATGGTGCCGCTGGTGGTCTACGGTATTTTCGGTTCTAGTAGTACTTTATCTGTGGGGCCGGTCGCAGTGATCTCTCTGATGAGTGCCGCCGCCCTGGGAGAGGTCACTGCTACTGGTGAGGTGGATTACCTGAGCGCGGCCGCCGCCCTGGCGCTGCTCTCCGGGGGAATACTTTTTTTGTTGGGCACTTTACGTCTCGGCATGCTGGCGAACTTTCTCTCCCACCCAGTGATCTCTGGTTTTATTACTGCTTCCGCATTATTGATTGCACTCAGCCAGCTGCGGCATTTATTGGGGGTGGCCGCCCATGGTGATACTGCACCGGAGTTACTGCTATCGCTATGGCAGAACCTGCAAAGCATCAATAGCCTCGCCTTGATAACTGGAGTGGGGGTGGTGATTTTTCTCTATTGGGCCAGAGCCTTTGCTGCAAAATGGCTGGAGAAAATGGGCTTGTCTCGCAGTAATGCCGAACTGTTTGCCAGGGCGGCACCGGTGCTGGGTGTGCTGGTAACCATTGCCTTATCAGCTTTCATGAATTTTGAAGCGCAACAAGTGGCGCTGGTAGGCGCTATTCCCGCCGGTTTACCACCGCTATCACTGCCGAACCTATCATTGCCGCTACTGCAATCTTTATTTGTGCCTGCACTAATGATCGCCATTATTGGCTATGTAGAATCTATTTCGGTAGCCAAAACCCTCGCAGCCAAGCGACGACAAAGAATTGATGGTAATCAAGAGTTGGTTGCCCTGGGCATGGCTAATATCAGCTCCGGCCTTTCTGGTGGTTTCCCGGTGAGTGGTGGCTTTTCTCGCTCGGTAGTGAATGATGCTGCGGGTGCGCAGACACAATTTGCCAGCCTGTTTACGGCATTGGGTATCGCGATGGCCGCGCTCTTTTTAACTCCTTTTCTTTATTACCTACCGAAAACCACCCTGGCCGCTACTATTATTGTTGCGGTTCTCTCCCTGGTGGACTTCTCCATCCTGCGTAAAACCTGGCACTTTGCCAAGGCAGATTTTATTGCCGTTACCCTGACAATCGCCGTTACCCTGTTAATGGGCGTCGAGCCCGGTGTAGCCTGTGGTGTTGCCGCATCCTTATTATTATTTATCTATCGGGCCTCCAAACCTCATATAGCCGAAGTGGGCCTGGTGGAGGGCACCGAGCATTTTCGCAATATTCACCGGCACCAGGTAAAAACTGTTCCCGAGATCCTCACCTTCCGCGTAGATGGCCGCCTGATTTTCTCTAATATCGGCGTACTGGAAGACCGTATCTATACCGGCCTTGCCAATAATCCTCAGGTGAGACATGTCATTCTGATGTGCAGCGCGGTGAATGAGATTGATTGGAGTGCATTAGAAGTTTTAGAGTCTATGAATGCGAACCTGGCTGATAGAGGGGTTCGTTTTCATCTCTCCGAAGTTAAAGGGCCGGTGATGGATTGTCTGGAGAAAAGTAGTTTTTTGCAGAAGTTGTCTGGGCGGGTATTTTTGAGTCAGTATCAGGCGTTTGTGCAGCTAGGCTAGGGCAAAACCTCATTACATTGAAGGAATGCAAGGCTTGCGGTCTACAAGAGGTACAAGTCTTCGGGTTACTCACTAAGATCGCAGTACGAATACGCCGTTGAATGGAAGTGTGGCCAGAACCTTTCACCAAATCGGCTGAGAAGATCAAGCTAGGCCTTATGGACGGCTAGGACAATTCTTCCATCTAGCTGTGCTTGGGGCTTAAAGCGGCCTTCCCAGAAGTGACCGGATCTAGCGGAAATATTCCAGCTAGCTTATGCATTCAAGGCTAAATCCACTTGCAAAATTTTCATAAATGTTGGTTTATTTTGCCATTTTTATGTGCAGAATTTGCTGTCTTCAACTGCTGTCGATATCGAAGATCACAAGCAGGTGCACATATCTACGGTAAGATCAGCGTTAACTTATTGATTTTTAATGATTTGCATCAGTGATCAAAAGCAACAAAATAACAAGATATAATGCAGCCGCAATATATCCACTTGAGTGTTTCTATGTCAGAGATTGCTAATCCCTTGATTTGTAAGTCTTTTTCTGGGTTTACTGGTTTTTTTGAACTTGGGATATGTTGCAGGGTGATATAATGCAGGAGCTTTTGAATACACTGTTATTGTGGCGGTCATTTTTTAGATATTTTGTAGTTGCTACAAGCATCGATCTCTAACTGGACACACTTTTTCAGAGAGTATTTTCTACCGGCTGGTACCGCAGTTTCATTCAAGTGCCTTCGTTTTAAGTTAGCAGGCCCTGCAAGCCAACCGCGCCATCTTTGAGTGCCAGTCAGTTAGTTAATCGGTAGGGAAAGTATGGTATTTTTCCCGATAAATTTATCGGGCAGTGGCCAGCCACCTTTGGCTGGCAGAGGGCAAGTAGGTCGTTCAGAGCGCGCCAGCTATAACCAGGCCAGGCAAGATCGCCCAGCCGGAGGCTGGGCTGGACAGCCTACGCTCTGCTTCGGCTGCCCTTGCTGGCAACGTTATGTGTCCTAAGGAGAAAATTCATTGGAAGAAATAGCCGAGGGGGCACTGAAGGGGTTACTACGCTTAGTTAGTGTAGTGGTTCGCTCTTTAATGTGGCTAATCTGGGAGCTTTGCTTTGAAGTTATAGCTTGGTATGTGGGGTGGCCTATATGTCGCGCCATCAGTTTTGGCAAGCTACCTCAAAAGGCCATTACTGATCACGAACAAGCTTCAAATTTCACCAACTTTACTGTATCCATGGTGGGGCTGGTTTCTTTGGTGGGGTTAGCAATCTTAATAGCTAAGTTAGTTGGTTCAGGTTGATCATACTCACCACACATAACAAAACGCTCAACTACACTCCGGCCGCAAGCGGCCTCCGTCGGACAGCCAAAAGCGTGCTTCGCACTGGCTGCCGGTTAGCTCAGCGTTATGCTCAGTAAGCATGGAGAAAAATATGTCAGCCAGAAGAAGGTATTTACACCCCTTCTTAGATAGTGATAGATGGCAGAAATTCGAGCCAAGAAGTGGAGATATCGTAATTGCCACTCCTTTTAAATCTGGCACTACGTGGATGCAAATGATTGTTTTAGGACTTTTGCATGGCATCAAAAATCCACCGTTATTGAGAGAGGTGGGGCACTGGATAGATTTTAGGCCGGCACCTGAGGAGGAGATACTTTCGCGTCTTGAAGAGCAGTCTTCACGAAGGTTCATTAAGACCCATTTGCCCTTCGATGCAATTAAATATGATAAAAATATTAAATATATTGTAGTTGATCGTGATCCTAGGGATGTCTTTATGTCTCTCTGGAATCACTACAAAAATATGGATGTTGACTTGGTTAATAGTGACCTTCCACTAGGTGTCCATCCTATACCACCGTGCCCTGATAGCATCCATGAATTCTGGAAGTCATGGCTAACAAAGGGGTATTTTGAATGGGAGAGCGAGGGGTATCCTTTCTGGTCAAACTTGAGGCATGTGCAGTCATGGTTTGATGTGAAAGATTTGGATAATGTGTTACACGTGCATTACAACAACCTACTGCTTGATAGTGAATCAGAAATTAAGCGTGTCGCCAAATTTATTGAGGTCGAGATTTCCGATGAGGAAGCGAATTCCTTGGCCAATTACACTTCCTTTGAATCTACGAAGAAAAATCTAAATAAATTATTTCCTGGTGGCTATCGCCTATTTAAAAATGGCCCAGATACATTTTTTCATAAGGGAAAGAACGGTCGATGGAGAAGTGTATTAACTCAAGAAGATGAAAAGCTGCTGTCTGAGGCTTCCGACACCATGCTCAGTAAAGCTTGCTTCAAGTGGCTGACCTTTGGAACCTTGTAGCGGAGCATAACAATCAGCGGCAGAGCGACAGTCAACGCTACGCACCTTTTGTGTTACTCGCTGGCGCTCAAACATTAACACAAAAGGCGCTCCGCGCTGGCTGCGCCTGCGCTGGGCGTTATGCGTAATATGAGATTCATCGTAATTATTCTTTTAGTGCTGTTATTATCAGGCTGCTCAAGTAAGCCTGAATTGAGTCAGATACTGGATCAAGCGCTAGGGTATGCCCCGCTAAAACAATATGCGCTTGTCCAGCATGGGCGATCTCCCAAATTCTTGGATATTTGGCAAGGATATAATGAAAGTTTTCTGCTGGAACTAGACGCGGTGGATTACAAAAACCTTTTAGAGATTGTAAATTCTAAGTGGAAGCTGCAACCTAAGAAAATTGGTGGTGCAGAGAAATGGGAGAGAATCGCGGTAATTCAAAAATATGGAGTTACTTCAGTTTCGTCTGTCCGTTCAGATAGTAGGTACGTTTTCATACATGTATCGCAGTAACCGCATAACAATGCGCTGCAAAGGGACGGCTTATCTTGTGCACCTTTTGTGCGGTCGCTTCGCTCCCATTTTTGCACAAAACATACACAAGGTAAGCCGCCCCTGAGCGCGGCGTTAGTTGCTCAGGGAGATTATAACCATCAGCTTGTCAGACAACGAAAAGTGGCTATTGGTTGAGTTGACTGATTTCGGTAAAACTCTACCAGAGTTAATATCAGAGATTCATTCTGATGCTACGGAAGATAGCCTCATTGAAAAATATGAGCTGGCAATTGGCCTTGTAAATTCATTGGTGTCAAAGGGCCTGATTTCACTCTGTCAGATTGATAGAGCTTCCAAAGAGCCATACTCTGTTGAGTCTGTAAAGACATTAACCAATGATGATTTGGAAAGCTTCATTAATGATCCATGGAACTGGAGTAGCTCATTTTCAAGAGACAATAAATGGCAGTATGAGCTGGCTCCAACTAACCGAGGGGAGGCCGTGCTAGATGAGATTTTCGGAGTCCAAAAAAGCAACTAACGAGGTGCTCATCGGCGGCTTACTTTATGCACCTTTCGCGCAAAACGCGCAAAAGGTGCATAAAGTAAGCCGCCGATGAGCACGGCGTTAAGTGATACAAGGAGAGTAAATGAAATCATTCATGGTTAATCTTATCGGGTTGGCTGGTTCTTGGTACATGGTTGATCTTACTTCCGAAAACTCGCTTAATTCCATTTTTGCTCCATTGGTTTTTTCTGGGTTTTTAATTTCCAGCGTGCTGTGGTTTATTGTGAAGTTTGGGGTAACCCAGGGGGCTGGCACCGCTGGTTATTTTGGCAGTGGTGATTCTGGTGGTTTCAGTGGTGGAGATGGAGGGGGTGGTGATGGTGGTTGTTAGATCACTTAAATCGGGTAGCCGGTAGTTTCTAGCTACCGGCCCCCACACCACCCATCGTGCGGGTCCGCAATGGGCGGTTCCCTATCCGTAATGAATCTCTACCCAACGATCTCGCAATGAAATCAACCCCATCTCTTCGAAGAACTCATTATTGAGCGCAATATGAATACCCTCAGTTTTTGCGCTTCGCCAGTAACTTTTACCGGTCGAGCCGCAGGTAACTGCCAGCGATTCACTCACACCCATACGCAGTAAATTTCGAACTTTCGTTCTCACTCTGCGCCAATTCTTCCAATAGCTCATTCTTAATCGCCGCCGTATCCAGCAGTCTAGATCAATACATTTTTGATAGCCTTGCGCTATTCCAAAATAGTTGATCCAGCCACGGAGGTATACGGTAAGTTCCTTCAGTTTCTTTTCCATCGAAATGCCACGGGACCGTCCTGTAATCTGACGGACGTGGTATTTAAATTGGCGCAGTGACTTATCATGCCAGACAAGCTTTGCTCCACGAAAAGAAAAACCCAGAAACTTACAACGACTAACGGGGGCTACTTGGCTTTTAGCATCGTTAACTTTGAGTTTAAGCTTGCGCTCAACAAAGCGTTTAATGCTCGCCATAAGCCGTTCGCCGGCACGTTTAGAGGAAACGACAATCACAAAATCATCCGCATAGCGGACAAAATCGTGCTGGCGTTTTTCCAGCTCTTTGTCGAGCAGGTCGAGTACAATATTGGAGAGCAGCGGCGATAAAGGGCCCCCTTGTGGCACCCCCTCATGACAGGCTTTCCAGCATCCATCTTCTACACTTCCTACACGCAAGTAACTTGCGATCAACTTGAGTAAACGCTTATCGCTGATTCTTTGGCCAAGTAAACTCATGAGGAAGTCATGGTTGACCCGGTCGAAGAACTTAGATAAATCGACATCTACGGCTATCCGCTTCCCGCCTTCGATATACTTCTGTAGCTTTTTCACCGCATGATGCTGTGATCGCTTTGGGCGGAACCCATAGCTGAACTCCGAAAAGGTTTTATCGAAACTGGGACCGATGATTTGGGCGATAGCCTGCTGTATAACACGATCAAAGATCGTAGGTATCCCGAGACCACGCTGGCCGCCATCTGGCTTGCGAATGTAGACGCGCCTGACGGGAAGCGGCTGGTAATGACCCTGTCGAATAGTCTCGATGAGGTCGTCGCCAACTGCCTTGAAGTGCTGCATAAAATTATCGACAGTAATCTCGTCAATGCCTGCGGCACCTTTGTTGCTTCGCACGTGTTTCCATGCAGCATTAAGATTTTCTTTGCTGAGGATGGTTTCAAGCAGATTTTCATTTGAGTTGAGTGTCATGGCAGTGCGCTACGTCAATTTTATATCCGGCTGGCAACATATCGGCAGGCTAGCCCTGTCTTTTAACTCGTGGATTTTGGGTTCAGGCCTTCACCGTATCCAAGGTATTAATCTTGGTATTAGGCTACTATGCCGTCGGCTGACTTCTGTTCAATCACCTTGGCCATTACTGGCCGAGGCGCCGCTGTGTTCCACCAATTTTGTTTACCCCCGCGATGGTGGCTAACGGGCTGGGCCTACTTATGAGTCAGCGGCCACGCTGACAGCTTTACAGCAGCAGGTTGAACAGATCTCCCCAGATAAGAACGTGAACTTTCACTACACAACTGCATCATTTACTCTACCCGTTAGACCACATGGCTTTGGTATCCTTGGCTACCTCGCCTCCAGGCTAAGCCTTATATGATGTTTCTGTCCGTCAGCTCGTAGTTTTGCTAGCGGCTTCCTCCCCACAAGACCTCGCGGTATTGCAGTTGCCATTCGCTAGTAGTTAGCATTTAATGGAAACCATTAAATGGTGATCCTCCTACAGGGGACTTTCACCCCATTAGTTCACGCCCATGCTGGGCGTACCAAGCGCATGTTGTTCGCCGCTATCGCGGCCGGACGGCTTACGCTACGCTTCACCCGCCGCAAATGCGAACGTTAGGTTCAAAACGAGTAAAACATGAAAAGAATAAAAATCATCGCGTCATTGATTGCTATCTTGGCTTGTGCAAACGTACAGGCCACTCCGAAAAGTCAAGAGTCACAGGGCTTATACTTGTTAGGTCTAATTTTTGGGGTTAAGAAAGATTCAGAAGGCAATGTTAAAGAAGTTCGCTTAGCTCAGGTCCAAGATACGGCAAGCAAGCAGCAAATCGACTTTCAGTTGCCAGAGCATTTGATGGTGCAAGCCTCCAATAAAATTAAAAAATACAATGCTGGTATTGATGAAAGATCAGAGAGCCAAGAAGAGTTCTTTGTGATTTGTATCTACACCAATCTAGATCCCGAGCTCGTAAGGTGCGGCGGCGATGAATGAACCTAACAATCACAGGCAGTAAAGCTACGGCCCTTCGGGCCTCCGCGGGACGGCTTACCTTATGCACGTTTTGCGCGGTCGCTTCGCTCCCATTTTCGCGCAAAACGCGCATAAGGTAAGCCGCCCCTGCTGTGGGCGTTATGTGTCCTAAGGAGAAAATTCATTGGAAGAAATAGCCGAGGGGGCACTGAAGGGGTTACTACGCTTAGTTAGTGTAGTGGTTCGCTCTTTAATGTGGCTAATCTGGGAGCTTTGCTTTGAAGTTATAGCTTGGTATGTGGGGTGGCCTATATGTCGCGCCATCAGTTTTGGCAAGCTACCTCAAAAGGCCATTACTGATCACGAACAAGCTTCAAATTTCACCAACTTTACTGTATCCATGGTGGGGCTGGTTTCTTTGGTGGGGTTAGCAATCTTAATAGCTAAGTTAGTTGGTTCAGGTTGATCATACTCACCACACATAACAAAACGCTCAACTACACTCCGGCCGCAAGCGGCCTCCGTCGGACAGCCAAAAGCGTGCTTCGCACTGGCTGCCGGTTAGCTCAGCGCTAAGTTTTATACACAAATATTTCCAGTTTTATTTTAAAAATCAATGAGTTACAGTTTGCGCGTAATAAGAGCTACAGATTTGGCTGGATAATTATGCAGGACTGGGTCAGGGACGAAGTGAAAAATCAGGTTATGGGTGATACACGATTGAATAAGCGCTTGTCCAATATTCTCAGTAATTTAAGTTCCGACCCAAAGAATAGTATTCCCTGTGCAAACAAGTCTTGGGCAGAAACCTTTGCAGCTTATCGATTTATCGAAAATGATAAAGTCAACTTTGACTCTATTATGAGTGGCCATAAATCAGCCACTGTCGAAAGAATCAAGGCTCAACCGGTTGTTCTTATCCCTCAGGATACCACTTTCCTAAATTTTGCTACCGATTTAGAAAGCAAAGAGATGGGAACACTCCGGCGTAAAGAGACTAATCAGCAGCTCCTACACACGTCTATCGCTATAACACCGTCCAGAGATAATCTGGGCATTGTTGAGGGTAGTATGTGGCAGCGAGATAAGGAATCAAGTGCTAATTCTCGCTATACCAAGTCGATACAAGATAAAGAAAGTCGACGGTGGCTAGACCATTACGAATCAGCTTGCCAAATACAGGAGCGCTGCCCTGAAACCACGATTGTGAGCATTGCAGATAGAGAGGGAGATATTCATGAGTGGTTTCAGTTAGCTGAAGACCAAAATGAACAGCGTCGTGCGAGCTATATTGTTCGAGCCAAGGCCAATCGTAGCTTAGAGATCGCTGGAGAAGATACGACTCTACTTTGGGACTACATGACCAAACAGAAACCTGTCGGGAAATACACAGTAAATATCCCAAAGCGGAATGGAGAGCAGGAAAGGGAAGCCAAGGTCAGTATATCCACTGCGGATGTAGGATTACTGGGAAAAGGAAAATCGAAACGAGCTCTTTCTCTCTATGTTGTATTTGCTAAGGAATTCAATCCACCAGAAGGAACGAAAGGCATTGAGTGGATGCTGCTGACAGATCTTCCAGTTGAAGACTTCAAGCAAGCGAGGATTATCATTGAGTGGTATCGAAGCCGGTGGGAAATTGAAACCTATTTTCGAGTGGTGAAAGGCGGATGTGAGATAGAAAGCAATCGCTTCAGAACAGAGCAGCGAATGTTGAACTGTATTGCGATCTATATGATTATTGGGTGGCGCCTACATTCGATGACTACACGAGCACGAAGACTTCCAGATACACCATGTGCTAGCGTTTACTCTGAAAAAGAATGGCGCATGATATGGATGATGCGAGATAAAACTACCCCACCCAACGAACCTCCAAGTATGAGGGCGATAACTCGCATGTTGGCAGGTCTAGGAGGTTTTCTGGGGCGTAAAGGGGATGGTGAGCCAGGGGTTAAAACTGTTTGGCAGGGATACACTAAACTGCTTCATTATATGGAGGCAGCGGAGGCTTTAAGTGGGGTTAAATGATGTGTATAAAACACAGGCTCAGCGTTATGTGTCAATGAGTAGGAAATATGATTGATGTCATTGATGGATTTAAAGCAGGTGGTTGCGGTAAAATTTTTATCAGACACTTACTGAAGCTTATTTTTACACTGTGTGTCTCGATAGTTCTTGTAGGGTTGATTCGCTTCTTACTTGGGAAAGATGAGATAATACCTCTTGGTGCTGAATCCATAGGCGTTTTAATAGCTTTGGTATTAAT
This sequence comes from Microbulbifer sp. THAF38, assembly GCF_009363535.1. Lineage (NCBI taxonomy): Bacteria > Pseudomonadati > Pseudomonadota > Gammaproteobacteria > Cellvibrionales > Microbulbiferaceae > Microbulbifer > Microbulbifer sp. THAF38. The sequence continues at coordinate 1,754,702 of NZ_CP045369.1, forward strand.
GCACCTAGTTGATTTCATGCGTGCGGTAATTAAAAATGGCGAGCATTCTGATATACCCCCAGCCACATAACCAGGCCAAGCAGGCTCGCCCAGCCCCTGTGGGGCTAGGCTGGACAGCCTACGCAGCGCGCTTCGCACGCAAACGCTCCGGTTGCCCCTGTTGGCAACGTTATACGTTAGGAGCTATGAAAGCATTTCTATTATCTCTGGCGCTCTTGATCTCAAGCTTTCAGGCTCTTGCTGAAGAATCATGTGAGCGTAATGTTCAGGATGATGGAGCGAGAAAAGCAGCAATTAGTTTCTTATCTCGTCAAGAGTATGTGGATGAGTATGAGAGATATCCCGAATCCACAATAGAGTCAGGCTGTTTCTGGATTGTTTCGTTTAAGCATAAAGACTGGAAAACTAGAAAGCCCTCGCGTGGCAAGGTGAGTGTTCATAAAACAACAGGGGAAACAAAGTGGCTTCCTTCAAGGTAAAAACGTATAACAAGCGGCAGCAGCATCGGCCCTTCGGGCCTGGACTCGCTACACTGCGTTTCGCTCGCCGCTGTGCCGGACGTTAACTGTACATGATCAAGAAAGAGATACATTTAGGGGCTCTAGAATCCAAGTTCTATGAAGAGAATGGAGAGGAGTATTACAAGGTTAATGCGATCTTCGGATCACCGATCTCATGGAGCTTCAACAATCCACTCAGCCGTATTCAAGTCGAAGAGTGTTCAGAAAGTTGCCTAATAATTCATGGAAAATACATGAGCTTGAAAATGGAGTTTTCTGAACTTTCACCAGGTCTTCAAAAATGTCGAGTAAAACCATACTTACTCGGCTTTTATCCAATAGGTGTCTACTTTGGTGAAATATCCTGTTCTAATAAAAGGCACCTACTTGAGCGCTTCGTTCACAGTTAACAAAGCAATGCAGCCGACGTCTTACTTTGTACACTTTTTGCACGGTCACTGCTCTTCCATTTTCGTACAAAAAGTGTACAAAGTAAGCCGTGTCTGATTACGGCGTTATGGTGCCGGTCGGTATTTTTAGATTTTCGAGGTTGCTGAAAATTCAGTGTCGCAAAATAGCTTCCAACATTGAGCCAATTTGGCCGGTTGCTATTCAATCAAGTTCGTTCCTAGAGTGTTCGTTCTGGTTAAGTAGAAGAGGGTGCTCCCGAGTAATCTTGTGGAGTGCCAGTAAGAGAATAAAGAGTTGGGGAAAGCGCGGCATTCTTTCCTAGTAAATTTAGGCAGTGGCCAGCCAAGCCGTGGCTGGCAAAGTGCTAGTGGTAGGTTCCGAGTGCGCCAGCCATAACCAGGCTAGGCAGGATCGCCCAAGGCCCTGCGGGGCCTTGGGCTGGACAGCCTACGCTGCGCTCCGGCTGCCCCTGCTAGCGGCGTTAAAGGGCTAATTATGTATCGAGCAGTATTCGTGGTTTTTACAGTTTTACTACTATCTAGTTGTGTTGGTTTAGCTGTTGGCACTTTTGGAAAAAAGGAGTGGGCTAGAGCCGATTTTCGTCTAGGCAAAGAGCGAAATCAGTTTGTCTTTGAGAAAAAAAATGAACCGTATAAGGAAGAGGAAATAATCGAATATTGGGGGCGGCCAGACTCCGTAGATACGTTCAAAGAGTGTAAAATTTTAATTTATAAAGGTGGAACCTCTTGGGCGGGCGGTGGAGCATTTGTAGGGATCGTACCAGTACCTCTTCTAGTTCCAACTGGCACATACAAAAATCGGTTTTACCTGCAAAACAACTCTGCAATAGGCCTTGTTCAAGAGTATGGTGAGGTAGATCGTGCGGTTGGTTATACCTGTGGTAGCAACGAATGCATAACAAGCTCTGGTGAAAAAGTAAATGAGCCAGAAATTAATGCTCAGGAGGCAATTGAACAGTGGTGTGCTACATCCCTTTAACATGTTTAGGCACCTGACGCCTACGGCGCAAGTGCTAAAAGCGTTATTGTGGCGGTCGATTTTATTGATTTTTCGTAGTAACTGAAGGTTTAGTGCCACTAAATAGCACCCAGTATTGAGCAGTTTTTATTGATTGCTATTCAAGCAGTTTCGCTCCTAGAGCGTTCGCTCAGGTGCTGTAAAAAGAGGCAGTCCGCAGCAATTTCGTGGAGTGCCAGTAAGATAGGAATTGGTTGGGGAAAGTGCGGTATTCTTTCCTCGTAAATATTGGGCAGTGGCCAGCCAAAGTTGGCTGGCAGAGAGCAAGTAGGTTGTTCAGTGCGCGCCAGCTATAACCAGGCCAAGCAGGCTCGCCCAGCCCCTGTGGGGCTAGGCTGGACAGCCTACGCAGCGCGCTTCGCACGCAAACGCTCCGGCTGCCCCTGTTGGCAACGTTAACACTCTATGAACGATCATACTCCGTACCAAGAAAGATTAAATAGAATTCCGGATTTCATTGTGGAGTATGAGATAGATCTGTGTGAGGAATTGAAAGAGGCTAAACCGGGGCAAGGAATGCGAGCGGATTTCCTCTACGACGGAGATGATCCACAAGTAGAAGGAGTACATATGATTTGGCCAGAATTACTTGATAAAAATGGCGAGGTTGTCATAGATACAACACCTGGCAACATTGCCAAGCGAGGCAAAGCAAATATGTGGGTCGTTGATGAAGCGCGGCGTCCATATCATGCAGAACGTATAAAAATTGGCACAAAAGGCACTTGGTGGCGGGGCGGCCGTATTGCCAATGTTACAGTCGTAAGTGCCGAGGGGCTAAAGTGTTAACAAAGCCAGGCAGTGAAGCTCCGGGCCTTCGGCCCTCCGCGGGACAGCTTACCTTGTGCACGTTTTGCGCAGGTCGCTTCGCTCCCATTTTCGCGCAAAACGCGCACAAGGTAATCTGCCCCTGCTGGCGGCGTTATGTTTCGAATGAGAAATAAATGATGAATCTTGGGTCGAAAGTAAAGCTTGTATCCTTTAATGGTGATTCTTTATCACCGCAAGACTGTGATCCTGCTGAGAACTACTGGAGATTGATAGGAGCGTACGGAACAATCGAAGAGTTAGAAAACTCTCGTGGGCGAGTTCTTGTGAGGTTCGAAAGAAATTTAAGTGAAATGGGGTTGCACTGTCACAATCCCTCTCCAAATAGCTTGTATATATTGCCATCAGATCTTGAAGTGAGGTCGTAGTGGCGTGAAACATAACAAGCACCGGCACAAGCGCGCACTTCGTGCGCTGGACTCGCAACAAGTTGCTCGCCTGTGCGGTGAGCGTTAAGTGTATGAGTATGAGGATAGCTTCAATAGTGGCGCTCTTGTTGATGTCTCAGGGGGTTAGTGCTGAGGTATCAGATAAAATTCCATCTTTTGTTGGAATGTGGGTGCAAGCTGTAGTTTTTGGTGTGGTCTTTTTGTTTGCCTCATTCAAAAAGCCGTGGTGTGTATTATTGGGTTTGCTGTTTTCATTGTTCTTGGCATCCGGGTTCTATGACATGGCAAATGACAGGTTTATGTATTTGGCTGTTATTAAAGAGCAGGGAGAGCTTTATTTTCTCAATGGCTATGCTTCCTCTTTTGCGGTCGGGGTTCTAGCACTCTTGGGCTTAATAATTAATCGGAGCGTTAATGCAAGGAAAAACACTTAACAAAGGTAGGCAAGGTCGCGCTTCGCGCTTGACCTCGTCGCTATCGCTTCTCGGCACTTGCTACCGGCGTTAAGCGTCTAGAGAGATATGAGCAAATCTATAGTAATACTTGGAGCTGTAACGATATTTCTGATATTGGCATTTAGCGTTGTCAATATTCAGCAAGGTGGAAAAAATTACGCCCAGCTCAAAAATGAGGTTTCGGACTCTGCCAAAGCGGACGCTGAAAGTGAGCTTGCTAAAGGCCAATTTGATATTCTGGCTGAAGCTTATGGCTTCGGTGATGGCGGTAGAAAAGTTCCTGGCATAGGTTTTGAACAATATAGCAAGTGCCTCAGTAAATTCGCTCCTCTGAGAATTTACTTGCGTTCAGGCGATGTCGCATGGGAAAAGAGCGAGATTGAACTCATTAAAGAGCTAACAGAATCACCAAAGTCCACACATACATATGCGGAATCTTTCAATCTCAGGAAATTTAAGTGGCTTATGGAGAGCGGCTCATTCCGATGCGCTTAACCAAGCAATGCGGCCGACGTCTTACTTTGTGCACTTTTTGCACGGTCGCTGCGCTCCCATTTTCGTGCAAAAAGTGCACAAAGTAAGCCGCGGCTGATTGCGGCGTTAAGGCAAGTAAATGAAATACCTACTACTTTTAATCGCGTTTATTTCATTTCCTGCTTTTTCGTGGGAATGTCCTCAGTTTGGGAATAGTACGGATGTTTCCACGCATTGGCATGCAGCTACTGATGTGATATTTGGCCGCGTTAAGAGTGGCTCAATAGTTGAAGATCCCGCTGTAACTTATGATCAAATTTATGAATTTGAGGTCTTTCATACTCTAAAAGGCAAACCTGAAAGTGGAAAATTCAATTTTCAGGTGGAGAAAGGGCCGGGTATAGATGGCTTAATGATTGGTCAAAGCTATATCTTATTTTTCTATAGTAATTCTAAAAGAATAGATTTTTGTAGTATACAAATTGAGCTTTCAAGTCACATCAATGATCTAGTAGAGCTAAAATTTTCTAACTCTAGAAGTGATGTATGGTACTCGCGACCACTAAAGGAGCTTCTGGACCTGTGGCACGCCCAGCCTTAACAATCACAGGCAGTATGCTACGGCCCTTCGGGCCTCCGCGGGACGGCTTACCTTGTGCACATTTTGCTCGGGTCGCTTCGCTCTCATTTTTGCGCAAAAGGCGCACAAGGTAAGCCGCCCCTGCTGTGGGCGTTATTGTGGCGGTCAATTTTCAGATTTTCTGTAGCTGCTGCAAGCATCAACTTCTATCTGAGCACTCTTTTCCTGAGAGTTTTCCTGCAATCTGGTACCGTAGTTTCGCTCCAGTGCCATCGTTTTAAGTCAGCAAGCCCTGCAAGCCAGCTACACCATCATGGAGTGCCAATCAGATAGTTAACCGGTTGGGAAAGTATGGTATTTTCTCCTGTAATTTTATCGGGCAGTGGCCAGCCAAAGTTGGCTGGCAGAGAGCAAGTAGGTCGTTCAGTACGCGCCAGCTATAACTAGGCCAGGCAAGATCGCCCAGCCGGAGGCTGGGCTGGACAGCCTACGCTTCGCTTCGGCTGCCCTTGCTGGCAACGTTATACATCAGGTCACACATGAGCCTTTATGAGCTAATTCAGAATACGATTCGGGTGGTTCCTGTTGTGGTATTGTTGCCAGCCTTTCTATATCTACTTAGGCTTAAGTGGTACCAGCGTTTTGGAGTAATGTTTGTCTTGGGATGGGTGGTGTTCGCAGCCTCGACATTGTTGTTCTGGAGCTATTCAATTAACTATGCACCCACTCAAGAAACCATGACAGATCTTGCCCAACGAGATGGTGCGCCGAGGTTATTTGGCACATTGTTTGGTTGGGCCTTTGGTCTTATTCTGCTGTTTATATTTGAAGCGACAAGGTTAATCTATATTGGATTCAACCCACTAATTAGCCGGCTAAGGTAAGAAAATGCATAACAAAGCCGGGCAGTTTGCTCCAGGCCTACGGCCCTCCACGGGACGGCTTACCTTGTGCACCGTTTGCGCGGGTCGCTGTGCTCCCATTTTCGCGCAAATGGCGCACAAGGTAAGCTGCCCCTGCCGGCGGCGTTAACTGTAATTGAGAGTTATGGAATTAGACGAAGCAATCAAATCATTTAATGAGCTGTTGTCCAAATACGGAGTTAAGGGCTGGAAACTGAGTGAGGTAAGAACTGCTTCCTCAGCACGTAATGTGCTTAGTAAATTTGGTGGAATGGGCAGCATAAATGATATTTATATTTGCGCTGCCAATGGCCATAACATCAAGCCTGAGCATGAAATGCAAGCCAATACAGAGTTACATGAATTATTAGAGCGTATTTATGAGCTCTGTAAAGCTAAGGCTCAGTAATGTCAGATTCACAGTTAACAAGGGCCAGCAACGGACTGTCAAAAGTGTCACTTAAATTGCTGGCGCAATTACGTGCCACTTTTGCCAGCCGCTGTGGTGGGCGTTATGTGATTCGGAGAGTATGTAGTGATTTACGGTTTAATCGGCATTGTCTTTTTCGTGTGGGTAATCTTCTTCGGTGGAGCTAGTCGATTGGAGAATACGTTGGTCGGTTACTTTGAGTTCGGCCAAGCTGGAGAGAAAGCCATCTATATTAAAATGGTGTCTTGGATCGGCCTGGTATTTTCTGTGGGTTTTCTGTTTTTTGGCAGCTCTAGCTAGGCGTGTGCGAGTATCACATAACAAGCAGCGGCAGAGCGACAGCCAACGCTACGCACCTTTTGTGTTACTCGCTGGCGCTCAAACATTAACACAAAATGCGCTCCGCGCTGGCTGCGCCTGCGCTGGGCGTTAACTGTACTGGTGAAATTATGACTAGGGGAAAAGGGATAGCATTGAGGCTCGCATTAGTGGTCGTACTTGCAACTGCTATTTCATTTTTCTTTGAAATTAGTTTCTATATGAGTGTTGTTATAGTTGCAGCTCTAGGAGTTTTTGGCGAAATGGTACATATGCCTGAAAATATGCCAGGAGCTACCGACAACCCAGAAGGAAAAGAAGCTCATCCAATTAAGGCAATGGCCATTGGGGTACTTGTTGTATTTGTTTTACTGTTTGTGGGTTTTCTGTTTCCAGAGGTATACCGTTATGGTTTCGGTACATACAGTTAACAAGCCGCAGCAATCGCTCCCTTTGGTCGCTGGGACAGCCAAAACGCTACGCTTATTTGTCTGCCCTTGTGCGGGGCGTTAGGCACTGGAAGGAGATTCAGTGGGTTATCACGTATCAATATTGAGAACTGAGGATAAAGTTCAGAGAAATATTGAAATTAGCGAGATTCATAGGGCTATTTCCTCTGAATGGAAATTCGATACGAAACATAAATGTTTTGAGAAGATAGGAAAAGATAACGAGATCTGCGTTTTGTGGTACTCAAATGGTGAGCTTTGGGCAAAAAATCCATCTCAATGGGCCATAACTCAAATGCTCGACCTTGCGGATAGTTTAGGTGCCCGTGTCAGAGGTGATGAGTTCGAAACTTACATCTCCAATAATAATACCTATCTTCACCCTGATGATATTTCTCTTATCAAGAAAGCCAATAAAGCTGGCGAGGATCTCATCAAAGAGTCGTTGAGTGAGCAAAAAACAATCAGAGGAGTATTTATAGGCTTTTTCTTACTTATGGGCGCCATTGCTTTCGTAATTGGAAAAAACTTTGAGTAGTAACGGGCCTAACAAACCAATGCAGCTGACAGCCAACACTCCGCTTGCTTTGTGTTGCTCGCTGCGCTCACAGATTAACACAAAGTAAGCTCCATGCTGGCTTCAGCTGATTGGGGCGTTATTGTGGCGGTCAATTTTTAGATAGTTTGTAGTTGCTGTAAGTAACAATCTCTACCTGAACACACTTCACCAGAGAGTTCTCCTGCTAACTGGTACCGCAGTTTCTTTCAAGTGCCTTCGTTTTAAGTCAACAAGTTCTGCAAATTAGCTGCCGCATTGTAGAGTGCCAGTCAGATAGTTAATTGGTGGGGAAAGTATGGTACTTTTCCCTGTAAATTTATCGGGCAGTGGCCAGCCAAAGGTGGCTGGCAGAGAGCAAGTAGGTCGTACAGAGCGCGCCAGCTATAACCAGGCCAGGCAAGATCGTCCAGCCGGAGGCTGGGCTGGACAGCCTACGCTCCGCTTCGGCTGCCCTTGCTGGCAACGTTATGAGATTCGTGATGAAGCAAGCTTTTATTCTTTTGGTTTTTCTTGTTGTGTCTTGTGGTCGAGGAAATCCTGGAGACGGAATGGAGTCTGGTACTGACAAGTATGAATGGTCGATTCTTCAGAACCTTGAATACCAAAATAGAGATGTCAATAATTTGAAGTTCTCAATTATAGAAAAATATAATTATGCTATCGCACAGGTTCCAAATGAATCTGGCGTGGGTGCTTTCTATATAATGCTCAATCCAAAGGCGCCTCCCTTCTACAAGCAGATGCCATCTAAACAATATAGTTTGAGCGATGAAAGGTTTTCTGTGATTCAGTCTCACCCAAAGACCATTACTACAGTTGAGATGGCGGTTAGATCGCATGTCGCGGAGTAAATCTCATAACCAGGCCAGGCAAGATCGCCCAGCCGGCGGCTGGGCTGGACAGCCTACGCTCCGCTTCGGCTGCCCTTGCTGGCAACGTTATTGGTCGCTCGCTCCAGTTTTGCGGGGGGTCAATAAAGGATAGCAGGTGATTATTAGTTTGCTGTATAAAAAAACAGTATTGGCGGGAAAGCCCATAGCCAACGGTTCGACCTTCATGTAAGCTTCGAACCTAGTGCTGCTAGTTTCTCTCTCCGAATCGTGGTAGACAATAAAAGAAAGATATTTGTAGTGAATTTGTACACAGTGCCACGAGCAACAAATAACAACCCGATTATGCGGAAACCTAAAAGTTGTCATTCCCTTTGCTTGCGCAAAGGCACTGCCAACTTTCTTAACGGTTCCGCATATCTATTTTCGTTATTGTGGCGGTCAATTTTAGATGTTTTGTAGCTGCTGCAAGCATCAATCTCTATCTGAGCACACTTTTCCTGAGAGTTTTCCTGCAAGCTGGTACCGCAGTTCCGTTCCAGTGCCTTCGTTTTCAGTCAGTAAGCCCTACAAGCCTGCTAGGACATCGTTGAGTGCCAATCAGATAGATATCCGGTGGGGAAAGTATGGTATTTTCCCCTGTAAATTTATCGGGCAGTGGCCAGCCAAAGTTGGCTGGCAGAGAGCAAGTAGGTCGTTCAGTGCGCGCCAGCTATAACTAGGCCAGGCAAGATCGCCCAGCCGGAGGCTGGGCTGGACAGCCTACGCTCCGCTTCGGCTGCCCTTGCTGGCAACGTTACATGCATATGAGAAATATCCTACTCATCTTTATGTTTTTGACCTGCAATGCCATTGCAGAAGTAGATTTGGTCAAGGTAGATAAATCCGAGAACAAGCTCTATCTGCTGGATGGAGAAAAGGTGGTTCGTGAATATCATGTTGCTTTTGGTAAGAATCCAAAAGGCCACAAGCAGCAAGAGGGCGATGAAAAGACACCTGAAGGTCGCTACATCCTAGACTACAAAAAGGAAGATTCATCATTTTATAGAGCTATGCATGTCTCATATCCTAATCAGAAGGATAAGGATGTCGCTGAAGAACTGGGTGTTTCCCCTGGTGGTTTCATAATGGTTCATGGTCAAAGAAATTGGCTGGGTTGGTTTTCACCAATAACTCAGCGTTTTAATTGGACTAACGGTTGTATAGCCTTAACAAACAGTGAAATGGATGAGTTCATGGATCTGGTAAAGGTGGGAACTCCGATTGAAATTCAGTGGTAAGGGGCATGTAACAAGGTGCGGCAGACCGACGTCTTACTTTGTGCACTTTTTGCGCAGTCGCTACGCTCCTATCTTTGCACAAAAAATGCACAAAGTAAGCCGCCGCTGCGCACGGCGTTATTGTGGCGGTCATTTTTTAGATGGTTTGTAGTTGTTGCAAGTATCAATTTCTAACTGCGCTCGCTTCTCCAGAGAGCTTTTTCTACCCGCTGGTACCGCAGTTTCTTTCAACTGCCTTCGTTTTAAGTCAGTAAGCCAGTTGCGCCATCGTTGAGTGCCAGTCGGATAGTTAATTGGTGGGGAAAGTATGGTATTTTCTCTGTAAATTTATCGGGCAGTGGCCAGCCAAAGTTGGCTGGCAGAGGGCATGTAGGCTGTTCAGTACGCGCCAGCTATAACCAGGCCAGGCAAGAACGCCCAGCCGGCGGCTGGGCTGGACAGCCTACGCTCCGCTTCGGCTGCCCTTGCTGGCAACGTTATGAGTAGCTTATGAATAGAGATCGCGATTTAATCGAAGCGTTTGAAAATTTAGATCTTGCAGCTATGAGGTCTGCAATTGAGATGGGAGCGGATATTAATTGCCCACACCCTGATGGCGGGTCAATATTATCTGTAGCTGTCGATAGTGCTATAGATAGCTGTATTCAGTCTGGAGGTGGTCCAGGAGATGAGGAGCTAGAATTCGTCGAACTCTTACTAAACAGCGGTGCGGATATATTCCTTAAATTTGGTGATTCATCAAGTGCCATTGAATGTGCAAAAGCTTATAAATCAGTAAAAAACATAGTAGTGTATCTTGAGAGTTTTCACTCATAACAAGCGGCTGCATTTCGCTCCGGCCTGCGGCCTCCACCGGACTCGCTACGCTCGCCGATGAGCCGGGCGTTATGAGTAGCGTATGAAAGACTTTCTTATTTCTTATATTAAGAGACTCTCCGGGTTGCAATCCGATGCGGCAAGTTACTCTAGAACAGAAAGATATTCAGCCTTTTGGTCGGTGGAAGTATTCTTGCAATGATGGTGGTTTTTGTATTGGCGCTAGTTAATGAAATATTTTTTGATAAATATTTTCACGATTTTATAGTGGTTTTTGGACGGGCTTCTTTAGGATGTTTCATTGTGGGGTTAATTCTCACAGTCTTGTCAGCTAATGATCTGGTATAGTTGTGTGCGAAGTACTCATAACAATCACGGGCAGTTTGCTCCGGCCCTTCGGGCCTCCGCGGGACGGCTTACCTCATGCACGCTTTGCGCGGGTCGCTATGCTCCCATTTTCGCGCAAAACGCGCATAAGGTAAGCCGCCCCTGCCGTGGGCGTTATACGTTAGGAGCTATGAAAGCATTTCTATTATCTCTGGCGCTCTTGATCTCAAGCTTTCAGGCTCTTGCTGAAGAATCATGTGAGCGTAATGTTCAGGATGATGGAGCGAGAAAAGCAGCAATTAGTTTCTTATCTCGTCAAGAGTATGTGGATGAGTATGAGAGATATCCCGAATCCACAATAGAGTCAGGCTGTTTCTGGATTGTTTCGTTTAAGCATAAAGACTGGAAAACTAGAAAGCCCTCGCGTGGCAAGGTGAGTGTTCATAAAACAACAGGGGAAACAAAGTGGCTTCCTTCAAGGTAAAAACGTATAACAAGCGGCAGCAGCATCGGCCCTTCGGGCCTGGACTCGCTACACTGCGTTTCGCTCGCCGCTGTGCCGGACGTTAAACCTCTATGAAGATTGAGCCATATAAAAAAGTCGGAGAAGTAAGCTTAGAAGTTCGAGAGGATGAGCTATTGCGTGACCTCGGAGATCCAAACAGAAAATCGACAAATAGCATTGGGCTTGTCGAATTCGACTTTGGCTCTAGAGTATTTCGTTTCGATCCATCTGGAGCCCTAGACGAAGTAACTATTGAATCTGAGGTTGTTGAGCTGGAAAGCGCATCTATACCATTTAAGTACCTCGCTGCACGCCTTAAAGCAGATGATGCTGGGGTGTTTGAAAAGTATGGTTTTATTGTCAGCCCAAAATTTGGGCTGGCTTTCGACCCAGAGCATAGCCCTTGGGTTACCGTATTAACAAAAAAGGGTTTAGCGGCATGGCAAAAGGTTTAACAAAGGCAGGCAGCATCGCCACTGCATGGCTGGACCTCGGTACCCTCGGCTGCTGCTGCCGGCGTTAAGCATAAATGAGTATGTAGCAAAATATGGAAGGTGTTTATATTGCAGTTGGCGTCGCAGCCTTGGTAGTAGCTGTCTTAGTGGCTCGATATATCAAGCGAACTGTAGTTGATGGGGCTCCACTTAAGAGTCTTGCGAGAGAGTTTGGCGAGGAGTTGCGCGTAGAAAGCGACAGTGGCTTGATCAGGGACTACGTCCGTTTACCTGCTTCCGCAGTTACCGCATGTACTGGGGTTAAAGAAAGCGGGGTGGTTATTTATAGTGTTGGTGTTTGCTCGGTGTTAATTCCCTGGAGTTCGGTGGTGAGAATTAATGTCACTAAAAAAACAAAATCACATTATTTGGCAGAGCTTAGTCTCGAAAAAGATGGTAAAAGTATTTCCAATGTATTTATACCTTGGCAATCAAACTACAAACAGTTTGTTCCTGCGTCTACTGGTTACGCAGAAGCAAATGCTTAACAAAGGCAGTAAGGGCGACGCTCGTATCTCGCGCGCCTTCTGCCGGCGTTAAATGTCACGAAAAATGCATAGCACACTTAAAAGATGGATCGAAGAGCTAGAAACTGACGTTGAGATTGTTTCTTCTCATGAAATTAATGAGGAGGCAGGATCAAACCTGTTTTCTTTTGGCTTTAACCAATGCCTACTCAGTGAGTGGGGGCGGGAGTCTGTCCAAGAGTTTTTGGCCAGTTGTGCTGACCTCTACAAACGAAAATGCAGCGGTTCAGCCATGGTTTTTTATTCCTGGCTAGATAACCAGGCCGGCCAAATACGTATTTCAGCAGTTAGTGAATCACATAATAAACTGCCTTTTGGCTGTAAGATCAATATGACAAGCTTGGAGCAAGTCGTAGATGATATATTTTCTAATGATTCCGGTTTGTATACCAAGGGAGCACTGGACGTTTGGTGCAAGAACATTTAACAAGTCAATTAACTACGCGCCTTCGGCGCCCGACAGCTCACACTCCGCTTCGCTGCGTTCCAGCTGCGGGTTATTGAGACGTTATTGTGGCGGTCAATTTTTAGGTGGTTTGAAGTTGCTGCAAGCACCAATCTCTTCCTGAGCACATTTCTCCAGAGTGTTTTCCTGCAAATTGGCACAGCGGTTCCGTTCAAGTGCCTTCGTTTAAAGCCAACAAGTTCTGCAAGCTAGCTGCAGCATTGTGGAGTGCCAGTCAGTTAGTTAATTGGTGGGGAAAGTATGGTATTTTTCCCAGTAAATTTATCGGGCAGTGGCCAGCCAACGTTGGCTGGCAAAGAGCAAGTAGGTTGTTCAGTGCGCGCCAGCTATAACCAGGCCAGGCAAGATCGCCCAGCCGGAGGCTGGGCTGGACAGCCTACGCTACGCTTCGGCTGCCCTTGCTGGCAACGTTATGTGTATTCAGTAATGAGAAAAGGAACTAACTTATGTCAATTGAAAATTATGTAGTTACATCATTCAGGTTTTCGGATAAGGAAAGTCGCGATGACTTCGTAAAAGCATTTGGCGATACGGTTAACATGGACAATGCGTTTGAAAGATACGAGTTTACGAAGCTGCTATCAAATAAATTCACTGAGGTATACGGGGAAGAAGTTAGTTTTGATAGTAGTATTCACGACGCAACTGTTACTCCAAAAGAGGAATTTGAGGCTGAAATATTTTTAGAAGGTCGGGGAGTCAGTGGCTTAATTTATGAGATGACCAAATATCTATCTAAAAAACTGAATGAAGTATACTTACTTGAATTACTGGATGAGTATTACTTCAGTATTTATTCAAAATCAGATGATAAATGGGTCTCCTATACCAAGTCAATGAAGGAGCATTGCTCTGATTTACTCGATGATTATGATGTCTTATTTGAAACCAAGTTATCAGAGATGGTGGCACTGTATAGAAGTGGTACGCTCTCACCTTACAAGAAAGCATCACATAATGAAATCTTTGAAAAAATCTCAAATATAGAAATCGATCCATACGAAGATGGGTATATTTTTGATATAGATGATGCTCGGATAACTAATGATAAAGGCGATACTATTATTACTGCCGCAGTGCGAAGCGGGAATACATCCGTCATATTTCACGTGACTCAAAATGTCGATCATGGGTCCATTCAAATTCCAAACGAAAAAGGTGAAACCCCCATAAATATTGCTGAATCAATAGGAAATAAAAATGTAATAGATTGGGTGCGTAAGTTAGGTGGCCATTCGAAAAAATTACCATCTTAACGGGCAAATAAGTTTAGTTCACTTCGGTAAGTGTAGAGCTACACTTAGATTTTAAGGTTTAGCAAACACATAACAACGATATTAAATTCGCGCCCTGCGGTTGCCTGACGCTTCGCGTAGTTTATATAGGGTGTGTGTGTGCCAGGCATGGCATTTAACTAGAGAGGTGAAAGTCCTCTTATCAGGTATTCGTGGAGCCGAAGGTTAGCGAAAGGGCAAGGTTAATATCGTGAGGTATTGGCTGGAGGAAGCCCAACGCAAATTCACGGGATGATGAACAAGAACTGGATATGAGGTGTGACGTAGGCGGAGCCAGTGGGCACGTGACCATAAAGCTCTCCATCCACAACTGGCCTGCGTTTTATAAATCCAGCATCTACGTGAAGAAAGTTAAATGTCTTACCCTGGGAGGTCTATAGGTTGTTAATGGAATAACTGAAAACTGAGAAATCAGTTTTGATCGGCCTATAGAAGTCAGCAGAAGGCATAGTAGGTAGGTTTCGTGCTACTGAAGGCCTGAACAATTCTGGACAGTATTATTAACACAGAGCTTGATGAATGCATCTGACAAGTAACTTAGTTGCCAGGGAAAAAGAATTTTTTTTCTGGATGAACATCAAACTGGAAACTTAATCGTACCTTGTCCAATTTTCCATCTCTTTTAATGCGACGAACTCTAGATAGGAATAATCTGTTTCGAGCATTACAACAAGTTTCTCGTAATCAGGGTGCTCCTGGTCTGGATGGCATGACGGTAAAACAGTTACCGGAATACCTTAAGCAGACTTGGATTGCTACTCGACAAAAGGTGCTAAATAGTAGCTATCGTCCTCAACCGGCGAAACGTGTCTTTATACCAAAAGGCAATGGTGGTCTGCGCCCACTGGGTATCCCAACGGTGCAAGATAGGTTAATCCAACAAGCTATCGCACAGATTCTCAGTGAACAATGGGAGCCGAAGTTTCATGCTTTTAGCTTTGGTTTTAGACCAAATCGATCAACGCATCAGGCGATTAAACAAGTCCAATACTTTGTCCGGCAAGGAAAGCGCTGGACGATCGATATGGACTTGAAATCTTTCTTTGATGAGGTGAATCATGACAAACTCATGTCAACACTGAAGAAAAGCGGGATGCCGGCTGATGTGCTGGGGTTAATAAACCGATATCTAAAAGCACCGACGGTTGTGGATGGCAAGTTTATAGCTACAACAAAAGGCGTACCGCAAGGTGGGCCATTATCTCCACTACTAGCTAATATTGTACTTAATGAACTGGATTGGGAATTGCACAAGCGCCAACTCAGTTTTGTACGATATGCCGATGATTTTCAAATACTGGTGGGAAGTCGTCGGTCTGCAGAGCGGATAAAATCAAGCCTTACGCACTTCATCAAATGTAAGCTGAAGCTCACAGTAAATACTGAGAAGAGTGCAGAGGATCACTTCTGGAGGCGGAGTTTTCTAGGGTTTAGATTGTTGAAGAAAGATGCCCGGATAAAGGTATCGGAATCATCGATCAATAAATTGAAAACAAAGGTCAGAGGGATCACCCGTCGAACACGAGGCCGCAAGTTTACTCAGATCATAAAAGAGTTAAAGAAGTCCCTGCTTGGTTGGAAAGCGTACTTTGATATCAGTGAAGTACTGAGCCCTCAGAAGGATCTAGACAAGTGGATAAGACGGAAATTGCGATGTTATCTATGGAAGCAGTGGGGGCGTAGTGGTTACCGCAGATTAAGAAGGCTGGGAGTTGATCGCTTTCTAGAGTGGAATACAGCTAAATCAGCGCATGGACCATGGAGGCTAAGCAAAAGTCCGGCCCTTTGCAGAGCATTACCAAATAGATACTTTAGGAACTTGGGGCTGCCGGCATTGGCAGATAGAAAGGGGAAAAGAGTTGAACCGCCATGGTACGTGATCCGTATGCCTGGTGGTGTGGGAGGAGAGGTATCGTGAGGTGCCTCCCTATCCCGATTATGTGAGTACGGCAAAAAGATGAGTGGATTTAAATGGGCAGACTTATCAGAATTTGAGCAGAGAAATTATCTCTTTAGGTGGTTCTGGTCCGAAATACGTGAGGAAGGCGAAGTTAATCTTGTCAATATTCTCAAAGAATATCCTCCTTTGGCTTTGTTAATTCCGGAGATTGTAAAAGATGTCGCGGAACTCTTATGTGTAGAAGCTGATGAAGTAGAAAAGCTTATAGTGTGTTAAGATCATTTGTGATGTTGGTAGCGGGCACAATAAATGATTATTAACGAGCACATAACAAACCGCTCAAAGTTCAGCCGCGTTGCGGCTTGGACCTCCGTTTCGGCGCTCGTTTTGGGGGTTACGCTACGCCACCCCAAAAAGTTCGCCTCCACTACGGCCCTTTAGCGGGGCGTTAGCTTTAATCGGAAATAACTAATCAATAAGGAAATTAAATGGTACGGTTTGAGAGTTTGTGGGAAAACTACCCAGATGATGACCCATGTGATGCAAAGAACCGGGATGGTGAAAAGCTATTTGGAAACCAGTGCGCCATTCGACTAAGTCATGCAATGAAAAAATCCGGTATTAAATTCAACACTTTCCCAAAGGGAAGGAAGTGCTGGGTTCATCCTGGGGAAGAGCATATTCTTGCTGCAGCGGAACTTGCTGATTGGATTCAAAATTCAAAAATTCCAAATATGCTCGTCACTGAAAACATAACTGGTGAAAGCTGGCGGGAAAAAGTTGAGTCTAGAAAGGGAATCATATGCTTCGAAGATTATTATCTCCGAGGAGACGGTAGCGGAGGAGACCATATCGACCTCTGGAATGGTAGAGCAATGACCGGAATCGGTTCATATTTTCGCACTCGGTTCAATATAGTTATTCCCAGCATTTGGTCTGACTTGGGAAAATCCAAGAAAATAAGGTTCTTTCCAGTAACATGATGAAAAAAATACTTTGGTTTATTGTAGCGTTCGTTTGCATCAGCATTGCCTATTTCTGCTTAGTATATTTAGCTGGGTGGGCACTGAGCTTGGCAGATCTCAGGCTCTACGATTCTGAGGCAGATCAGCAGCGTAATTTTAATATCGTAGTGACCGGATGGCTTTTACTTTCAATAGTGGGTGCTGCGTGGTTAAGTGCTCGGAAAAGCTAACAATCAGCGGCAGAGCGACAGCCAACGCTACGCACCTTTTGTGTTACTCGCTGGCGATCAAACATTAACACAAAATGCCCTTCGCGCTGGCTGCCGTTGCCATAGGCGTTATTGTGGCGGTCAATTTTTAGGTGGTTTGAAGTTGCTGCAAGCACCAATCTCTTCCTGAGCACATTTCTCCAGAGTTTTTTCCTACAAATTGGCACCGCAGTTCCGTTCAAGTGCCTTCGTTTAAAGCCAACAAGTTCTGCAAGGTAGCTGCAGCATTGTGGAGTGCCAGTCAGTTAGTTAACTGGTGGGGAAAGTATGGTATTTTTCCCAGTAAATTTATCGGGCAGTGGCCAGCCAGCGTTGGCTGGCAAAGAACAAGTAGGTCGTTCAGTGCGCGCCAGCTATAACTAGGCCAGGCAAGCTCGCCCAGCCGGAGGCTGGGCTGGACAACCTACGCTTCGCTTCGGCTGCCCTTGCTGGCAACGTTAGGCACTACATATGATTCCAGTTGGGTACATGGCAAAGAGGATTGAATTAAAACCGGATTGGCTTAAAACCGATCAGGTGGAAGATATTTATTCTCTTAGTAACTGTACGTCAAAAGATTTCGCTGATTATATCGAATATTGGAAGCACAATGGGTACTGGCTATTTAATTCCCCTGAAGATATCTACGCTCTAGCTAAAGAGCATGATGTTGATATGTCCGGAACAAAGATGTTCTATTACGAAGTCTATGAATATCAATGTTATGAAGATGAACCAGAATGGGAAGAATTTCAGCCGGAGAAATCATTCGAAACTAACGTCACTATTCCAAACGAGAAAGAGCTAGAGGGTTTTGATATAGTATCCCTCTACAATGAAAATGCACCTGAGTGTTCATACTTATCCTGTAACCATATGGCGCAAGAGCTAAATGTAAATCAGCACTGTCTCTTGCCCAGTTTTGAGGAAGCGAGATTGTATTTAGAAAACAAAGCCTTTGATGGCTGCGAATCAGGACCGTGTCGAATCTTCGCGGTATATTCGCTTCCAAATGCCTAACAAGGCCATCAACTTCGCGCCTATCGGCGCCGGACAGCCTAATTAGTGTTAACAGCCCTAAGCATGGATCACTTAAAAGGTGGGCAATAAGCAGGGCTCCAAACTCTTATCCAGAGAATGAGTCGCCCTGCAGCTTAATGTGAGTATTAGCGAGATTTAAAAATTAAGATTCGATGGTTCCCGGAGTCAGTAATAAATAAGTTATTTTTATAACCAAAAATTCCTGTGGGCTCATTCAGAGTAGATGCTGTCGGCGATTCAGCTTCATCCGGATACCCAATACCGTTTTGATTTGCGTCATTTGCGGTAAAATTAGTAAATCCATTCTGACCTAGAACTCTGTCTGCAGGTTCAAAATTTGTGGTTGGCCACGTGTCCCAAATCAAAATTCTATTATTTTTGCTGTCAGCAACAAAGAGTTGAATTCCATTTGACCAAATGCCAGTTGATGGTTCGTTAAAAGTGTACTCGTTGACGGGCCATTCTATACCTTCTTTGTTAGTTGACTCCTTATTTCTGCTTGTGAAGTCCGGTTGTCCTAGAACTACATCTGCAGGCTCAAAATTTTTGCTGGGGAAATTGTTCCACAGAAGAATGCGATTGTTTCCGCTGTCTATAATTGCTAGTTTTTTTCCGTCACTCCATACATCTGTAGGTGAATTGAAAGTATTTGCAGAAGGTCCATCCAGGACGCAATCTACTAACGATGTCTGGCCGAGCACTAGATCTGGAGGCGTGTTGTTATTATCTGGTTGCGTGTTCCAAATCAAAACCCTATCGTTTCCTGCATCGGTGACTAGAATTTTTTTATCCGCAATAGAGGCTCCCCAACTAATCCAGAGTGCCAGGCTCACACAAGGGGAAATATCATCTTCACCAATTATTAATGTTAGAGAAGGTATCGCTCCCATCCCAATCGTTATTTTGTCATAAATAGAGATAAGTCTTTCTTTATATTGTGAAATCAGAAGGTTATTACCATCAAAACTTACATCTGATGGGCCAAATAATTCCTGTCGTTTGTCAGATAGGGTGAGAGTATCCAGTCCATCCTTACCTACCGCCATATCTGCAGGAGCGCCATTAATGGTGGGGATAGAGTTAAAGACTAACACTCTATTAGAGGAAGTATCTGAAATATATAGTTTTCCTTCATTGTCAACACTTACATCGCCACTGGGTTGGAATGAAAAGCTTTTCGCGCTTATTCCTACATCGTTGCTAGAAAAGTTATCTTGACCAATAACAACTTTTGCGGAGTCAAAATTCTCAAAATATAAAGGAGTCGTAAAAGTACTGCTATATTGCGGTATTTTGTTGCCTGCTTGGTCATTAACATCAATGCTAATGTCGCGGTCTTGGCCAGACTCCCAGTTGGTATCGGGTTTAATGGATAAGGTATCATTCCTAACATTGGTTTCAGACCAAGCAATTGTATAGCCATCTTCAGTAAGGCTACCAGTCAATTGAAGACTTTCGACATCCATAGACTCTGAGAAGAGAATCTTGATTATGTCGTTATTCTCTAAGCGAACCGTCCCTGGAGTAAAATTGACAACAGAGGGAGGCTGCGTATCTATCTGATAGGAGGCAACAACCTCTTCCATGATGTTATCGGCATCAATTTCTGCATTAATGACTAAGGTATATTCTGATAAGTTTACCCACCCCGCTTTTGGGTTTGCTATCAGTGTATCTTCATCAAGCTGAGTAATCACTCCGTCTTCACCCATAGTTCCAGATAACGTAACATCATCAAGTTGAATGGAAGTACTGAAGTTCAGCTGAATATCCTCATTCGGCCCAATGATGCTGCCGCTAGCTGGCTTGAGGCTTACTGAAAGTGGTGGGGTATCACTGCCAGGCTCCTCCGTTGTTGGAGGTGTAGTATCAACGCCCTCAGAACCATTACCAGAATTAGTTCCTGTGCCATTCCCAGAGTTATCTCCAGAACTATTTCCATAGTTACTTTCGGAATCGCTGTTTGTTGAGTCACTACCCCCTGAGCCGCCACTACAGCCATAAAGTGATGAGGCGATTGCGACACAGAGCATTAACTTTAGAATACGATCTTTCATGCTTACTTCCCTGTTATAAAACTCCTGGAATCAACGAGAAAATTCCCAATTGAAACTATCGTGCTAAATTTGGATGATTCCTGAGCCAAGATTAACGTTTTACCACTTGAAAGTCACTTTTTTAATAAAAGCTAAAAGTTAATTTTTCATGCTGAAAGTACAAGCTTACAAAGCTTAGGTTGATTTCTTACCATATCTCTAAATTTATGTTTGTAGTCGATAGCTTGATTAGGGATATTTTGGAGCGATTTCAAAAGAAATAAGTTTCCATTTTTAGAGATGAAATTTGCCACTTTGGATGGTTGTATTTGTGATTTATACCGTTACCAACACTTCGGACATTTTTAAGAGGTGAGGAGGGTAGAAATCGTGGGCGGGTACTGGGAAAATAAGGCACTCAGATCAAATTGACGCAGCACCTACACTTGGAAGACGTTATAAAAGCTATTTTTGTTCAAGTGTCCAATGTCAAAAAATCACAGGAAAATTTTATGCTCACGTTATTTACTGTACTGATGGTTTTTCAGGAAAAGGCGATATTTCTAATATGAATAAATACAGATTAGTCAATGAGAAGCGCTATCGTTGACGATCACGTAGGAACTTAGACTTCGTCAAATTCGATGCAGATATTCTCAGGGACCATTTATAATTTTTTCAATAACTGTTATCTATGGCTGGAAGTATGAGGCGGCTTAAATAGAATGTTGGTATGGGGCAGCTGGATAGATATTCTCTATACAGCCGATTGTCGAAACTGAATGTCATTATTTTATAGCCCCCATTTGTTTCAGGAAGCCGTATTTATCCCAGGTAACCCAGGTTTCGGTGATCTTTCCATCTTCAATCCTGACAAACTCAACGCCATCATAGGTGACGGTCTTCTTTGTTGGGGGTTCACCCATAAAAGAGCCGACATGATTTGCCCTGATAACCACATGGGTGGCCACTAAATTCCCTTCAGCGACCTGCATTTTTTTAAGAATTTTTACGTCTTTGAAGGCGTCATGAAATTTATCTACCTCAGCCTTTACTTCTTGTAAATTTCGTTTTTGAGGGCCAGCGGTATAGTTGGTTGCAGAATCCAGATGATTCACATAGTTTGGAGCAAAAATAGTGGCTGGATCAATATCAGTCCCACTAAGCCACCAATCAATAGCTTGCATAGCGAGTTTTTTATTTGCCTCTAGGTCATTGGAATAAGCAAAAACACTAGTTAAACTCGCACACAAGAAGATACATGCCGTTATTACCAAAGAAAGATATCGTTTAGTCATGTAGTTGTCCTATTTGCAAAGGTACCTGAGGTCACCGTTAGTTTTGATGAAAAAGGAGTTCATTAGAGAGCTATAAGGAGTGCAAAGTATGAACGCTATTCGAAGGAATAGTCATGTCTGCAGGTGGATTTTGGCAACCGCTTCCTCCTTACCTGCCCAGCTGCTGGGTTAAATAGCCCTTCACGATTCATCAGGTTATCAAGTTCCGGATTGGAAGCTTGTAGGAGGAAACGATGGCCTTAGTTCCCTCCTTATTGGCAGCTCTTACATTAATCTATTGACTGACTATTGGATATCCAGCGTAGGCATAAAAAGCTTGATACAGCTGTTTATCTAAGTGGGCTAGAGACTCAGCATCTCTCGTAGGCGGGTGGCTGGTCGTCTGGCAACCTCTATTTCTTTCCCGTCAGTCATGGTTATTAGTAAACCACTGTTAATCCACGATTCTATATCCTTAATAAAATTTAAATTGATAATCTGCTGTCGATTAACGCGAAAGAAAATTTCAGGGTTCAATCTTTGTTCAATTTTGGCTAAAGATTTATAGATAAATGGTTTGCTATCATCGAAAAAGACTTGCGCATGATTACCGCAGTTTTCAAAGTAGCGAATTTTTCCGATTTCGATTAGCCAGCAACGCTCTCCATCTTTAATGAATATTTTATTGTTGCTGTCTAAGTAACTTATTGAGTCGCTGGAGGGGGTAGGGGGTGTCTCACGTAATGTCTTGTCTAGGGCCCGCTTTAGTTTTTGAGGGTTGATTGGCTTGAGTAAATAATCCAGAGCATTCACTTCGAAAGCTTGGATGGCATACTCATCGTAAGCTGTTGTGAAAATAATTTGAGGTGTAAGGTCCAGTTTCTCTAGTATGTCAAATCCATTGCCATCAGGAAGGTTGATATCTAAGAAAACTAAGTCCGGCTGTTCTTCTGATATAAGAGAGATCGCTTCTTCACAGTTTTGCGCCTCTGCAATCAAGTTTATATGCTTATGAGGTTTGAGCAGTTCTCTCAATTCATTACGTGCGAGTCGTGAGTCTTCAACGATAATGGCTTTCACTTCTTATACCACTAATTGTAAGGAGGAGGGAATATGGCACTGGGCAACCACTTGGGAGCCCTGCTGTTTAATATTAAAACGTGTCCTACTGCCATATTGAATGGTTAATCTTTTTTGGATGTTGCTTAATCCTAGGCCAGTATTGTTGCTCTCTGTAGTTGATGTTGTGTTGAGGGTGCCTGGATTTTTGACAATGATTACTATATGGTTTTCTTCTTTTGTTACTTTAATCATTAGTTCACCTCCTTGTTTGCACTTTTCTATACCATGACGTACGGCATTTTCTGCAAGTAGCTGGATTAGCAGTGGTGGTATTCTCTCTCCCATTAAGTGATCCTCTACCTCGATTTTGAAAGCTAGTCGATCTTCATATTGAATTTTTAGAAGTTCGATATACTGGCAAACGATCTCTAGTTCATCTCTTAACGGTACAGTCTTATGCTTGTGGGCAATTAAGGTATAACGTAGCAGATCAGAGAGATTGGTTAACATTTCTCTAGACTTATTGGTATCTTCAAGTATCAAGGCGCGAATGTTATTTAATCCATTAAAAAGAAAGTGAGGGTTTAGCTGCCCCATTAGCGCGCTCATTTTAGCTTCATTGAGTTGCAGCTTGAGTTGTGTTGCATCTTGCTCCGCCCTTCGCAAGCGATCTTGGTTTACTGCAGTAAGGTAAATTAGAGACCAAGTTAGCATGAGTAGGATAAGGATAAGCCAGCTATCGAACACCGCTTCCCAGAAAGTGTGAACAACCGTATATCCCTCAGAGTTATAGTACGCATAGATGATACTCACTGCGATACAGGCGCAGATAAATCCTAGTATGATTGAGGCTGAGAGAAAATAAGCCCATTGTTGATACCAACTTTTATCAAAAAGATTAAAGCGGTATGTGATTTCTCGGATAATAAGAGTGGAGAACCCTACGGTTAATACTACGGTTGCAACGTGTATTGCGATCTTGTCGATGTGATCCTGGGTCAGTAGTCCCAGTGAGAAGGTATTTACTAGTGAGAATATTGCCCAGCCACCAAAGTGGTAGGATAGAAATTTTACAGATGGAGTAGGTGATTTTAGAAAATTCATTGAGTGTATATGTTAATAAAAATGGCTCCAAGATAGGAGCCATAGATTGATATTTCTTATTATGACTAGAAGCGTTCATTTAGCCATAATGACATTATGTTAAGGGCTCTTGGAGAGAAGCTTTCTTCAATTTCAGCATATTCAGAAAATGAGCCGTTGCCTGCAGTTTGAAAAAGATGATTCATTTTTTCAAGTTCAATCGTTTTAAAGTCCTTGTGCCCAGCATTACTCAATACTGACTGTATATTGTTCAGGTTCATTTTTGCATCAACTTGAAAGTCTAACGATCCAATAAGAGCTAATAATGGTGATTTTGTTTTTTCTAAATAAGGCTCAGGGTTGAACTTAAGAAAATAACGGAACCAAGGTGTAGAGTATTGGTTCTTTAGTTGTTCAACTTGTACATCCAGTTCTTCTGCCTTAACGCCTTCGAGCTTGACACTTTCGTAAAGCAGTTCCTCAATCTCACCATTGATACTCTCTTTCAGCCCAAGCATGCCAAGTTTATCAAAAATTTTCTTATCTAAATGGCTGAGTTTTTGCAGCTTTTCTTCTGGAACGCCTTTAAATCTACGATCCCGGTTCCATTGATCAATAATCAATTCTGGTATTTTAACCCCTGGGCCTGCAAGCAGGATTGAAAAAGCGATATCATCTCGGCTGCTAGCAACCATGGGTGCTATCATACCACCTTCGCTGTGTCCAATTAATCCAACTTTACCTTTGGGTAAATCTTTACGACTGTTTAAAAAATCTACAGCCGCACTGGTGTCATTGGCAAAGTCTTCGCTGGTTGCTGCACTGAAGTCACCACTGGAGCCACCAATGCCGCGGTCGTCATAGCGAAATATTGCATATCCTTGTCGTGTCAGGTGATCGGCGATTATTGCGAATGGCTTATGGCCAAACAGGGTTTCATCACGGTCCTGAGGCCCTGAGCCACTGATAAGAACAGCGGTTGCCTTGATATTTGACTTTGGTTTAGTCAGCGTTCCTGAAATGATATTGTTCGTCGCAGCATTCTTAAAGCTCACCTCCTCAATCGTATACGGAAATGGACCTTGTGGTGTCTGGGGGCGATTGTTCGGCCTGTTTCTTGCACTCTCAGAGGTCCTGCTAAAATTCATCGGTGATGCAACATTCTGATGAACAGCGCCGAACATCAGGTCAGTTGCTTCACTATAAGCGCCTTTGTAGCTAATCTGTAAGTCTTCCACTTCGAAAGTGATACTATTGTCTTGGATTTCCAGCATGGAGACTTCTAGCCCTTCCTTCCGCAGAGAGGGACTGTCCAAAGTGCCGGTCCACTCGCCATTAACTTCGTCAAGATGAATGACTATTGGCACATTTCTCTCACCATTTATTTGTGCAACTGACCTCCAGCTTCCTTCGATGCCACCAGCCATTGCATTGGCTGAGATCAAGCCTGTTGCGAGGATTAAGGTTTTTAATTGCCACTTGGCTTTTGCAAAGGTAGTTTTGCTCGCTTGCATGTGTGATATCCCTGTGTGTATTCGATGAATGCTTGGCATTCTAATGAGCTTTTGGCTTTATGTAGCAAGTTTAGTGGGAATGGTTTTTATGATTGATGAGCGGTAAAGAAAGATGATGAGTGGCTAGAGCCTGTGCATGCACAAGATGGTTCTATAGTACCATTAGTTTTGAGGCATACCTGTCACTTCTTTGTAGGCTAGGCTAGGGCTTCGTTGAGTGGCACTTGTTTCTGGTTTTTTGTTCGATAGGCTGGAGGGGCTTCGGTGTAGATAGCCGTTAAGCACACAGCACATGCCGCCTGCAAGGTTCGCACTACAGAGTTTTAGAGCGATTTGTATCCTGCGTTTCGATTTATGGAAAGGTCTAGATATTCCTACAAAGCTTTGCCTTGATTGTGAGCCACTCTGAAAGTAATAGAAGTTACGGCGTTATTAAGAGGCCCCCTAAATGCCGTAAGATGGTGAGTGGCCTTTCTTGTACACCAATACTGTTCTCAGAAAACTCATAAATAGTTCACCATCTTGATTGAAGCCACGAGTTTCAACCGTCACTATTCCCTGAGTAGGGCGGGAATGCGTTTCCCGTTTAGATTGGATTTCACTCTCAGCGTAGATGGTGTCCCCCTCAAAAACAGGTTTTAGTAGCTTTACCTTATCCCACTCTAAATTAGCTACTACTTTCTTACTGATCGTGTTTACGGTCATTCCAGTTACAATCGCCAGGGTTAAAGTGCTATCTACTAGCGGTAACTTCCATTCAGTGTTTTGTGCATAGTGTGCATCAAAATGCAATTGTGCCGTATTCATTGTAAGTAACGTCATCCAGGTATTGTCTGTTCGAGTCAATGTTCTACCAGGACGATGCTCAATGATCATACCCTCTGTGAAGTCTTCGAAGTAAAATCCAAAGTCTTCCCGATAGCGGTTATCGCTGATTTTTTTATAGGGTTGGAATTGCATAACTACCATTTCCCTTGCTTCTTTAGTTTAGTTTGTTGAAGATAGTGATGATTTGCTTTGCTTTGGAATAGACAGGTACATCAATCATCTCACCTTGGTATTGACAAGCCTTGCCCTTTGAGTTGTTATAAATCTCTACTATTTTTTCTGCTTTTTCATACTCCTCTTGAGTAGGCTTGAAAGAAGACTTGATTGCTGAGATTTGTTTGGGGTGGATAGCGGCTTTGCCATTGAATCCCATTGCCTTAACGGTATTCAGCTCTTTCAGTAGCCCATCTTCATTATTGAAATCAAAGTAAGGTGAGTCATAGCAGGCCAGATTCTTTGTCGCTGATGCTTCTACGATTTTGCTGCGAGCAGAGCTTAGGGCGTTAATGGAGTTGTCACAGTTCAGTTCGTTGGCATAGTCTGCTGCACCAAACATCAAGGCCTGCAGTTTCTGTGGGCTGTTTTTAACAATATTGTGGATGTTAATTGTCCCATTAGCTGTTTCGATTAAGGCAATTATTGCTAAGTCCTCATAAGTTTGAGAGAGAAGTTCATTAAGCTGCTGAATATCATTAGGGGACTCTGTCTTGGGGTAAAGTACAGCATCGATCTGTAATTTGACTGTAGTAATAGCCAGTATGTCTTTTAGCCCTTCATTGCTTGTTAGGTGATTGATTCGAATAATATTGGCAGTAGTGTTGCTGTCTTTCTTTGAAAGATAGTGAACAGCATTGTCCCGGGCTAATTGCTTTTCACTTTTGGGTACACTATCTTCGAGATCAATAATAATTGCACTGGCTTCTACCTCCCTTGCTTTCTGAAAAAGACTGGGTTTATTACCTGGTGTAAAAAGCAGTGCAGGATGAATGTGTAGGTTGATCATAAGGTCGGTTAGATGAAATTGTGCTCTTTAGCTTCTTTTATCAGGCTTTCCCTAAAGTCTGGGTGTGCAATATTAATTAGGGCATGGGTACGTTCGGTGGTTGATTTCCCCATCAGCTGGCAGCAGCCGTATTCAGTAACTACGTAATCAACATCAAGCCTGGAATCTGTTGTGATGGTATTTAATCGCGGTACCACTCGAGAAATTTTTCCGCCCTGTGCTGTAGAACTGCTTGCCAATATGGTCTTACCGTTTTTCGAGTAATAGACACCTCTAATGAAATCCAGTTGTCCACCCACGCCTGAGAACTGATGGTCAGTGAATTCTGCATTCACCTGACCATTGAAATCGATCTCTATAAAGGAGTTAACTGATATCATGTTGTCAATCTGGGCAATAGTCTGTGGTTCATTGACGTAAGAGACCGGGAGGCAGGCCATTGAAGGATTCCCATCAATAAAGTCATACAGTGCCCTGTCACCTATTGCAAAAGTGAAAACATTGAGGTGGGTATTAAGCGTTTTTCGTGAATTATTAACAGCGCCAGATTTGATCAGGTTTATCATACCCGAGGTGATAACCTCGGTATGTATCCCAAGATTTTTCTTACCAACCAAATCCTCACATACAGCATTGGGAACACCACCAATCCCCATTTGAATGGTGGCGCCATCAGGTATTAGTGGCGCAATATAATCGCTGATCTTTTTATCCAGTTCAGAGGTTTCTCTTTGTGGCTCTTCGATTAATGGGGTGTCGTTTTCTATGATTGCATCCACTTCGTTAATATGAAGTAATGTTTGCCCAGAAGTTCTCGGCATATTTTTATTGACTTCAACAATCAATCGCTCCGCGTGCCTGGATAACTCAATGGCATAATCTCCGCTAGTGCCAAAGTTGAAGTATCCATATTTATCCATTGGGGATACGGTAACGAGAAAGGCATCCAAATTAACTTGCTTTTTAATGATCTCAGGGTAGCGACTGAAGGAGATGGGCACATAGTTAATGTATTTTTTACCCTTGGCGAAACCTTTCTTGGCGAGCTTGACCTCGTCTTTAGTGAGCATGGACGAAAAAGGCCTAACGCGGTCTAGTAAATCTTCCTGAAAAATGGTTTTCATTGCGATGCCACCGCAGCGCATGTAGTACACCTTGAGCTTCTTTATGTCGTCTGCCCGAACGCGCTTTTCTAAAGCTCTTAGTAATGCCGGTGGCGTGGCTACACGCATCCCCATTGAAATGATACTTTCACTAGGTATTGTGGATATGGCGTTATCGGCTGTGGTCAATTTTCTATGGTATTGGGCTTCGTAGTTCATAATACGCTAAATTCACCGTTATCTTATTTGTCTTCTCTCTGGGCCCTTAGTCGCTTTATGGCCTACAAGCACTGAACTTAAAATAGATTATTTTTCCGGTCTCGATAGTGAAGTATGGGCTTCGATAGCATTCTCGGTTAATGCTAGGGCTTATTTATAGTGGCTGTTTTATATTGTCGTGATTTGTTGCTATTCATTGAGGAATTGAAAGGTTATTTACGGCGATACTATTTAAGGCTATCAGGTTCAGTGTGAACAGGAAGTGTCGGTGGGGAAAAGGAGAGGTTATGAGGCAGAAAGAGGGCTGGAGAGTCCCATTGACCTTGACTGCAAATTCTTATGATGGGCTGGGATGGCGGAATATTTCGTGCAGTTCAGAAGTAAAAAAGGCCGGTCTTAGGCCGGCCTTGTGAAGTATCGATATTTATTCCACTGAGGAGCGGATCAGGTAATCAAATGCGCCCAATGCTGCTGTGGCACCGGCTCCCATGGAAATCACAATTTGCTTGTAAGGCACAGTGGTGGCATCGCCGGCAGCGTAGACGCCGGGTACAGAAGTTGCGCCACGCTCGTTGATGATGATCTCTCCCATGCGATTCATTTCTACATCGGTTTCCTTGAGGAACTCTGTATTGGGTACCAACCCAATTTGCACAAAGATTCCTGCCAGATCGAGTTTTTTGTTTTCTCCAGATTCACGATCGGTGTAGGCGAGCCCATTTACCTTGTTACCATCGCCTAGGACTTCAGTGGTTTGGGCGTTGACGATAATGTCAATGTTATCCATCTGCTGAGCTTTGCGTACTAAAACGTCATCTGCTCGTAGCTTGTCGGCAAATTCCAATACGGTGACATGCTCGACAATACCGGCCAGGTCGATGGCCGCCTCAATACCGGAGTTGCCACCGCCAATAACCGCTACACGCCTGCCTTTAAAGAAGGGGCCGTCGCAGTGGGGGCAGTAGGCTACGCCTTTAGTGCGGTATTCTGCTTCACCTGGCACGCCGAGTTCTCTCCAGCGGGCTCCGGTGGCCAGTATGACTGAGCGACTGGATAGGGTAGCGCCGCTTTGCAGCTCTATATCCACCAGCTCGTTGCGCTGTAAATTGGCTGCACGTTGATCGGTAATAATATCTACACCGTACTCTTTAACGTGTTGCTCCAGACTGGCAGAAAGCTTCGGACCTTCGGTGTAAGGGACTGAGATAAAGTTTTCGATACCCACGGTATCCATCACCTGTCCGCCAAAGCGCTCAGCCACCAGGCCTGTGCGAATGCCCTTGCGTGCGGCATAAATGGCTGCTGCAGCACCGGCGGGTCCACCACCCACTACCAGTAAGTCGTAAGGGGCTTTTTCACTGAGTTCTTCAGTTTTGCGTTCTGCGGCGCCGCTATCCAGTTTACTGACGATTTCTTCCAGAGACATTCTCCCCTGGCCGAAATGTTCGCCGTTCAGGTAGACCGCTGGTACCGCCATCACATTGCGCTGCTCAACCTCATCCTGGAACAAGCTGCCATCGATCATCTCGTGGGTGATGTTCGGGTTTAGGGTGGCCATCAGGTTCAGTGCTTGAACCACATCCGGGCAGTTCTGGCAGGAAAGCGATATGTAAGTTTCAAAGTGAAATTCGCCTTTTAGATTGCGCACCTGCTCAAGTAGTTCTGGGTTCGCTTTGGAGGGATGGCCGCCCGCTTGCAGTAACGCCAACACTAGAGAGGTGAATTCATGGCCCAGTGGGATTCCGGCAAAGCTTACACGGGGTTCTTCACCCGCTGGAGCGATGGCCATATTCGGGGTACGCTTGGCCTGACCTTGGCGTGCGCTGATTTTTCCAGAGAGCGCGGAAATTTCATCGACCAGCGATTCCAGCTCTTTGGATTTCTGGCTGTCATCAGTGGACACACGAATCTCGATCGGCTTGACGATATTCTGCAGGTAAGTGTCCAGTTGCTTCTTCAGGTTTGCATCCAACATCGGTGTGTCCTTTCCTAACAATTTCAAAATTTGGGTATGGCCCACCTTTTTGGTGAGCCGGGTCAGAGTGCTCGGGTTTAAATTTTGCCGACGAGATCGAGGGAGGGCGCTAGGGTTTCTTCCCCTTCCTTCCACTTCGCCGGGCAGACTTCACCGGGGTGTGCGGCGACGTACTGAGCGGCTTTGATCTTGCGCAGTAGCTCGCTGGCATCGCGGCCGATGCCACCGGCGGTGATCTCAACGATCTGGATGCGACCTTCCGGGTCGATCACAAAGGTGCCGCGGTCGGCAATGCCTTCTTCCTCGATCATCACGCCGAAGTTGCGGGTGATGGTGCCTGTGGGATCGCCGATCATCGGGTACTGGATCTTGCCGATGGTGTCTGAAGAGTCGTGCCAGGCTTTGTGGGTGAAGTGGGTGTCCGTGGATACGGAGTAAATCTCCACGCCCAGTTTCTTGAACTCTTCGTAGTTGTCCGCCAGGTCGCCCAGCTCGGTGGGGCACACAAAGGTGAAGTCGGCGGGATAGAAGAAGAACACCGCCCACTTGCCCTTTACGTCAGCGTCGCTGATATCGAAAAAGTCGCCGTTTTGGTAAGCCTTGGCGTTAAAGGGTTTCAGTTGGGATTCGATGTAACGTGACATGGATAGCTCCTTATTCATGGCTGTCTTGCCGGTCGTTGTTTGGGTACGGGGTTAATACTATCGATCAAGATAAGTTAATAAAAATTATTAATTTAAATGCTTTTGATAGTTAATAGCTATCTTTGGCTTCAACTTGATTGCCGTGGATGGGGGATACTACTGCAGGGTGTTGATAGGTATTCAGCACCGCTAGAAGCAGCGGTATTGAGTGCTGCTCAGCATTCCTTAATCAGGAAGTTACCAGCTAAGAGGTCGGCCTCTGGGCTGAATGATGAAGAGCTGAAAAAGAGTTGAGGACTAGATACGAGGACATTAGCAATGGGGTATGAGAGTGAATTGGTGCTTGGGGTTTCAGCTTAGCTTCGCGTTGGTGTGAGGTTGAAAGTTGCCGGTATGAATGAAAACGTTTTGCATGTCACAGTAATCGGTGTTGGCCTGCCTGGGGAGTCAATTGGTTGGCTGCATTTGTCTCAGCTAATGAGTATGCCAAATGTAGTCGTGGACGCGGTTATTGAGGAATATTGGCTTTCTGAGGCTGTTGCTTCGAGCGAGAAAGGACTGGCATATAAAAGAGAGATGGCAAGACTTGAGGAGCAGTTCGGCGGCTTCAAAATTTATACCTCTGTAGCTCAGTTGCCCAGGCCAGATATGTTCTCCAAGCATTTGGTCATCATCTCGGTTAGAACTCCATCTGCCACGGATGTGTTTAAGTCGGTAGTTGCCAGAGGCTTTAGGAATATTTACTTGGAAAAGCCAGGAGCAGATTCTCTGGAAAAATTACAAGCCATGGAAAGGATTGCCGAAGAAAAAAATGTGAAGGTTGTCGTAGGTTATCAAAAACATATTGCAAGTTATGTAAAAGAAGCTGAGAAAATCGACCATGAGTGGGCGTTGCACTCCAGAAGCGTTGGTTTTATACATCACAACCCCCATCCTGAAGATTCTCTAGAAAGTGTGTTTAGGCAAAATTCTGAAGGAATGCTGCTGAATCAGTGCTGTCATGAGCTTGAACTCTGTGTCGCAAAGTGGAAATTGGCTTCCCATAATATTACTGACGTGGTGGTTAACCCTGAGAAAACCATAAAAAAGCGTTTTGGTGATATTGAGGACTTTAAGAAACTATCCTTTAAGATAGAAACTAACTTAGGAGTCTCCTTTTCCTTTTTTGCCACTCGCTGTGAGGGGGTAGAAAACAGTATAGTGATGAGGAGAGGTCTCACAAGTAAGCCTGTTTTGGTTAGGCAGGCCAAGCCAGATGTGTTAGAGCGCGCTTTGGCACTTACCAAGAAAGAAAAAGGTGCAATGTGGTATTGCTACTTATTCGAGCAGGATTACCGTGCTCTGAAGAGGTTATTTATTGAGTCAATTTTATATCACGATGACGAGAAGTATTTAAGCCTCCCCAGGCTGCCACACGCCTGTGGAGTTCTTCAGCTAGCCGCGGCGATTGAGCCTAGTATTCAGGCTCAGGTTAAGAGTAACAAAGATTACCATCCTGTTGCTCAGGTTGTAGATATAGTATGTCAAGAGCCAACGACTCAGAGAATCTGGTACCACCAAAAACTATTTGCCCCTGGTAATAACTTTCTTATTGATATCCTAAGGCCGCCAAAGAAAAGAATTATCTGTTGCGTTGATGACAGGGTCTGGGATCTTTATGCAAAAGATATCATTGAGTGGGAAAAGTCCGTTGGAGTTAGCCTTATTCCAATAGTGATGAAAGGCGGTGAACAGTCAAAGAATATTGACAGTTTCCTCAAGGTGATTGATGAGATCTGGAAAGCAAACCCTCTCCGCTATAGAGAGCCAATCGTAGCCATGGGAGGTGGGGCAGTAACAGATACTATAGGATTCGTTAGTGCTGTCTGGCGACGTAATACCCCATGGATACGTATTCCCACTACACTGATGGGCATGATTGATTCCTCTATCGGTATCAAGGTGAGTGTGAACCATATTATTAAGAATGGTTTAGGTGCTTTCCACTGTCCTCGGCATACCATTATTGATCCAACCTTTTTACGCACTAACTCGCAACGGGTATTGAAGAGTGCGATAGGCGAAATGATTAAAGTGGGCGTGGTATTTAATAAAGAGACTCTCAATTTGCTATCTAAGAAGGGGGAGGGTTTGTTGGATAGCAGGTTTCTCGACTCTAAAGGCTTGCCAGGAGAGGTTTCTTACAATCTTATTATGATTTGTATTGATGCCATGCTGGATAGCATCGCGGGGGACCTAAACGAGGAAAATTTATCCCGGCCAATGGATTTTGGGCACACACTTTCAAGGTGGCTGGAGCGTGATGAATCATTTCGGCTGATGCATGGTGAGGCGGTGGGTATTGATTGCCTGTTCACATCCCTAGTGGCTGAACAAATGGAGTTGATTACCAAAGTGGAGGTGGAGTTTCTCTTTGATATTTATGTCAAGCTGGGACTTGCAGCTAGCGTAAAAGGGCTTAACTTGGATGTATACAAAACCGCTCTAAAACAAATTTCTATTCATCGGTCGGGTAGATTACGGGCTCCACTACCTGCGCCTCTAGGGCGTTGCACTTGGGTAGATGAAATAAAAAACAAAGATCTGGAGAAATCCTGGAGTAGCTTGCAAAAGAGACTCGCTATCCATCCTGAGCTGGTTTTGGACCCAGATGCTATTGAAGATGAAGATGAAGATGAAGATTATCGGTCTGCTGGTGCGAAAGCGTCAAATGCTAGAAGCAAGGGAAAATACAGTCAAAAATCGCTTCGCTGGGGAATTATTGGTTGTGGAAGAATTGCAAATGACTTTGCGATTATTATCAATTATCTGGAGTCTGCTGAAATTCACGCTGTGGCTTCAAGAAATTTGGATAGGGCGAAAGATTTTGCGAGTAACCACGGGGTCAGTCGGGCGTATGGGAATTATCTAGAGCTTGTTTCTGATCCAGACGTTGATATTGTATATATTGCAACCATCCCGGAGCTGCATCGGCAGCATGCTGAACTGGTTTTAAGGGCAGGAAAGCCGGTGCTTGTTGAGAAGCCTTTAGCGCTCACAGTAGAAGATGCCTTAAAGATTAAAGCACTTGCTCATAAAAAGCAGCTGTTCTGTATGGAAGGAATGTGGATGAGATTCTTCCCTGCTATTAAATATTGTAGAAGCATCGTAAGTAGCGGCGAGATCGGTAAGGTTTGCCAGCTTCGGGCAGATTTAAGTTTCGACTTGCGTAAGGATGAAGGGCTTCAATCGCCTAAATGGCGGGTAGGGGCGGGCATGGATGCTGGTGTTTACCCCATTCATGCCGCGCTTATGTTGCTTGGAAGGAATGCATCAGACCTAGAGTTTTCTGGCGTACTTGATGACTATGGATCTCAGGAGGATGGTGCGGGATTAATCTATGCGCATTATGATTCCGGGCCTACAGCTGTTGTTTCCTGGAGTCATCTGGTTGAGGGAGCGGAGGAGTTGGAGGTCTATGGCACTGAGGGTAGGGTGAAAGTACACTCACCGGCTCACTGCCCAACAAGGATTTCCGTAACCAGGGTGGAGGGCTCTCGAAGAGCCGATAACAATACCA
Source organism: Microbulbifer sp. THAF38 (assembly GCF_009363535.1). Lineage (NCBI taxonomy): Bacteria > Pseudomonadati > Pseudomonadota > Gammaproteobacteria > Cellvibrionales > Microbulbiferaceae > Microbulbifer > Microbulbifer sp. THAF38. Next base: position 1,789,032 of record NZ_CP045369.1, read on the forward strand.
GGTTGTATGAATTTCCACTGCCACGAATTAGGGGGGAGTTTAATTATCCCAACTCCGAGGGGCTATACTACGAGGCTCGGGCGGTGCAGCGATGCTTGGAGAGGGGATTGATCGAGTGTCCAGAGCTTCCTTTAGCAGACTCCGTGCAGGCAATCAAGATGATCGTAGCGTGCGACCAGCACATTAAAAGAAAAGCTGCGTGAAACGAAATATCTATTGGTTTGGGTTGCTGTCTTGCTACGGAGCGCTGTTTCTTCTGGGGTTTATAGAAGTTTATAAAGCACCAATTTATCCAAAAATACTAGATTTCTTTTCTGTATCCCCTACTAAGGGCTCCACCTTTTTCTTTTTATCCACCTTTTCAGCTTTATTGATGACGCTCTCCGGATCTTTGTGGGTAAAGAGGGTGAGAGTCATATCTGGCTTGGGACTGTTTATCGCCTTTATGGGGATCGGTTCAATCCTATCAGGTATCTCTGGTTATTTTCACTCCTTTCCTGTATTGATTTTGGGCAGTTTTGTTTTTGGGGTCGGTGCAGGGGGTTGTATGGTGCTAATTAATGTAGCAATTCCTCTTTTTGTACCTCAAGACCTGACTCGCCAAGGGTATTGTGGATTACATAGCACCTACGGAGTTGCATCAATACTATCTCCATTATTGCCTGTACTCTTTTATAAATATCACTTTGGTTGGGAGGGTGGGTTCTACCTGTTTGGTGGGCTTGCAACCGCTATTTTAATATTTATTTTCTTTGGATTACGCAATAGCAGGGCAAGGCGTCAAGCGGGTGAGGGAGGTATTGATCCCAGTGCTTATCGAGAAAAGGGTAAGCGTGATAAAGAACCAAAAGAGTGGTGGATTGCAATAGGTGGTGGGCTGATTGTTTCTGCCTACAACGGATCGGAGCATATTCTTGCAAGTCGACTGGTGCTGTTTCTTGAGGCAAGAGGCGGCCCATGGGCGGTTGAAGCTGATATCCTGCTATCAATCTTTTTTGGCCTATTGTGCATTGGCAGGATACTTTTTACCTTTATTCTTCTGAAGGGCAATACCTTCTTTTGGCTGATTATCTCTTTTCTATCGACTGCAGTGGTTTTTCTTCTGGGTTATTGGGTGAACCCTATATGGTTTCCGGTATGCGGATTAACACTATCTTACCTATTCCCCTATACGATGGAGTGGTTAACCCGTTGTTCCAAGAATCCACCATTTACTGTTTCATTTTCTCTTGGCGCAGGAGGTGTATTTTTGATATTTGCGCATGCTTCGGTGGGCTGGCTGGATGGGAATTATGGGATTCAAACAGCTATTTGTGTAGTCCCAGTGTTCCTTGTGGCTGGGATACTCTTTTGTTTACTGATGGGATATATCGAAAGGGTGAAAAAGTCTTCAAAGGTTAGTTGAGGAGTTTGACTCTTATCTTGTGCTCGATCGTCACAATAGATGACTGCGTCTCTATTAATTTTTTCAAATTGTGTTTGTATTGACCGGTTGATTGAAAGTTTATAAATGACAATGCCCACCAAAAGGTGGGCAATGCCGGTTCCAATCCTGTGAGGGCTTGGGAAAACTTAAATTTTGCCTACTAGGTCGAGTGACGGCGCCAGGGTCTCTTCACCCTCTTTCCACTTGGCCGGGCAGACTTCACCGGGGTGTGCAGCGACGTACTGGGCGGCTTTGATCTTGCGCAGTAATTCGCTGGCATCGCGGCCGATACCACCAGCGGTGATCTCAACGATCTGTATGCGGCCTTCCGGGTCGATCACAAAGGTACCGCGGTCGGCGATGCCTTCTTCCTCAATCATCACGCCGAAGTTACGTGTAATGGTGCCGGTGGGGTCGCCGATCATCGGGTATTGGATTTTACCGATGGTGTCAGAGGAGTCGTGCCAGGCTTTGTGGGTGAAGTGGGTATCGGTGGAGACGGAGTAGATTTCTACACCCAACTTTTTGAACTCTTCGTAGTTGTCCGCCAGGTCACCGAGCTCTGTGGGGCATACAAAGGTGAAGTCGGCGGGGTAGAAGAAGAATACGGCCCACTTACCTTTTACATCGGTGTCGCTGACGTCGTGAAATTCGCCGTTCTGATAGGCCTTGGCTTTGAAGGGCTTGAGTTCGGATTCGATATAGCGGGACATGAATTGCTCCTTAGTTGGATTAAAAGTATTCCGCGTTGTGTCTGTAACTTCTGTGACTTGAATACTATTGTTCTTGTGTTTTTAATAAAAATTAACAATTTAAATGTGTCAGATAGCCTGTGACTATGCGCTTATCTGGGGCAGGCTAGATTGTGGATGGAAGCGACTTTAGAGATACTCCAAGGACTTGGGGTGCGCGTAGTGCTGCTCACCGGTAATGGATACAAAGCCGCAGGAAAGTGGTATGCGATTGATAAGGTTGTTGAAGTATGACCTGGCGCGGGAAGCCGGGGACTGGGTGGATGATGGGGTGATCAGCGAGGCGCAGGCTGAGTTAATCTGCGCCCGCTATGAGGTGGACTACCATCGGGCCCGGCAGCGCTCAATGGGTTACAACGTGTTGGTGGGGCTCGGTTACCTGTTTATCGCATTGGCGCTGATTACCCTGATTGGGGCCAACTGGGAGGAAATTCCACGCGCTTTGCGTATGGGAGGGCTGGTAACGCTTACTGTAGCCACCCAATGCGTTGCCCTGCGGATCTATTTCACTGGCGATCCCCGCCGGGGCGAGGGGCTTTTCCTGCTGGGGAACTTCTTCTTTGGTGCCTCAATTATCCTGATCGCGCAGATATACCATTTGGGCGAATATATGCCCGATGGCGTCTTCTGGTGGGCATTGGGTTGCCTGCCGTTTGCCCTGATTGCTCGCAGCCCCTGGCTGGCAATCCAGACACAGGTTTTAGCGCTGCTGTGGTTCTTTTTGCAGGTCAGCATGGGCTACTACCCGGCGCTCTTCCCGCTCTTTATTGCGGCATCTCTCTATGTGCTTCTGCGCGGGCGTGCGAGTACGGTTCTTATGCTGTTGCTCTTGGTGAGTATCGGCTTCTGGGTTGAATACACTCTGTCGGAATTTTGGCGGAGCCAGCAGCCGTGGGTTGGGTTGAAGCTCTATCCCGAGAATCTGGCGGTAGCGGTTGCCCTGTTTATCCTGCTGTATGTTTTCAGCCACTGGCTGGCCTTGAGGGGGGCATCGGTGGCCAAGGATTACGCAACGGTGATTTCCGTGTGGTGCCTGCGTTTTGCTCTGGTCAGCCTGCTGGTATTCAGCTTTGCATTTCCCTGGGAGGAGCTGATTGAGGCCCAGTGGGAGCACCGGCTGAGTATGTGGTTGGTGGTAGCCGCGATGGCTGCCGCTACGCTGGTATTAGCACTGCCGACCAGGCGCCTGTTATCGAGCGGCCTCCTCTTGGTATTTTTTGTCGGTGCACTGATTGGCGTCAGTACCAGAGGTAACCCGGATTTGGCAGTGTATCTGCAGGTGGCGACTAATTTCGTCCTTATCAGCTGTGGTATTTGGTTGATCTACCGGGGTATTCACGATGGTATTTCCCATTATTTCTTTCTTGGTGTGATGTCGATATTGATCACCGCACTGCTGCGCTATATCGACTTGATCGGCGATTACCTGGGGGCGGCGTTAATCTTTATTCTATTTGCGGGCCTGCTGTTGGGGGCCGCCAAGTACTGGAAGCACCACCAGGGCGGGGAGGAAATGCCATGAAGAAGGGATTGACCTACGCCTTAGGGGTGGCGATTGCTACGCAATTTTTCATTCTTGTGGGGATGTATGTAAAAGCGCAGATGCCGCTTTGGACGGGAGAGCTGGTGCGGGTCAAAGCGATTCCGGTAGATCCCCGCTCTCTATTTCGCGGTAACTATGCGCGGCTGAATTACGATTTTTCCCGCGTTGCCAAGTCGGCCCTGGCCGGAGACCGGCGAGTGCGAGAGGGAGAGGTGGTATATGTGTCCCTGAAAAAAGATCCTTCAGGGCTCTATGCGTTTTCTGGAGCGAGCCTGGAGAAACCTTCCGAAGGAGTATTTCTAAAAGGGCGGGTTGTGGGTCGTAACGCTTGGCGTGCAAAGCATTTTTATCGTGTTAAGTACGGCATTGAGGCTTACTTTGCGCCCAAGGCAAAGGCTTTGCAGCTGGAGCGGGAATTACGCGATGGTGGGATTGCCGAGCTTATGGTGGCGCCCAGCGGGCAAGTGACCCTTAAGAATGTGATCGGGGATGATTGATTCGGTAAATTGACTCGTGCGGTGTTTGGTGTGGGAGTATGCCGGACTCCTAATCGAGCAGAGAAAACAATGCCAACGGATGGGGGGCATGCGCTATGTCACAGGGGAAAGGACATCGGATCGATATTTTCTCTACCATGATGTGGGTGCAGGGGGGGTGCCTGCTGTTGGCAGCAATCGGTTTTGGGTTTTCCGAGGTAGCGCTTCCCGCATTCGAGAGTGCCATTTTGAGTTCAGTGGCCTGGGGGATTCTGGGGGCATTACTCAGCTTTGTAGCAGTAGTGGTGTTGACTCGTTCCCATAATCGGGTGGGCCGCGCCCTGCGTTGGCACTGTGGCCGGCTGGCGCCAATTTTCAGCAAAATGCCTCTAGTTCAATTAGTGATACTGTCTATTGCTGCGGGCGTGTGTGAGGAGCTGTTATTTCGTGGCTTTCTGCAAACCTGGTTATCACAGCTGAGTTCACCGCTCTTGGGATTATTCGTTGCCTCCCTCATTTTTGCACTTCTACATTGGGCTTCGCTGATCTATGTACTGTTGATTTTTGTCTTTGGTCTGATCCTCGGCTATGCCTACCAGGTTAGTGGGAGCCTGTTGGGGGTGATAGTCTGGCACGCCGTTTACGATTTTTTTGCCTTGGCCGCTCTCGCCTACTACCCCAAGGTGCTGGGTGCCGATCGATGGTTGAGCGAATAATCCGTTTATTCAGGGGCTTGGCACTTCAGTCCTTCAGCCCTTTATCCCTTCAACCCTATAGCAGGGTGTGGGCGAGTAGTAGGGTGAGTAGAGCGGTTATGGTAAAGGCAATCAGTGCCAGTAGGCCGTCGTGGGCCACCAGGGCCAGTCCAAAAATGGTAAGGGCAAAACCTGCGGTAGTAGCGGAAAAGGGCACCAGTTCCATCAGCGGCATCGTCAAAGCGATCAGCGAACAGGTGGTGGCGATGGCATAGGTGCCACCGCGCCTCACCAGAAAGTCCAGGCGCGGCTGCATCCAGCGGTCAGCAAATTCTGCCGGCCGTCGCAACCAATGCAACGCTCTTATAAGTTTCTTTTTAGATATAGAGCGCTTGAGTAGCCACTTGGGCAGCCATACATGTCTCCGTCCCAATAGGAGTTGAATGGCTACTAGTAGTAGCAGCGCTGCCATGGCGGTAGAAATACCGGGCACGCCACTCAAAGGGGAGAACAAAATCAGACCCACCACCAGCAGGAAGGGCGCATAAGACCTGAGCCCGATGGTATCTATCACAAGTTCCAGAGAGACCCGCTCAGCATGTTTGCAGCTGGTTTCGATTTGCTCGAGCAGTTGGCACAGACCGGTAAACTCCTGGGGCATAACAGCGAGGCTCAATGCCTGGCGGTGTTTGATTGCGCAGGGCCCAATGGCGAGGGCTTTACATACTGGCATCCTCGCCGACTGTGAGCTACAGCTGGAAGCGTCGGCAAGGCGATCTGGGCCAAGACTGCCAAGAGCAGCTCAAACGAATAGGACACAAACAACAGCATGGCGTTCACCAGAAAGGGAAACCTCTAGAGATAGTCTGTGCCGCCAAGGCCCCAAGCGCCAGTCCAACAGGGGATCTAGTTGGAAAACAATTCATCCAAAGTGAAGGTTTCCAGGCCCTTACCCTGCCTTTGGCTCTCGCTCACCATCTTTGCCGCCACTTGAGCGCCTTTTATTGGACGGTAGCGACGTAATCCGGGTAGCAGGCAGATCCAGGGAAGTAGCATGGCGCCAATTTTCTCAGCTGGGCGGGAGTCACTACGATCTCCCATGAGTAGGGAAGGGCGGAAGATGCTGATTTGGGCAAAGGGCAGTAGCAAAACTTTCTGCTCCAATTCTCCTTTCATTCGCAAATAGGCATTGCTGCTCTTGGCATTAGCGCCACTGGAGGATACCAACAGATAATGTGATACCCCGTTATCCGCTGCCAGTTGTGCCGCGTGGAGCTGGTAATCCACATCCACTTTATGTTGTTGCTCCAGGCTACCAGCCTGTTTCTTGGTAGTACCTAGGCAGGAAAAGAGCAAGTCGCCCCGAAATAATTCTGCATATTCCTCAAGGCGATCAAAATCCACTACTTCATTGCGTACCTTGGGGTGGGGGGAGGGGGTGTTTCGGCGGGTCAGGGTTACTATTTCATCAATGAAAGCTTCTTTTGCTAATTGCTCAACCAGGTGATTCCCGATCAGTCCTGTTGCTCCGATAATAATGGCTTTCATTGCTATATTTCCTGGCTAATCACTTTTCTATAGGGTGAATGATCCACTATTAAGGGGTGGTACTGTCAAGTTTGTTGGGCACCTTAAGAACTTTATTTTTTAGTCAGATTTTTAAAATAAATGAAAACTTCGTTAAAAAATGATTAGAAAATAAATGTGAAATTCTTTAGCTATTAGATATTGATCCCTTAAAGATAAAATCAAGGTAGTGATGCAATAAATCCTGGGGGTAGGTGGGATGTAGCGTGCTTATCTAGGCTAGGGTTTTCAACGGCGTTGCTTATGGAAACTTAGAATAGTTCAGGTTGATTTGGATTGATTTGGGGGGCTTTTACTCTCCAAGCCTCCCACAAAAGCAATTCTCACCGAGTTTGACGCAGCACCAATGGAGCTAGCAATCTACTACCTGTGACTGGCGGAGCGCTCTCATACCCTAACGCTGGCTTGCCTAGAGGTTGGTGCCCCAATCTAATCCAAAGCGGTCCTGATGCTGCCTGAGGGGTATGAGAGTCATTGGCGCCATCAATCTTATCCAAACGGATCAGTCAGCACTTTGCCAGGTAAGGATTTACGGACAGAAGGACGAATCGGCTATCGTTTTTCAGGAATAGCCGAAGCGGTGGAGAAGTTCGAAATAATACAAGTATTACTGTAAAACCTCAGGTTTCATCCCTGCACAATAATTGGCCGGTATTTCATCTAAATGGAACGCCTTCATAAGATCTCTGCTTGCCCCAACATAAGACCCTACCGTTGTGCCTGACCAGTAGCCTGTATCACAAGTCAGAGAAACACAGTCTCCCCCAAAAGTTACAAAGGGCTTATCACGTACAATCTTGCATGTGCATATGGCTTTGAGCGGATTCATTGGATCGACAATGCAGGGTTGATCCAGGCAATCTGTCCACGGTTTACCCTGTGGGCAGGAAAGTACAGGCTTAGTAGGCGCCTGTGCGAAAGAAAATGTCGATAAGGCCTTTTTTACTCCATTTGAGTCAGTCACAGGCACCCGGGCTTTGCATTCTGATAATCCGAAGTTCAATCCCTCGTTAACATCACAGTTACAAATTGCATTTGAATCCGGTTTCTCAGGATCTGGAACGCAAGGGGCGGATGTGCATAAGACATATTCATTGCTACAAATGGTGCCCTTACCATTTTTGATGGCGTTGTGATTGCCCTCCTGAGCGGCTGCTTCAAACCCTATCAAGGCTAGGGCAATCAAAATGATTGTGACCAGGAATGAATCTTTCTTCATGAACGTAGCCTTTATGATTAAAAAGGTCGGATAAAATTTAAGCTGATATGGCTCAGGCTAGGATCTTTAAAGTGTCTGTTTTTGATGGATAGGGTCAGTTTGTCAAAGTGCGACCAATGTTGTTCAAGATGGTGGGGGAGAGAATCAGGAGTCGGATCTAACAGGCGTCATTTAATCTATGAATCTATCGAATACAAAGGTTAGCCGGGTATGTATGTCGGCTAGGGCTTAACGTCTAGATGGGATGGATGAACTCTAGGGTAATAAGTCTTGCGTACAGTCAATGTGCATAAAGGCTAGATGATGGTCAGGCGTGAAGGGGATCGGCATGTCTAAGCATCAAGAATGCCTAGACATGCTTCTATTTAGGTTGCTCAATGCAAAACTTCTCGGCAATTCTAGAAAAAAAATTCAGTGTCCCGGCGGGTTCAATGCAGTTATTAATTCGATCTTGGCTGGGTAAATAGGTTCCTTGCATCTCTTGTTGCCGCATCGGCATCCGATCTATGCGATGAAAAATTTCCACGGGTGAGAAGGTGACAGTGCGATATTTCACTCCACCATCCTTGCCAATCAAAATAACCTGTTCAGTATTGCTTCTGAAGTATTGATCGCGAACATTTTTACCGAAATCCCTGGAAATTTCACCTGGGTAATTAGTTTCTATCTTCTCATCGGAAAACAAAAACCATAGTAGTTGCCTTTCAGCGAATTGTGGTTCCAGCTTGAGCAGAGACTGCACAGTCTCTGGCACGTCTTTAGGGTTGGCCAGGAGTAAAACACGATACTTCCATTGGAAATTTTTAAGGTTGTTTATAGCCGCCTCCTCTGCGGAAAGCTGTAAAGGATGGAGAATAAATAGCAAAAAAAACAGTATGCGCATTAGTACAACTCTGCTATTTGGATTGCTAAATACACTTAAGTTTAGCTGAGTTAAATCAACTAGACTTATACGGTGCCTCTCTTGATTGCTCATGTTAATAAAATAGGGGTGGCCCCCTGGTTTTTAGTGGACCTTATTAAAGAGGCCTGCATATAAGCTCTAGGTTACTGAGAGAAGTCCCGAACCCAAGTAATGCAGGCGCCTGACAACTTTCTGACTTGATTTTCAATTGGAGTCTCCAAGGCTGGTAGTATTCATGGCGTACGTGCAGGAGTCCTCCCAGCAGTCAAACCGATTAGGCCTATTGGCCATATTCGTTGCGCTGTTTATTATCGCTATCGATATTAGCGCCTTCTCCCCGGCGGTCCCGGCCATCGAAAGGGAGATGAATATGGATATTACTACTTCACAATGGGTTATTAATGGCTATGGATTGGTCTTTGGGGTACTGGTTGTTACCGGGGGGCGTATAGCAGACATTATCGGTCGACGTCGTACTTTTATAGCTGGAGCCAGTATTTTTTTGCTCTTTTCCCTTGTCGGTGGGCTTTCAATCAATGTGCCAATGCTACTGGCAAGTCGGGCGGCGATGGGTGTAGGGGCCGCTCTCATGTGGCCTGCGATTCTGGGTATGGCTTATAACCTGATGCCGGAAGAGCGCGCAGGGGAAACTGGGGGATTGATTATGGCGGTTTGTGGTCTGGCCAATACCTTAGGCCCGGTTGTGGGCGGCTTGTTGGCAGACCTACTGAGTTGGCGCTGGATATTTTTCTTCAATTTGCCTATTGCTACTGTCGCAGTGTATATGTGTTGGAAATTTACCCCTCTAGATGCCCCCTATGATCCGGATGAAAAAATTGATTATCTTGGTGTTGTTGCCCTTACAGGTTCGTTGTTAAGTTTTCTCCTGGCCTTAAGCTTTGCTTCTGAGAATGGTTTTCTGAACCCTTTAGTCGTAGGGCTGTTATCTTTATTTCTATTGTTCAGTGTTGCCTTTTTTATTATAGAAATAAAAGCCGGTGATATTGCGCTGATTCCACCAGACATCATTGAAAACAAGCGTTTCTTGGCCGCAGGTGCAGTTACGCTCTTTACTTCTGTAACTTTCTTCTCAGTTATTTTGTACCTACCACAATTCTTATCTAATGTACGAGGCTTTTCTACTATACAGTCAGGATTGGCCCTGGTCCCAATGATGGTTGCTTTTGGACTGATGTCCTTTGTTGCAGGAAAATTATATTTGAGAACAGGAGGGAAGCTACTAGTCTGTGTTGGGATTCTTAGTATGAGTCTGGGGATGTTCTTTTTATCCAGGCTGAGTCAAGGTTATGAGTATATCTTTGGGTTAATCATTTTAGGGGCAGGCCTTGGGCTATTTAACCCCTCAACTACAACGATGGTTATTGCCATCGTTAATCCCAATCGTGCCAGCCTGGCGAGTGCCATTATTTATATGCTTAAAATTACCGGGGGGGCTGTCGGTTTAGGTGTTAATGCAGCGATATTGGGTTTTTCACAGAATATAACATCAGGTATTGGCCGGGCATTTGAGGTGAATGCCTGTTTCGCATTTGTGGGCTTTGTCATTGCGTTTTTATTTATGAGTGCACCCAGAATCCCAGAGCGGGAAGAGGGGTAATGGCTGGAATGAGGGAGTATGTGGAGAAGGCTGAAACAAATATCCTATTTTTGGGTTCTCATCCAAAACTGCTGAAGGAAGTAGGTTAGTGGAGCAACCGAAGATTTCAAGGGCACAGGTCTATGGGTTATCTTCAGCTGCCCTGGCCCTCTTTCTGATCGCTATTGATATGAGTGCATTTGCCCCCGCGCTACCTGCCATAGAGAATGAATTTGGTTTTGATATTACTACCTCACAATGGGTAATCAATGGCTATGCGCTTGTATTCGGTATCTTGGTGGTTACTGGCGGGCGCTTGGCTGATATTTATGGAAGAAAACGCGCATTTATTACGGGGACTGGCATTTTTGCCCTTTGCTCACTATTAGGTGGGCTTTCTATCGATATGGCGATGCTATTGGTGGTCCGCTGTTTAATGGGCATAGGGGCAGCATTAATGTGGCCATCAATTATAGGAATGACATATAGCTTGGTATCTAAAGAGTATGCAGGCCAGGTTGGTGGAGGTTTAATGGCAGTCTTGGGGCTGGCGAATATAGTCGGGCCTATTGCTGGTGGAGTTTTAGCAGAATATTTGAGCTGGCGCTGGATATTTTATATAAATATTCCCCTTGCGCTTACAGTAATTCTATTATGTTGGAAGCCAGTGCCTGATGATGTTCCAACGGGTACACGTGAGAAAGTCGATTACCTGGGAGTCATCACATTAAGTGTTTCGCTATTTAGTCTTTTAATTTCCTTGAATCTGGCCTCTGAGATTGGATTTAGGCACCCACTGGTAGTCTACTTGTTAATGGCATTCCTAATATTTATATGTCTCTTTATCGTTTTAGAGAGACGTAATCAAGAGATGGCTTTGATTCCGGCAGATATCATCACAAATAAAACATTTTGTGTTGTGAGTATTGTAACGCTGTTATCCGCAATGATGTTTTTTGCGGTTCTATTGTTTATGCCACAATTCTTCATTGAATATCGAGGATTTACTGCCGTCCAGTCTGGGTTTGCAATGGTTCCTCTTATGGCTACTTTTGCCTTGACTTCCTACCTCTCTGGGGCTCTTCATAAACAGCTGGGGGCTAAGATCTTGATCTGTGTAGGGCTTGTCTGCAAGGGAGCAGGGATTTTTTCCCTATCATACCTTAATCATGAGTCTGAATATCTGGAGCTTATTCCCGGGTTGATTATTCTAGGTATTGGTATAGGCCTGTTTAACCCAGCGGTAACTACTGTAGCTGTTTCGGTTGTTGATTCAAGTCGTTCAAGCTTGGCTAGTGCGATTCTATATATGTTCAAGATTGCTGGAGGGGCATTGGGGTTGGGGATCAATGCGACTATCGTGGCGTTCGCCCCAGATGTGGTTGAAGGTATTGGTCGAGCCTATACGGTGAATGCCTACTTTGCCCTCAGTGCATTTATCATTGCTGTTTTCTTTGTTCCAGGGCCGATACCCAAAGTGCTTTCAGGGCGTTAGTAGCTAAGGAGGAGCGTGTTGCTCATTTTAGAGTAACTTAAGACTTGATACGAAATAAGTAATTTGGAAATGAAAGAGTAAGTAAATTTTGACATAGTGGATGATTGAAAAATGACTAAAAAACGCTGATCAAGATTGAAATCTAAAGTGGTGCAGAAGGAGTCAATTTATGTCGGCGTCAAATTCCTCTCTAGGTAGGGAGCAATATCTAGGGCTTACGGCCCTATCTATGGCAGTGTTCCTTGTTGCTAATGACTTTACCGCTTTTGCTCCAGCATTGCCTGCTATAGAAAATGAGTTTAACGTGGACATAACCACCTCGCAGTGGATTATTAATGGTTATGCATTGGTCTTTGGTGTTTTAATTATCACCGGTGGTCGCCTTGCTGATCTCTATGGTAGAAGAAATATATTCTTTTGTGGCACCTTGGTTTTTATGTTTTTTTCACTTCTGGGGGGCTTGGCTGTTAATGTTTACATGCTCTTGATTTCCAGGGCTTTGATGGGGATCGGAGCGGCAATGATGTGGCCATCCGTCCTGGGGATGACCTATAACTTGATGCCCGAGGATCGCTCAGGCCAGGCTGGTGGGTTAATTATGGCAGTTTGTGCCTTTGCTAATGCCATAGGCCCGGTATTGGGGGGGACACTGGCTGACCTTTTAAGTTGGCGTTGGATATTTTTAATCAACATCCCCATTGCTTCACTCGCCATGTTTGTATGCTGGAAGGTGGTTCCGTTCGAGCCTCCAGAGCAGACAGATGAGAAAATTGACTATCCAGGTGTCGCGACTCTCTCAATTTCTTTATTTGGTTTGCTATTTGCTCTGGATATGTCTGGGCAGATCGGTTTCAAGCATCCGCTAATTATCGCGCTCTTGACAGTGTTTTGTGTGTTTATTTGTGTTTTTGCTATTACTGAATATCGAACAGGACGCAATGCGCTAGTTCCAGGTGATGTTATCGGTAATAGGAAATTTCTTGCGGCAAGTGTTGTTACCCTATTAGTTGCTGTCTTATATTTCTCAGCGCTACTATATGTCCCACAGTTTTTGACAAAAACACAGGGATACAGTGCGATGCAGTCCGGTATGTCACTGATTCCGTTAATGGTTATTTCAGGGGTATTCGCCTATTTGTCTGGACGTTTCTATGAAGTCATTGGGCCAAGGTGGCTGGCGGGAGCGGGGGTACTGTGCATGTGTGTGGGAATGTTTATGCTGTCTCATCTAAACGACCATACAGGATTTGTGGCCCTCTTGCCGGGTATGGCAATGCTGGGTACTGGCATTGGCCTATTCAATCCTGCAATTACCACCGCTGCAATCACTGCCGTATCACCAAGCCGGGCAAGCCTTGCTGGGGCTGTTTTGTATATGTTTAAAATTGCTGGCGGCGCTATTGGGCTTGGTATGAATGCGACTATTGTGGCTTTTGCCCCTGATATTGCTTCAGGTATTGATCGGGCATTCACGGTTAATGCCTATCTTGCTCTTGCGGGGTTGATTGGCTGCTTGTTTTTTGTTGGTGCTAGCCAGAAGAAAGAGGTATCTGGTTAGCCTACCTAATGAGTACACCTATAAGTAAATAGTTCTTCAAAATGGCGATCATTTTAGGGTTGACGAGAAGGGTTATATGGTAATCATTGTATTTTTTATCCTTCTATTCTCCCTTGAGTACTAAAATATCGAAGTCTCGCCAAAGTAAATCCTGTCTAAGTCTTTGTTTTTCGAAAATAAATATGATCGGCATAAGTCTTTCCGCCAATCATGTGGGCTTCTGGGATGATCATATCAAGATGAAAGCCGCACTTCCCGAGCACCCGCTCTGAAGCAATGTTACCTTCTGTTACTACTGCCTTATATTGCGCAATACCATGCTCTAAATAGGCCCATTCCATTAAGCCGGTAAGCGATTCGGTACCATAACTTTTTCCATGGAACTCTGGTAACAATAAATAGCCAACTTCGGCTATGCCGTTCTCTAATTGAAGCCCAGTAACCCCCATTTTCTGGCCGGAGAGTTTATCTATAATAGTCATGCACAACCAAGTAGTAGAGTTCGCATCCCAGGGGGCAAGTCTTGATTCAAACTTAGACTTTAATGCTGTTTCATCTGGGGCATCGAAACATAACTGGATTACTTGAGGGTTAGTATGCAAAGCTCTCAAATAGTGACCAATCACCCTCGGTGATAGGTGACATGGTTAAGCGCTGGGTACTTACTTTCATTCTTTGTTCAACTCTCCATTTGTGCATTAATTTTGATGATATTTCAGGTTAGCTTGAAAGTTGGCCTAAATTTTTAAATGGGAGTGAGTCTGCGAAGTAAGTTTGAAATAAATCCAACTTCGCAGATACCTAAAGATTGAGAGGTAATTAAAGTTTTTTCTCATCAACGGTAGAATTCATTACGGCCACACAGGGGCTTCCCGGTCCTGCACAAGGCCCTTCTAAAATATATGTGGCGCGTCTATTGCAACCGGAAGCACCGTATGTGCGTCGGTCTAGTTGGTGAATGGTCATGGATTTAGCGTCACAGTTTAGGTCAAAAGGTGCTCTTTTTGAGACGGTTTCTTCCATGAGAGAGGTACAGCCACTTAATAAAGTAACCAAAATGCTTGACCAGATTAATTTGCGTCCCACGGGTAATCCTTTTCTATAAAGTTGATGAAGTAGATAGGGTGAACATACAAAGGCCTAAGCTTGTTGAATGTTAATAGATTTATTAATACAAGCTTGCCTTTGTTTCCTATTGTTGAAATTTAGGTTTATTGCCCTTTAAGGTCTAGGTGACAATTATATTGTTAAAGTTATCCTTTGGGGAGTGGACATTCAGGCTTTTGTCGTATGTTAACGATCTCTTAGCTAAGAGATATCGTCTTATATTGATCGTTAGTACCAATTATCCTATCATGATTACTTGCCTGAAGGTTGTTTACCGTGCTTCCAAGCGGATTGCACCTTAAATCGCTTAATAAGATCTTGAATCTTGGGGCTCGTGCAGCTTGCCTCTTCTATTTCCCTATATACCATGTCGGTTGCTCGCTTGCCTGCATCAAGGAGTATCTGTGAGGCCTGCTTGTCCGTGAGGCTTGGCTTTTTATTTTTAATGTATTGGGAGGACATTCGGGTAACCAGCTCATAATTGGCTAGAAATAGAGCTAGCTCCTGCTCTGTCGGCTTGTAACATTTACCCGCTGCGGCGCTAGACAGGGTAAAGTGCTCATACATCTTAAGGATTTCAGGCGTGCTCTGAGCAGCGGCGGCTGAGTTGGATAGGAGTGCGATAGTTAGAGTTATAATAGCTTGCATATCACTCCCATATGATGAATAGCTAATGTTGATTTAATTCAGTAAATCTCTTTGTTGTACTATTTAAAACTGATTAGGTTTTGCTCATTTGTTGTAGTGTGCGTTGCTTGTAGATTGTTGGTCTTTTTCTGGATATATTCCTGATTTCCATTTTTGCTTACACCAATTCAAAAAAATGGTTCTAACATGTGACCTCTTTTCCCCCAAAATTTACACCATCGACCGGCAGATACTACGACATGTAGATTGAAAGATGTGCCTGTCTCTTCGGGTGCCTGATCTGGGATCTTAATTTTATGTGATTCAGAATATCTACTTGCTAATTTAATTAGATCCTCACCATATCTAACCAGCTCTGAAGGCTGTTGGTATTCAAATGATTTAGCCAGTAGGTCTTCACCAATAATTTCCTTGCAATCTTTCAAAAGCTGGGCTCTGAAAGAGTAAGCATCCACATAACCCAATAGACTATTGCTGTAATAGGGGATGCCATCACACGGAGGAGAGAGCTCTAGTACATAGTATCCAGTTAATCTGGAGAGAAATTCTTCTTCACTTATTTCTTGATTTGAGCCTTTGTACTTCTCTTTAGCCCACAGGGTAGCTGCTTCGTCGATGCCTACTTGGGGCGTATTGAGGGTTTCAAAAGCAGAGATTGATATCTCTTCAAACCTTTGTTCTAGTCTTTTCCTCCCAAACCAAACTTTTCCTAAAAGCTTTTTAGTGATTTTCTTAAATTCTTCTTCATGTCCAGGTTTTGCCTTGTTGGCTGGGTTCCAATCAAGCCCCATGGATCCTTCCTTGCGATGTAAACTTTTTAAGACCCCTAGAATATAATAGTTTGATCGGCGTTGCGAATTGCTCTGCTTAGATGGGAGTTACACACATAGCTCGATAAGATAATTGGCCAAGAGGCTTGGATATAGAAGTGACACAGACTACCTTTCGACGATCAGAGTGTCATATATTGTAATGGGGTTGGCACTAGATGGTTGATTTTTACATTTGTCTTTACAGTGTGGTATTTTTTCACCTTTTTCTTAATTTTGCTGCAAATGCTCACAAATAAAATCCACACATAATTTAATTTTGGGTATTTGATATTTGCTGCGCTCATAAAGTAGAAAAATGCCAATATCGCCCCCGGGGCTAACAGAAACCTTCCCCTGGGTCGGTACTTGTACCAATTCCCCGGATTCCAGGTGTTCACAAATACTCCATGAAGGTACACAGAACATGCCGCGGTGATTCAGTGCTGCGGCCAGTAGTGCCTTACCATTATTGCTAATCATGTGGGTGGATAGTTTTAGTGGCTCCCAGTGATCGCCATCGAAATAGTGCCAGTCTATAGGGCCTCTGGGGCCACGATATTGCAGGGCTTGGGCAGACTCGATAGCTTGTTTGTTCAGCGGAAACTCCTGCCCCAGGGCGTTTAGGTACTCTGGCGTGGCGGTGAGTGAGAATTCGTTTTTGGATAGGCGCTTGGCGATGACATGCTCGTCGGGGGCATAGCCTCCACGTATGGCGATATCTACTGGGTCCTTGCCCAGCTGGGCAAGGTCGTCGCTGTAGTGCAGATCAAAAACAATTTTGGGGTAACGCTGGGCGAATTCTTCCAGCAAGGGTGTCAGGTGTTGTTCCCCATAAGAGGGCAGGCAGCTGATGCGAATCAACCCGCTCGGTGCCTCGAAGGTTTGGCTCACCAGTTCGTCGGCTTGCTCCAGTTGGCGAATGGTTTCACTGGTCATGGAATAGTAAAGTTTGCCCAGCTCGGTAACCTCCACCTTGCGGGTGCTGCGCTGCAATAACTCTACCCCTAGGGACTGTTCCAGATCCCGAACCCGCCGGGAGATGGAGGAGGCGGGCACATCAAATTCCTCGGCTACGGCAGTAAAACTGCATAGTTCTGCTACTCGTTTGAAGTAGCGTAATGCCCTGATTTTGTCCATAAAGTCTCTATTTTTGGCTCTTCTTGCGGGTATCCCGCCTTTATTATTGTCAGAAAGACAAAAGACTTCCACTGGTAGCTCACTGTTTCATAGGCGGGCTAGGGGGCACTATCGTCATCATTCCTGAACAGATGACTAGAGGGACTAATGAAAGCACTCAAAATTACTCAGTATGGTGATATCGACAGCAGCCTGGCTTTTCAAGAGGCCAATGTACCTGAGCCGGGTGCTGGCGAGGTACTGATTAAAATAAATGCAGCGAGTATCAACCCCATAGATCTGATGGTGATGCGCGGTGAAATGAAAGCTGTAAAGAAGCTCAATCTACCAGTGGGTATCGGCCGTGACCTAAGTGGTGAGGTGGTCTCTGTGGGTAATGGGGTCTCCCAATATCAGCCCGGTGAAGAGGTCTTCGCCAGGGTGGGGGAGGATCATGTAGGAACTCTTGCCCAGTATCTGGTAGTGGATGCTTCTCACTTGGCGAAAAAGCCCAACAATCTCACCCATGAAGAGGCTGCAAGCGTCCCCCTGGTGGGGCTGACTTCCTACCAGGCCCTGATTCAAGTTGCGGGTTTGAAAAAGGGAGAGAAAGTATTGATTCATGCGGGTTCCGGTGGCATTGGCTCTATGGCTATTCAGCTCGCTAAGGCTTACGGCGCTTATGTGA
This sequence comes from Microbulbifer sp. THAF38, assembly GCF_009363535.1. NCBI lineage: Bacteria > Pseudomonadati > Pseudomonadota > Gammaproteobacteria > Cellvibrionales > Microbulbiferaceae > Microbulbifer > Microbulbifer sp. THAF38. The sequence continues at coordinate 1,806,655 of NZ_CP045369.1, forward strand.
TAACAACAACCAGTAGCGCCAATGTGGAATGGGTGCGCAAGCTTGGTGCGGATCAGGTGATCGACTACAAAAAAGAAAACTATCTGGACCTGCTGTCTGATATTGATGTGGTTTATGACACCCTCGGTAAGCAATTCACATTAGACGCTTTCAAAGTCTTGAAGAAAGGTGGCAGGGTAGTATCTATCGCAGGGGTGGTGGACCCGCAGACGGCGAGGGAATTGGGTATCAACTGGTTGTTGCGCAAGTTGATCCGCCTAAAGTCGCGTCCGATATTGAAGCTGGCGAAAGAGAAAAACGCATTTTATCGTATGGTCATCATGCAGGCGAATGGCGCCCAGCTCAAAGAGTTGGGGGCCCTGTATCAGGACAAGATAATTCATCCGGTCGTCGATAGGGTTTATCCCTTCGAGCAGAGCCTGGCTGCCTTCACTTACTTGAATACCAAGCGGGCAAAAGGCAAAGTGGTTATTTCACTGGCGAATAGCGGTTGATGCGCTGGATTCTTTAAGGTTGCTTCTTCGCTAAGATGTCAGCCATACCTTGAGATTTGGGTATGGCTGCCACTGACTTTTAACTTTCACTATTTATCTTCTTATCCTCGGGCGCAGTTGATCAATGCCTATCGATTGCATTCCTGTTTTTTTAAAATTTTATAGGGCCCTGTTATTGAAGGGAGATAGTTTCTCCCAATGTATCTGTAAAATAATTGCCATCAATTTCCGGCTTTAATTGAGGGGTTATGAGACTTACCTCACATAACTACCTCAGATTGCAACTTCTCTGTGATGAAAATTATCAACGGCCGGTTTCCCTAGATTTGACTTCCCTCACATCTGCCCATTTCTGTATTCACTACAATGCCGCTGGCTGAAAGGTCCCTGTTTTCAGGCATTTCAATGTGGCCCATAAGGGGCTTGCACATCGCTGGTTTTCATTGATAAGGATTGGGTCAGAGGTAGGCCACATGTTCAGAATTTTGCAGGTAACACTCCTTCTTTTATTGGCTGTCGCAGTGAATGCGCAGGATGTCAGTCGAGATGATATCCGTGGTTTGGATGAACAGATCCAGGATGTCAAAAAAGATGTGATCGACCTCACCGCGACTTTGGCGCAGCTGGAAGAGAAACTGTTGTTTCCCTCAAATACCCAGGTGGCCCTGTTTGTTTCTGTTGCCGACGAAAAGCCATTTGAGCTGGAATCTGTAGAGATTACGCTCAATGGGGAGATCGTTGCGCACCACCTCTACACCTATCGCGAAATTGAATCTCTGCAGAAGGGTGGGGTGCAAAAAATTTATACCGGTAATGTGCAGGCGGGTGCGCACCCGTTGCAGGTGCGCTTTATCGGTAAGACCCCCTCCGGTAAAGATTATCAGGCCAATGCCTCTTACCAGATCGATAAGGCAGTGGGGCCCAAGTTTGTTGAGATCAGGATTTCCGGAACCGAGTCCGAGATTAACTTCAAGGACTGGTAATCATGCGCATCCCACTGCTTTCCGCCTTCTCTGGCGTCGCTGGGGTCAGCCTGCGTGCCCTCAGCTTCACCCTTTGTAGCTTCTCTCTGCTCTCCAGTGCCGCTCAGGCCGATGATGAGAAAGAGGAGCTGCGCGATTTGTTTTTTGGTGCGGCCATGTATTACGCCCATCAGGAAAATTACTTCGATGCGATTGTGGCCCTGGACAATGAGTTGGCCCAGTACCACCGCCTGGATGAGCCGGAGCTGGACCCATTCAGTGAGCATTTGGGGCAGGCGGAATTTTCTGTGGGCGACCTGGAGCTTTCCTATCGGATGCACCGGGAAGCGGGCCGCGCGATCGAGGCGGTGCTGAAAGGCAACGTTTCTCAGGAAGTGCGTAATGAGGCCGCCTATCGCCTAGCTAAGATTCACTATCACAAACAGCAGCCCCTCAATGCTCTGCACGCACTGGAAATGATTGAGGGCAGGGTACCCCTGCGGGTGCGCGCCGATGAGCAGTTCCTGCGTGCGCGGGTATTTATGGAATTGGGGCGCCTCGAAGAAGCTGTTGAGCTGCTTAAAGATTTAAAAGGTGAGGAATCCCTGAACGGCTTTGTGGAGTTCAACCTGGGTATCGCCCAGTTGAAGTCCAATGAGGAAGCCCGTGGAGTGCTTGAACTCACGGCTCTGGGCAAGCGCCGCGGTAGCAATCCCGTCGACCAAGCACTTTATGACAAGACCAACCTCTTGCTGGGCTCTCACTTGATGGAGGCTGGCGAGCTGGAGTTGGCGCGCCCCTATTTTGATCGGGTCAATCTCGAGGGGCCTTTCTCTAATCGAGCACTACTCGGTGCCGGCTGGGTGGAAGCTCGTGCGGGCCGATATGATCGCGCCCTGGTGCCCTGGAGAATCTTGCAGAACCGCAAGGGCACTAATGAGGCGGTTCAGGAAGTGATGTTGGCGGTGCCTTATGCCTACGGCAAGCTGGATGTACACAGTACGGCAGCCATTAATTACGGCCGCGCCTTGGATGCTTTTGGCCGTGAAATCGATACGCTGACCGCTTCTATCAATAGTATTCGCCAGGGAAAGTTTCTCGAAGCGCTGCGCCGTAAAGAGGCTACCCAGGTGCAAAACTGGGTGGTGGCTTTGCGCAATCTGCCGGAGGCGCCGGAGACCCATTATCTGCTCGATCTGATGGCCTCCAATGATTATCAGGAATTCCTGCGTAATTATCGCGATCTCAATGATCTCTACGAGCGGAATAAAGAATGGCTTAAAAGCCTCACCGCTTATGAATATATTATCAGTGCGCGTCGGGCTTACTACGAGCCCCTACTGCCACAGCTAGACGAGCAATTTCGTGCGCTGGATGTGCGTATTAAGTTGCGTATGGAGCAGCGCGATCAGTTTTCCAATCGTATCGAGCAGATGCTGGTTTCCCGTCGCCCCGAATATCTCGCGACCGCCGATGAGCAGGAAGCGCGCCTGCAGCTGCTGCAGCTGCACAAGGAGATCGCGCGCAATCCCAACGGTTTTACCGGGGAAACCCGCAGCCGCCTGGCGCGCCTGCAGGGCATTTTGGATTTGCGTCTCTCCACCGAATATCACCAGCGCCTCACAGAGGCTTACAGGCATTTGCAGGAACTCAATATTGAGATTGAAAAACTGCAAACAATTTATCGTTCCTATGTGCGCAGTCGTCAGGCGGCCACCCATAGTTACACCGGTTACAACAAGAATATCCAGCGTCTGCGTGCGCAAATTCACGCTGCACAGCAGCGTCTGGAGATGCTGATGGCCCGCCAGGGCAGCATGCTGGAAGCGCTCGCCGTTGAAGAATTAGAGCGCCGTCGCAGCCAGTTGGAAAGCTACCAAATTAAAGCGCGCTTCGCCCTGGCCGATAGTTATGACCGTGCCAACGAGCTGCAGGAGCAGCGCGAGGATGAGCGCAAGATTGAGCAGCACCGCGAGGCTCAGCCGGAAACGCTTCCGGCGCACAACCCTCCCGAAATGGAAGCATCAGAAACTGAAAATAATCTGCAGGAGCCGGATGAGGTTGAGCAGCACCGTGAAGCTCAGCCGGAAACTCTTCCGGAACACAATCCTCCCGAAATGGAAGCATCTGAAACTGATAATAAGTTGCAGGAGCCGGACGAAGTTGAGTCACACAGCGAGACCCAGACGGAAGCTCTTCCAAGGAGCAGTTCTGCCGAATCGGAAGCTCCAGAGATTGAGGGGGATAAAGCGTGAAATCCTTAACCAAGCGCGTAAAACACCCCGTTAGGGCTGCTATTAAGCCCGTCGCGACAGGATACAAGCCCCCGATCTTACTGCGCCGCTGTGCATTAGCTGCGGCTGTATTGTTGCTCAACGCCTGTGCGGTTAATAGCGGCAAGACCATTGGCAGTCTGCAGAATGTCGATATTGAGATCAAAGAAGAATATATCGATGGAAGCCTGGAGAAGGCCCTGGCCAGTTACCAGCGCTACTTGCAGGAAACTCCAGAGTCTAAACTCACTCCCGAGGCGATGCGTCGAATTGCCGACCTGAAAATCAAGCAGGCGCACCGGGCCGAAGATGCCGCTATCGACGGTGTCGCGGCTGCTGGCAGCGGTGCTGTGATCGCCATCGATGCTCCAGAAGCGTCTCAAGAAAATACCCTGGAGGCTCCCGCAGGAGTTGCTGCGCCTGTGGCCAAGGTAAAGGAACAACAGCTACAAGAACAACAGGTACAGGAAGTTGCTGCAGAGCAAACTGGCGCGGCGGAATCCGATGCGGATTTCGAAGCCCGTGCTAGCAGTAGTGTCGATATTGCAGCGGATACTACCCCGCTACAGGTGCCCGAGGAGGACCCGGAAGCGCTGATGTCAGCCAATGCCCGTGAGGCGATCGCGCTGTATCTTAAGCTGCTGAAAAAATATCCCTTCTACGACCGCAATGATCAGGTGATGTACCAGCTCTCCCGTGCCTACGAAGAAGCTGGACAAATTGATGCTGCAGTGGATGTTTTACGCCAGTTGGTGGCCAAGTATCCAGATTCACGCCATATCGATGAGGCCTGGTTTCGCCTGGGTGAATACCACTTTACCCGAAAAAAATACCTGGATGCAGAAGAGGCCTATGGTCGGGTAATTACGATCGGCGAGATTTCCAGTTTCTATGAATTGGCCTTATATAAGCGCGGTTGGTCCCTGTTTAAACAGGATATGTACGAGATGGCACTGGATGATTACGTGGCCATGCTCGATTACAAAGTTTCGCAAGGTTACGATTTCGACCAGCAGACCAATACGGTTGAGCGCAAACATGTGGATGATACTTTCCGCGTGGTGAGTCTGAGTTTCTCTTATATGGAGGGGCCAGATTCAATCGTCGATTATTTCTCCCGCAAGGGCGCGCGTCAGTATGAGTACTTGGTGTATAGCCACCTGGGTGAATACTACCTGGACAAACGCCGCTACCAGGATTCGGCAAAATCCTACATCGCTTTTGTGGAGCGGAATCCACTGCACAAAGTTTCCGCGGATTTTTCTATTCGCGTCATCGATATTTACAGCAAAGGTGGATTCCCCAAGCTGGTGCTTGAGGCGAAGAAAACCTTCGTCAATACCTACGCTCTCAATGCCGAATACTGGACCGTATTCGATATCAATGAATTCGGTGAGGTGGTTGAGTTTTTACAGGCCAACCTGATCGACTTGGCAGGCCACTATCACGCTGCCTACCAAAATAAGAAGTTGAAGGATAAGAAAGGCGAGCACTATCGCGAGGCCATTCACTGGTATCGCCGCTATCTACAGTCCTTCCGTGAAACCGAGCGCGCGCCGGAAATGAACTACCAGCTCGCCGGTTTGATGCTGGAAAATCGTGATTTCCACAATGCCGCACTGGAATATGAGCGCACCGCCTACGAATATCCCACCCACAAGGACTCCAGCGAGGCGGGCTACGCTGCGGTATATGCTTATCGTGAACACTTGGCGAACAACTTGAAAGAGGCGAGCGCAGATCAGCGTGCGCCGCAGTTGCGGGAAATTATTCGTTCCTCCTTAACGTTTGCGGATACTTTTGCGCAGCATGCCAAAGCGCCGCAGGTGATGCTGGGTGCGGTAGAGGAGTTGTATGGCCTTAAAGACTATACGCCAGTGATCGAAAACGGCCGCCAGCTGCTGGAGAAATTCCCTGCGGCAGAGCAGGAAATTCGTCGCTCCGCCTGGATGTTGGTGGCCCACGGTTCCTTTGATACCCAGGCCTATGTCGATGCGGAAGTGGCCTATGGGGAAACGCTAAATCTCACTGCGGCTGATGCCAAAGATCGTGCGGGGCTGGTCGATAACCTGGCCGCGTCCATTTACCAGCAGGGTGATATGGCGCGCAAGCAAGAGGACCATGCCACCGCTGCCGGCCACTTCCTGCGAATTCGCGCTGCGGCTCCGGGGGCGACTTTATTGGCTACGGCTGAGTACGATGCAGCCGCCTCCCTGATTGTTCTCAAGGATTGGACCCAGGCTGCCTCGGTGCTGAACAGCTTCCGCAGGAATTTCCCCGAGCACGAATTGGCCAAAGATGTTACCAAGAAATTGGCGGTGGTCTATCAGGAGAGCGGAGAGCTCTTGTTGGCGGCCGCAGAATTTGAGCGTATTGAGCGAGAATCTGAGGATGAAGAGATTCGTCGCGAAGCCCTGACCCAGGCGGCGGATCTTTACAGTGCCGCCAAAGATAGTGACAGAGCCCTGGCGGTATTGCGCCGTTACGTCAAGCTGTTCCCCAATCCCATGGAACCGGCTCTGGAAACGCGGCAGAAGATTGCCGATATCTATAAATCCTCCGGCCAGCAAAAACGCTACACGCAGGAACTGCGCGAGATGGTGCGCATTGAGTTGCGCGGCGGCTCCCAGCGCAGTGATCGCACCCGCTACCTGGCCGGTAACGCCGCACTGCAACTGGCGCAGCCCAGTTATGAAGCCTTTACCCAGGTGGCGTTGGTGAAGCCCATCGAGCAAAACCTGAATCTGAAGCGCAAGCGCATGAAAAAGGCGATCAGCGATTTCTCAGCCCTGATCGACTACAAGGTAGCGGATGTGACTGCTGCCGCTACCTATTACCTCGCGGAAATTTATCTGCACTTCAGTGTGTCCCTGAAAGACTCTGAGCGCCCAAGTAATTTAAGTGCGCTTGAGCTGGAGGAGTATGAGCTGGCTCTGGAGGATCAAATTTATCCCTTCGAGGAAAAAGCGATTTCCGTACATGAGAAAAATGTTGAGCTGCTCGGGGTGGGTATTTACAACCCCTGGGTCGACAAAAGTATCGGAAAGCTGGCAGGCCTGATGCCGGCCCGTTATGCACGCGCCGAGGAAGCTGGTGAGTATCTGCAGAATATTGTGCCCCTGCCGCCAGAACCAGAGGTGTTGGAATCGGGCGAAGCAGTTTCCGGCCAGTAACAGTGAAAATGGAGATTAGGGCTATGCAAACAAGATTGCGAATGGTTGTCCTGATGGCGGTGGCTTTGTTTCTGGCTGCCTGTGCGGGTGTCCAGACCAAGTCGGGAAAAGTTTCTGATTATTCCTCTGTGCGGGTATCCGGCAGTGTGGGCCGGGACTTTGCGCGTTCCCTGGAGCTCCTTGCCAATAAGGAATTTGTGCAGGCCATTGAATTATTGGAGTCGGTTGTTGAGCGGGAGCAGCGCTTGCCTGCACCTTATATCAATCTCGGTATTACCCAATCTCAGGTTGGCGAGGAAAAAAAAGCGGAAGAGGCTTTTCTTAAGGCGTTAGAGATTGATGCCGAACATCCGGTAGCCACCAATGAGTTGGCCGTGCTTTATCGCAAGCAGGGTCGCTTTGCCGATGCGCGCAAAATTTATGTGAATGCCTTGGCAGAAAACCCCGAATACCTGCCTTTGATTAAAAATCTAGGCATATTGTGTGATCTCTATCTGCAAGATCTCCAGTGTGCTCTGGCACAATTCCAGCAATATGTGCAGCTGGAGCCAGAAGATCAGGATGTATCCATCTGGCTGGCGGACCTTAAGAGGAGGGCGGACAAGTGACAGTGCAGTGTAAATGGATTTTGCCGTTCCTTATGGGGTTAGCTATTTCGTCATTCGCCAATGCGCAATCACAGGATGAAGAAAAAACACAATCCACAGAAAAGAAAGTGGATTCCAAGGTAAAGGAGCTATCGGGTATATCCATTATTGGTAACAAGGAAGCGCCCAAGTCCCTTTATATCGTTCCCTGGAAAAGTTCCGAGGTGGGCGTTGAAAGTGATCTTGTCTCCAGCTTGATGGACGACAAGCTCAAACCGCTCGACAAGGAAGTTTTCATGCGTGAGCTGGAGTTCTACCAGCTCAGCCTGTCCGGCGATTAACGCCGTCCTTTCTCTGGCAAATGCCAGAGCAGCAACCAATTACTGCAGTATTTCTCAAGAGGGTTTGTAATGGACTTTTTCAATAGCGTCATCGAGTTTTTCCAGACGGGCGGTACTTTTATGTACCCCATTCTTGTGGTGGCCGCCCTGGGTAGCGCCGTAGCGATTGAGCGATTTATTCGCCTGCACTACGAGCGCCATACCAACCGCACCATGTGGGATAAATTACAGCCGATTCTCTCCAGTGGGGATTTCGATCGCGCTCGCAATCTGGTCAAGCAGGATAATTCCAGTGTAGCTAAGCTGCTTTCCATGGGCTTGGCCCGCCAGGGTGCGGTGCGCCGTCGCGAAGACATCGAAATCGCGATGGAAGAGAGCATGATGGAAATCACTCCGCAACTGGAAAAGCGCACTCCCTACGTCGCACTGTTTTCCAATATTGCCACGCTGCTAGGGCTGCTCGGTACCATTATGGGCCTGATCGAAGCCTTTACTGCGGTTGCTAATGCCAACCCTGCAGAAAAGGCTGACCTGCTCTCCGCCAGTATTTCCGTGGCGATGAACACTACCGCCTTCGGCCTGATGACCGGTATTCCCCTGTTGATCGTGCATGCGCTGCTCAACTCTCTCACCGGTGAAATTATCGACAGCCTGGAAATGGTTTCCGTAAAAGCCTCCAACCTGATCGACAGCTCAACTCGCCGTCGCTTCGAAATCGATGCGCCTGCTTCAGAGAAGAAAGCTGAAAATAAGCCAGTCAAGAAATCTGAAAAGCACTCTAAAGCGCAACCCGAGGCCCAGGCCAAAACCGAAGAACAGCAAACGGAAACTGCGTAATGAGAAGGCGGCGCCACGGGAGAGATAGAGAAGCCCCGGAGCTGGACATCACCGCCTTCCTGAATCTGATGGTGGTGTTGGTACCCTTCCTGTTGGTATCGGCAGTGTTCTCACGGGTAACAATTTTAGAGCTGAATATGCCGAGCGGAGCCGGCGGCGGAGCGCCGGATGATCCCGCAGTTACGGTGGAAGTCGTCGTGCGTAAGGAAGCACTGGAAATCAGTGACGGTGAGAAGGTCATCGCGCGTTTTCCTAATCTGACTCAGCCCGAAGAGGGTGAGCCCGCTCCGGTGGAAGCGGTTGTGGAGGAGGGTAATGAAGAGGGTGAAAAGCTTGCCCTGTTGCCAACTGCCGAGGTCTACGACCTGAAAAAACTTACCGAGTTTTTGCTGCAGATAAAAGCCAGCTATCCGGAAAAAACCGACTCTATTCTTTTGATGGAGGCGGATATCGCCTATGAGCATCTCGTGGGTGTGATGGATAGCGTGCGCGGAGCAGAAGTGCGTGTGGAAGGCAGTGATCCCAGCGATCCCGAAGCGGTGGAGAGGGTGGTACTGTTTCCCGATATTTCCATAGGAGATGCGCCGTGAGACATGAAAGCCGACGTATGAAGCGCATGGCGCGCAGCCACAAGCGCAAAAAAACCTCGGGGATGAATCTCACCTCGCTGATGGACGTGTTCACCATTCTGGTGTTTTTCCTTCTCACTAACACTTCCAGCAATGAGGCGTTGGAGCCGCCCAAGGTCATCACTTTGCCGGATTCAGTAGTGGAGACTAAGCCCAGGGAAACCGTGACTTTGATGGTGACTGACGAGGAAATCCTGGTGGAATCCAATTCGGTGGTGGCTACCAGCGAGGTGCTTGAGAGTGAGGAAATCATTATCGAGGCCATCAAGCAGGCAATGATTGCTGAAATGGGTAAGGCCATCGGTGTGGCCCAGGCTTCTGCCGAAGCAGAGGCTGAGGAAGAGGGCACTGAAGGTGAAGTGCAGCCGGAGCCACCGGAAGTCAATATTCTCGCGGACAGGGGCATACCGTTCAGTTTGCTTAAAAAGGTGATGTCCAGCTGTACGGAAGCTGGCTACACCAAGGTATCGCTGGCGGTTATTCAGAAAGCATCTCAGGGTTAATGGAAGTTTGTGAGTAATTTTCTACAACAACAGCAGGCGCTTAGCGAATCGCTCCATGCGGTTCGCCAGCGTATGCTCCTGCTCGAGGATGAGCGGCAGCAGATAGAGGAGCAGCTGGCTGAGTTGCAGGCCAATGGCACCAAGTTCCAGCTGCTTGATGAAATATCTGAGCGTCTGGGCAAGCTCGAACAAGCTGGCGCAGGGGAAATGTTTTGGGCCGAGCACTACCGGGCCGATGCTTCCGCTCAGGTGATTGCGCGAATTGGCGAATCCACCCGCGATTACAATGAACGGCTGGATCAGCTACATCAGTCTCGCCGGCAAGTCCTCGATAATATTGAATATTGTAATGAGGAAATCTTTGCTCTGGATGAGCAGGCGGATGAACTGCGCCGTGAAGAGGAAGAGTCTAAGTACGAATTCGAAATCACACGCGAATTTGAGCAGCCGGATTTTCGTCCGATGGTTATGCCTTGGCATACCCAGGGTGAGGATGAAAAGCGTTTCCGCCTCTGTGTATTTGCGTCTCTATTTATCGCCACTTTACTGGGTTATCTAGTGCCGCTCTACACGCTGCCGGAACCGGAAACCGAGGTGGTTGAAATTCCAGAGCGCCTGGCCAAGCTGGTCATCGAAAAGAAAACCAAGCCCAAGCCACCGCCTGAGCCGGAGAAAACCAAGCCCAAGAAAGAGGAGAAAAAACCCGAGCCTAAGCCTGAACAAAAGGTGGCTAAGCAGGAGCCGAAGCCTACCAAGACCGAGAAAAAGCAGGCTCGTAAGAAAGCCGAGCGCGCCGGTGTTCTGGCCTTCAAAGATAATTTCCAGGATCTCATTCAGGATGATCTGGATAATCGTCTCGGCCAGCAGACACAGCTGAGCACGGCTGGTAAGAAGGAAAATCGCAGCCAGCGTTCTCTGATTACTTCTGCTGCGGCCAAGGGTAGTGGCGGCCTGAGTGCTTCCGATGTGAGCCGCAACGTGGCTGGAACTGGGTCCTCTCTGGGTGGTGTCGAGTTTGCGCGAGTGGAGAGTGCTATCGGTACCGAAGGTGACTTTGCTGGTGAGGATCGTCCGCTTAGCGATGGTGTGGGTCCGTCCCGAACCGACGAGGAAATTCAGATTGTTTTCGATCGTTATAAGTCGTCGCTGTATCGTATCTACAACCGCGAGTTGCGTAACAACCCGGCTCTGCAGGGCAAGATGGTGTTGAAAATTACTATCGAACCGGATGGCTCTGTATCCATGGCACAAGTGGAATCCAGTGATATGGATTCACCGGCACTCAATGCCAAGATTGTGGCAAGGGTCAAGCGGTTTAACTTCGGTGAAAAGGCTGGTGTTCCAACGATCACCATTCTCTACCCGATCGACTTCCTGCCTCAAAACTAATCAAAAGTGTCTCCTTCTCACTTGGGTGAGGAGGAGACACTTTTTGTACATGCCAGTTTTGTGAAAGTTTTTCATTGCTTTCTCGATGACGCCCTTCCCGGGTTTCCCTGAGAACCACTTGGCAATCTCCAAAAAAGTTCCCTTGCCCCGCGGTATTTATGACCTGTTTCACGGCCACTTTTTTCCTCTGCAATTAAAGTTCGCGCACCGGGCAGACCCTGTGCGGTGGCAGTGCTTGTGGGCTCTGTCGAGGATTTTGCAAACAGAAAAGCGGCGGCTGATAAGTGACGATGATGTCAGAAGTAATTGGACGGAAATCCTGGAATAATGCGCTTGTTGGTTTAGTGCTGCTCTGTATTTGGATTGCTTTATTTGCCCCGCAGGCTAGGGCGGATCACAACTGTCCCTCATCTCCGGATAACCCCGCATTTTTTAATATCATTGAACATAGTTCCTCTAACAGCTGGTGCGAGCTTTGTGGTGATGGTCAAGTGGCTATCAAGATCGAGGTCCCTAGTATCCGCAGTGGTTTTATGGGAACTCAGCATATCGAGAACATTGTGGTCACAGAAGATCTTGGTTCTTCTCAGCTGGAATATGTTCCCGGTTCTACTTGGGTAAGTTCAGGTTCTATAATAAGTGAGCCTACAATTAGTGGCTCCACGATACGTTGGGATCAAAATGATTTAACTGCACTTGCTGCCCGTAATGAAAGTACCACTTTATGGATTACCTTTGAGGTACGCAGCAGAGCTGATAGAGAAGAGGACCTGGTCAATAACAACCGCAGAATTTATGCTTCTGCTTCATTTGACTATTGTGGCGATTCCGAAACTGATTACCATGATCTGGTGTTAAGTATTAAAGAGCCGCTGCCCTCCGTAGATAAACGCGGGCGTAATATCGACGCGGGTCAAACAAACTACACCAATAATGTTTATGGCAATATCAATGATGATGTGATCTGGCGTATCGCTATCTCCAATGCTGGCGATGCAGATATGCAGGATGCACGCTTTGATGATTTGATGACCAACCCGAATATGGACATCAATTATGCCTGTTCCAGCGAATCAGCGGCGCAGGCTATCGCCAATAGCAATGGTTCTAATCCAGGTGTCTCTGGGTGTGTTTCAGCCAGCAACAATATCAATAATTTTGAGCTGGATGGCAGTTTCTCTGGCGGTTCTGGCCGCACAGATGTTCCGGCAAATTCAACTCTGAATATCTACCTGGTCGGCAAGGTAAACACTTCTTGTAGCGACGGCACTAATACGGTTTCGGATATACAGTGGGGTTGTGAAATTGATGACGATACTGGGGTGGGTGGAATTTCCTCTCCGGCTGTCGGATCTGGGCCAGGTTCAGATGAGGAGGCGATGTATGCACGCGTTGCCGACGCGCTCGATATTACCCAGGTCATTACCGGTACCAACCTGAATCAGCCTTTGGGCTCCGCCGGGTTTGTAACTATTACCATCAATAACCAGACCCGCGGCTCAGTTAAGGATATCCAGTTCGTCAGCGATCTGCCCGATGAGTATGTGGTGGATACCACCTATACGCCGCAAATCACTCTAGATCGTCGCGGAAGAAATGATGGGCATGATGCGAATTACGCTCCCACTTATTATGGCAAGGTGGATATCCTGCAATGGCGTGTGGGGAGTAATTGGAACCAATGGGACTCTGACCCCCTCAAGAATAATAAACCAGAATTTCGCCTATTGAGTAGTACGGTGCATCCGGATTATTCGGATCAGCGAGACATGATGCGTCATGGGGATGAAATTCAAATCCGTTTCCGTATCGTTACCACGGAGCCGAGCTTCTACGACAAAATGGCCGACCTGGATGTTGAGGAAGAATCTGCAGGTAATGGCAAGGACCCCAACAGTAATATCCCCCTGGCGAATAATGTCCTAACGATCGACTACGAAGACTTTTGCCCCAGTACCAATCCACCGACTCAAGTTGAAAACCAGTCGGTTACACCGGATCCGGAAGACCTGGATATCAGCACCGTACACCCTCTGTATATTGTGCGGGATAGCGGTACTTCCGAGCTGACGGTTGATGTAACCAACAACGGTGGTCACGATGCGGACAATTACGATGTGTATGTCACCTTTGGTGAAGCTATGCGCGTGCTGTCCAATGACCGTGCCTGCACACCGATCGGCAAGCCAAATCCTGGTACAGTGCCGGCACATCCCCTTTGGAATCAGCCGGATTATTTACCAGCATCGTCAGCGGTTTATCGTTGTTCCAATTTAGGTGGCGTTATTGAGCCCGGTAAGACCGAGCGCATTGTTTTTCAGGTTGAGAAAAACCATTCAGCAACTGATGATGATCTTACTTTCCGCGCCGATGTAGTAGGGGAGATAACCCTCTCTGATGGCACTCCACTGTATTTCCCTGAGCCAGTGGTGCTGAGTGAAACAACCCCCAATAAGCAGCTGGCCAATAATTATACCCTCGACGGCATGCGTGCGCGGGTGATGGGTTTTAACCTGATCAAAGAACGCTCTGATCAGTGTAACGAACTGACTTCCGAAACCGCCTTTTCCAATGACAGTGTGTTGATCGGTGAAGAGTGTCGCTTTGAAATCCAGGCCGGTGGCTGGTTTGGATTCGATACGCCCGGATTTACTCTGATCGAAGTACGCGATATTGATGTACTCGATGATCTGCCTGATGGCCAGGGCTATATTAACGATGCTCCGCTTAATTGTGCCGATGTCACTCTGCCGCACCCAACTTCCCAGGCCAACTGTGTGGTAATTCCCAGCGGTGATATCGTAGAAAGTGGGGGTTTGAACATCCCCCTCAGTGAAACAGATTTTCTCTGGGAGGTGACTTCCAAGATCACCTTGCGAGACCGCTGGTTCCTTGCGGATATGACTACACGTTTGCTCAATGATCCGGTGGATACCGAAAATACCGATCCAAACCAACATGCAAATCTCAGCACCGACTTTGCGCGCGCGCAATTTACCGCAGTGTTCGATACCGAAACAATTGTGGTGGATAATTTTAATACCAGCGGGATCTTGACCAATATCGACGGTATTCCGACTACAGTACCGGGCTTCCCGGATATTACTGAATGGTCGGAAACCGTAACCGTCTCTGAGCCCCATATCGAAATCGATAAGAAAGTCTGTAACGAAAACCTCTATGGTATCGGCACCAGCTGTACAAATTTCGTGGACTTTACGAATGAAGGTCACCGTGACCAGACTTATATTTTCCGTTTGACCCTGACTAACCGTGCCGCAGATGGTGGTGTAAACCGTGCTCCTGCTTACGATTTAGTCGTCACTGATACTCTCGATCCCACCGGGCAGATGTGTGTGCAGGCCCTGGGCAGCGATGGCTTGGACAACGATGGTGATGGTTCAGCGGAAACAAACAGTGGTGACGATGGATGGGTCGGCACCACTATCGGGGCGAATAATTATTCTGAAGCTAGCCATTGTAGTGATGGTGGAACTCCGGCCATTGTTACCTTCTCTTATGAGCACTCTTCGGCATTGGAGCGAATTAATCCCGGTGATTCGGTAACCCTTTATTACCGAGTAAAGCCGCATCGCTCCGTAGCGCCATTGCAGCTATTCAATAACACCTTTTATGCCCGCTATGACAGCCTGGAAGGTGACTTTGGCCACCAGACTGCCACACAGATCGATAGTGATGCGGACAACGATGGTGTCGGGGATGGTACTCCTGCAGCGGGGCGTGCACGCCACTATAAAACGGCCGATGCCGAAGCGCGTATGCAGATTATTGAGGTAAAAGCGGAACCTAAACAGGCCCTGGAACTTTCCAATGGCACTGCCAGTGGCACCAATAGCGATACTGTCGTTGTTGGTGAGGAAATTCGCTACCGATTAACCGCGAAAATCCCCGCGGCCAAGTTGCGTAACTTTGTTATCCGCGATGAATTGCCAGCCGGTATGCGCTGTATTGAAGGGCAAACGGTTAACCTCAATGCTTCGCCCTATGATGCCGCCGGTTTTATTCCCGGTGGCACTTTTAGCGCAACCTGTACCAGTACTGGCACTGCCGATTATGTGGAGTGGGATTTTGGTGACCAGGAACTCACAACGGTAACCGGCAGCCTGTTTGATTTCCCGGTTGAATTTATCGCACGTATCGAAAACAGCAGTAATACGGACGATGGTGATTTACTGGGTAACGGGGGTAGCTACACCACCGCGCAGGTGAGTTATGTGGATGAGGCCGGTGGCAATATCGTAGTGCCTTTCGACTCCCACGAAATTACTGTGCTGGAACCGAAGATAAAACTCAACAAATCCTTCGCTGTAACCAATAGCGATGCGGACGATATTCTCACAGTAACCGTAACCGCGGAAAATACCGGTACCGCCGCTGCCTATAATCTGCAGGTACTCGATGACCTGACCGGCACTAAGTTGGTTTACGTTGGCAATATCGGTGGTAATGATCCACCCCAAAATGATGATGTTACTACCATAGGTGCCAATGCGCCGATCTTTAGCTGGAATCGCAACAATGCGGATTACAGCATCGCCGTGGGCGCTACCAAGTCATTCACCTTTGATGTGCGGGTAGAGCAGGGTGTAGAGCCCCATGAGATTCTGGATAACACCATTCAGGCCCGCTGGCAGTCCCTGCCGGGCAAAGATATTTCATTGAATAGCAGCAAAACCATCGGCAACGATGGGGCCGCCGATGGTATGCGTATCGGCGTACTGCCCAATGGTGGTGACGCTATCAATGATTACGAAACCAATGCCAGTGCCCAGACAGAAGTCTTGCCACTGCAGATGAGTAAAACCGATTTGCAGCCGGCGGTAGTCCCCACTATCGGTGCCCATAAAAAATTCCAGCTGGAAATTAGTTTGCCCGAAGGTATCAGCCAAAGCGTAGCGATTACGGATCAACTGGGCAGCCCGGAAGGTTATGTCCTGAGTCATAATAGCGATTACGATATCAGCTACGACTTTATCGGTATCGAGACCATCAATGGCGCTGCGCCCTCTGAAGCCGCATTTAATAGCTTCCCCGCAGACAACACTGCTGGCAATGCCACCTGGGATATCGGTACCGTCGATACGAATAGTGAAAATGACACTGCTGGCGGAACCATTGAACCACTGATCCGCATTACCTATTTCGCCCGTATCGCCAATGATTTGGCTACCAACGACGGTGACTCACGTCGCAATGGTGCCACCCTGTCTTATAGCAATGGCGAAACCGGGGCAGGGGAAAATCTCAATGACAGAACTGCCGCGGTTACCGTGGTAGAGCCCCTGTTAACGGTGAGTAAAACCGTGAGCAATGCAACCAACCCCGGCAATTTACCGGTGGGTGGCGATGTATTGGAGTACGAAATTACCGTGGCCCACGCTGGTGGCTCCACCGCTGCCGCTTACGATTTAAATCTGGTGGACACACTGCCGTCGGAACTGCAGTTGGATAATAGCTTTACTCCGACCGCATTAATTAACGGCGGCGCCGTGGCTGGTTTTGTCGCTACACCGGCAGCGGCACCGAACGGACCGTTGATTTGGGGTCGCGATAACGGCGATAACAGCCTGGATCTGCAGTTGGGTGAAACCCTGGTGATCACCTATCGCACCCAGGTGAATGGGGTTTTTGGTTCGCCGATTAGTAATAGTGTGATGCTGGACTGGACCTCACTGGATAACAGCAGCATCAACGATCAGGCCTATGAGCGCGATGGCGCTGGTTGCCCAAGTATTTCTGCACCGGATGATTACTGTGCGGGCCCGGCCAACGCCAGTATCGATACGGTGGATAACACCAGTCTCTCCAAGACCGTGATTGCGGATTCCGATAGTGCTACCCCGGTGGGCACACTGCGGGTTGGTGACACGGTGACCTATCAGCTGGTCCTGAACCTGCAAGCGGGCACTACTCCGGCGGTAACCGTTACCGATACGCTGCCGAGCGGCTTGGAATTTGATTCCATTGTCAGTGTGAATGGCGATACCACCGCCCCCTACGATGACAATCTAAATGATTACTCCTATGCGGCGATTGCCGTGCCCACTGCCGGCGATACCGGTACGGTAACTTGGAACCTGGGGGATATTCGCAGTAATTTCGGCAATACCAATCACTTTGTGATTGAGTACACCGCCAAGGTGCAAACCGGTGCAGGCATTGCCGTACCCACCGCCACTCTAACCAATACTGCGCAATTGAATTACACCGGTGCCGCCAGCGCATTGCAGGACAGCGCCAGCATTACGGTGCTGCAGCCGCGCCTCGCGAATCTGACCAAGACCGATGCCAACTGGCCCAGTTCCCATATGAATGTGAACCCGGCCAATGATGTGATGCAGTTTACCCTGCAAGCCTGCAACACCGGTTTGGCTCCAGCCTATGATCTGTCACTGACCGATGACCTGGCTACGCAGATGGACCAGAGCTCCATCGCCAACTTGCGGGTGTCTCTGGATGGCACAGTGCTGACGCAGGGCGCTGACTACAACTACACCGCACCGGCCAATCGCGGCGACGATATGCGCTTTACTCTGCAGGTGCCTATCGAAGCCGGCGCTTGTTTGGATATTTATTATGAGATTGGTTTTTATACCGATATCGGCGGCGGTGAAAATTGGGTAAACACCTTTACGGCCAATGAATTCTGGTCACTGCCCAGCAAGAACGGCGAGCAGTATGCCCCAGTTCCCCTGGCAACCCCTTATCCGATGGGTACAGTTGCCACCACGGTAACGCCGCTACAGAAAACCCTGCTTACTGCCCCCACAGCGGCAGTGGGCGAGGAAGTGGTGTATCGCATTCAAGTACCGGGCAGCGCCACCACTGCGGCGATTCACGACTTAGTGATTACCGATGTGCTCGATCCCAGCCTGTCACTGGTGCAGTTGCAGGAAATTAATGGCCGCGCATTTACCGATAACACCAGCAATAACAATATTGCCCTGGCCGTGGATATGATTCCGGCTGGCGATGTGGCGATTTTTGAGGTGCGTGCGCGTGTTGCCAATAATGCAACCGCACAGGCGGGGCACAATTTTGCCAACCAGGCCAGCTATTCCTTTGCTGCCACCAAAGGTGGTGCAGCTCAGGCTGGTGGTGTTGGCACTGCGCCGGCGCTCACGATTGTTGAGCCGGATTTATCCGCAACCAATACCGTAGCCAACCAGACCAGCCCCGGCAATGACCCGGATGCGGGCGATGTTCTGCGCTTCACTCTGGATCTCAGTGCTGCGGGCAACACAGAAAATTCTGCCGCATTTGATTTGGCAATCAGTGAGCAGCTTTCACTGGGCCTGCAATTTGTACCGGGCAGTGTCACCTTTGCCGGTGCCGCCCAGGCTGATCCCACTGTCACTGGCGATGGTGTGAATAACGCACAAGCGCTCGAATGGAACCGTACTAACAGCGATCTGGACATCGCCGCAGGTAATAACAGCCTGCTGGTATTCGATGCATTGGTGTTAGATGAAGTATTGGCGGCCGCCTCGCTTTCTGCTGCTGCACGTATTGAGTGGACCAGCCTGGATGAAGACAACAGCAGTTCCCACGAGCGTAATGGTGCCGATGGTGTCGGCGGTTTAAATGATTATGTGCTGGAAAATATCGCTGCACAGCTGACCGCCGCCAATGACAGTACCCTGAGTAAAACCCGTGTCGACGACAGTTACGGTAGCGGCAATGCCCAGTTGCGTATCGGTGATCTGGTGGAATACGAGCTGCGTCTGGCATTGCCCGAAGGCTCAGCACCGAACGCACAGATTGTCGATACCCTGCCGCAGGGCATGGTATTTGCCGGTACTGTGTCAGTGAATGGGAATAGCAACGCACCCTTCGCGGCTGTGGCACCTTTCGCTCACAGTGATATTGCCGAGCCGGTGCAGGCTGGTGACCCCGCGATGGGCCCAACGACATTAAGTTGGAATATTGCCGATCTGCGCAATCTCGGCGATAACAATGCAGTTAATGATGAATTTGTGCTGCGCTATCGTGCTCGGGTATTAAACCGCGATGTACACCCTTGGCCTGCCAATAATACGGTGCTCACCAATAATGTGGTGTTTAGCTTCGATGCGGCCACCGGTACAGAGGCCCGCAATGACAGTGAAACCCTGGATCTACTGCAGCCGGATTTGGCGGTAGCGATCAGCGCGACGCCCGCAGGTGGTACCACTCTGTCCGCCGGTGACACGGTCGATTACACCATTACCATTACCAATAATGGCTCAGCACCGGCGTACGATCCGGTCTTTAAAGATTTGATTCCCCACGGCCTGCGCCAGCGTGGCATCAGTGTGCAGTCGATCAATGTGAATGGTGCTGCGGCCAGCGCAATTACCCCGGCGTTCGATAACAGTACCGGTGAGGCGGTTTGGGATTTCTCTGCGGGAACGGGTTATGCCATTAATCCGGGTCAGACTTTGCAGATGGTGTATCGCGTACAGGCGGATGCCAACTTAGGCGCGGGCCTCAATCTGCAAAATGCGGCCACTGTAGAAACCTATTACTCACTGGATGGCGATAATCTGCCTTCCCTGGGAGCCACTGCGGTTGCTTTGGATATGCGCGAAGACTACGGCCCCACAGCCCCAGTGGGTGTGCAGTTTAATACCCCCAATGCCGCGCCGCTGTTAATTGAAAATACTCAGCCCACGGCCTCGATAGGCGAGCCATTCAATTACCGTATTACCATTCCGCAAACGCCACAGCCGGCAGCCCTGCACGATGTGAGTGTGCTGATCGACTTGAGTGCTTCTGCCGCGGAGCTGGAATTTATTGGTGCGGCCAAGGTTTCCGGTAAAAACGCATTTACCCCACAAAATACCGGTTCCACCACTGCGTTGGTGATTGCCGATAACACCAATGGCATCGACATACCGGCTGGTGAGCAGGTGGTGATTGATATCACTCTGCGCCTGCGCGACAGCAATCCGCCCAATGTGGATGGCTTCCTGTTTAGCAACAGCGCCAGTTACAGCTACAACTACGGCAACGACAATCCGGCGTTGGGGCAGGGCGCCGGTGCCGGTAATGCCACTTTGGATATGCAGGTGGTGGAGCCCACGGCGATTACCCTGACAAAAACCGGCCCCGCCAGTGTGCAGTCTGGTTTGCCCGGTACCTTTACATTGGATCTGCACAATATTGGCACCGGTCCGGCCTGGGATATCAGCGTGACCGATATCCTGCCGGACAATAATCCCGGTGGTATGTGTGAAACCGCACCAAATAATTTTGCTGCGCAAATTACAGACGCTGCCGGTACAGCGGTTGCCACTCTGAGCGAAGGCACCGATTTTAATGCGGCCTTTGATGCTGCCAGTTGTACGCTCACCCTTACCTCGATTGGCGCTGGAGCAATGTTGGCTACGGATCACCATCTGTTGCTAAGTTACGACGCCACCCTGGATGCGGATACCCGCGATGGCGATACGCTCACCAATATTGCCGGCGTAACACTGTGGCACAGTTGGGATAGCAGTGCGCCCGAAGCGCGTCAGTACACCCGCCCGGCGCCAACCGACGGCACTCCTGGGGTTCTTGATCACGAGGACGTGTTCAGCGTGAGCGCCTCGGTACCCAAGGTGACTTTCTACAAGACTGTTGAGAATGTTACTCGTGGGGAAAGTCCAGCAACTGAGGCCAGCCCTGCAGAGGTATTGCGTTACACCCTCACACTGACAAACCTGAGTGGTGTGGATGTCAGCGGTATAGAAATTACTGATGACCTGGGCCGACTAAACAGCTTGCCGCTATTCCAGTCCGGTTCACTCCAGCTGGTGACTGCTCCGACAAGTAGCGATAGTAGCGGAACAGATTCTTCTGCTGGTACCCACGGCAGTGGTTTGCTGAAGGTGACAAATCTTGACTTGGCGGCAAGTGGCAATGCTGGCGATTCAATTCAGTTGGTCTATGAAGTCACTCTCGCCCCTGTTATTGATAGCGCTACAGCTGTATTGAATCAGGCTCAGGTACAGTTGCCAGGCCAGTTACTCAAAAACAGTGACGATCCCAATATTAACGGCACCGATGATCCTGACGCGGAGGGTGATGAAGATCCCACTCAGGTGTTAATCGATTCCGAGCCACTGCTGGTGGTACACAAAACCTCAGCGGATATAACAGGCGATCCGGATCTGCTGATGGTGACGGATACTCTGCGCTATACCATTCGCGTGGAAAATACCGGTAGCGAAAATGTCGTTAATGCAATGCTGCGCGACCAGATTCCAGCCAATACCACTTACGTAGCGGGTTCCACCACTTTGAATGGTTCTGCGCTTTCGGATGTAAGTGGCACTTCTCCTCTTGCAGCTGGAATGAGTATTAATACCAATGGCGAGGCCGATGGCTTTATTGGTGCGGCTGCAACCGGTGTTGCAGCTGCGGTAGTCACCTTTGATGTCACCATTAATGATGTCAACGATGGCACCATGATTTCTAACCAAGGCTTTGTTAATGGCGAGGGTGCAGGAAGCGGTCCCTTTGCTGAAGTGCCTTCGGATGATCCTGCTACCGATGCGCCCAACGATCCTACAATCGATATTGTGGGCGATGTCCCCTTGCTGATTGCGCATAAAACCGTGGCAATTACTGTGGACAATATTTCTGCGGGCATTGTTGATCCCGGTGATGTACTGCGTTACACCATTGCAATTTCCAATATGGGGGGAGTCGATGCACTACAGGCGGCTCTCACCGATCAGGTGCCTGCAAATACCACTTATGTTGCTGGCAGTACGACCCTAAATGGCGTGGCTGTTGCCGATAACGCTGGCGGTATGTCACTGCTGAACACGGCCTTGCCCGTGTCTTCCAATGACCTAACACCACCACTGCCGGGTGCCGATGAGGGTGTGATTACTTCTGCACAAACGGCCACTGTAACTTTTGATGTGATGGTGAATGCGGACGTTGCCAGGGGGACTGTAATTAGTAACCAGGGCAGCGTCACTGCCGAAGAACTGCCCCTGGTTCTCACTGATGCGGATAGCAATCCGGCCAATGGTGCCCAGCCGACTCTAGTGGTTGTGGGTGATGCGCAGCTACTTTCAATTGTGAAAGAAGTCGCCGTTATCGGTGGCGGTGCAGCTGAAGCCGGTGCAGTGCTGGAGTACCTGGTGGCCATTGAAAATATCAGTGGTGTACCGGCAACCATGGTGACTATTACTGATGACCTAATGGTTGCTGGCGATGGTGTCCTTACCTACGTTGCAGACTCTGCCACCCTCAATGGTCAGGTCGATGGTGTCAGTATCGCTGGTCAGGTAATTACTGCAGATTACTCCACTATTTATGGGGATTTGTTGCCGGGTGAAAGCGCAACACTGCGCTTTCAGGCAAAGCTTTCCGACAACCTGGAAATTGGTTATACGGTGCTGAACACCGCTGAAGTACAGTGGAATGATCCTCCTTCAACTAATCAAGCCAGTGTTGCCATAGATGTGGGCGGTACGCCGGGTATTGCCAACTTGGCCGGTTACCTATGGCACGATGTGAACTTCAATAACCAGGCGGATGCGGACGAACGCCTATTGTTGAATTGGGCTGTAGATCTCTATTTCAATGATACTTTGCTGGAAACTATCCAGACCGACGAAAACGGTTACTTCCAATTCCAAGGGCTAGTTCCAAATGGCTACGGAGGTCTCAGTTATGAGATGCGCTACACCGCACCGGATGCCACTGAAAATACTGCATCTTTAGGTAACTCGGTTTCCGATTTCACCGATGGTCCGCAGCGTATTAGTGAGATTTTTGTAGACTCAGGGGCCAATCCGCAGGACTTGAATTTACCGCTGACACCAAATGGTGTGGTGTACAACTCGATCCTGCGTGAGCCCATTACCGGTGCTGCTCTGACCATGCTGCGTGCCAGCTCTGGGCAGGAATTGCCGGATCGCTGTTTCGATGATGAAAAGCAGCAGGGCCAAGTAACCCATACCGGTGGTTACTACAAATTCGACATTAATTTCGATGATGCCGCTTGTCCTGCCAATGCGGATTACCTGATTAAGGTAGAGCTTGCCGACAAGAAATATGTCGGTGGTGAATCCCTGGTAATTCCTGCACAAACCAATGAGGAAACTGCCGGGTTCGATGTGGGTGCCTGCCTCGGCAGCAATGCTGACATGGTGCCGGGAACCGCGCAGCACTGTGAAGTGCAGTTGTCCCCGGCACATCCGCCGCTGGATATCGAAGCGCGTGATACGTTAACCAATTACTACCTGCGCCTCTCTCTGGATGACCAGCAGATTCCAGGGGACAGTCAGTTGTTCAACAACCATATTCCTATGGACCCGAACCTGGAGGGTGCGCTTTCCATTACCAAAACTGCGGCCATGCTGAATGTGACTCGCAGCCAGTTGGTGCCTTACACCATTACCTTTGGCAACAGCTTGCCGGTGCCGCTCACAGATTTGCAGTTGGTGGACTTCTTCCCCGCTGGCTTCAAATACGTGGCCGGCTCGGCGCGCCTCGACGGTGAACCGGTAGAGCCGGAGACAAAAGGTTTGCAATTGGTCTGGTCCGACCTGCGTGTGGAAGCCGATCAGACCCGCGAGCTGAAACTGCTGCTGGTCGTGGGCTCCGGTGTGGGCGAGGGCAAGTACGTGAACCGTGCGGCTATGTTCAACCAGCTCTCAGGGCAAGCCGCTTCTGGTGAGGCCTCGGCAACCGTGCGTGTGGTGCCAGACCCCACCTTCGACTGTACCGATGTGATCGGTAAGGTTTTCGACGATAAAAATATGAATGGCTATCAGGATGCCGGTGAAGGTGGTCTGCCTGGTGCGCGAGTGGTGAGTGCTACTGGCCTCAATGCTACCGCTGACGCCCACGGTCGATTCCATATCACTTGTGCTGTGGTACCGAATCCTGATCGCGGTTCCAATTTTGTGCTCAAGCTCGACGACCGCAGTCTGCCCAGCGGCTATCGTCTCACCACGGAAAACCCGCGTGTAGTGCGCGCGACCCGAGGCAAGATGGTGAAGTTTAACTTCGGTGCCAGCTTGCACCGGGTGGTGCGACTGGATATGGCTGAGGCGGTCTTTGAACCGACAACTACCGAGATGCGTCCCCAGTGGCAGTCCCGTATTGAACTGTTGCTGGAAAAACTCAGTGAGGCGCCTTCGGTATTGCGTCTGTCTTACCTCGCGGAAAATGAAGACCCGGATTTGGTGGAAGAGCGTTTGCAAGCGATCAAGACTGAAATTGCCGAGCAGTGGGCAGCTAGTTATGGCGACTACGAATTGACTATTGAAACGGAAGTATTCTGGCGGCGTGGTGCGCCGCCCAGCAAAGGAGGGTGGCAGTAATGTCCTTTGCAGATAGCGATAAAAATCGCAGTAGCATGGAACCGTCGAGCGCTCTGGTTGTTGCAAAAAAAACTGTTCGCACATTTCGCCGACGTGAGCGCTGTTTGGCCACGGCCATCGCCCTGGCACTGGCGCTACCGGCACAAGCGCAACAACCAGTTGCCCCTGAGGGTGCTGAGCCCCAGGAGTCGAGCTGGTGGCAAGTGTGGCAAAAAATTCCCGGACTGGCTCCAGAAATAGAGGAGCCACAGGCAGAATTTGAGGAAAAGCCCATCGGCAGTAATACAGAAAGTATGCTGCTGCGGGCCCCCGCCAATCAATGGCTGCAGGATGCAGGAAGTTTTATTGCTCCGCCTGAGCCAATTGTGCTGGAAGACTTTATCGAACCCATACCGTTTTATACTGTAGAGGATGAAGTCTCCCCAGAGGCTATAGAGTTATTGCGAGAAAAACTCACCGAATTAGGTGAAAAGCCAAACTTCAAGCTGCACTTTATTGGCCACACTGATTCTGATCCCATGCAAAAAGAATTGGTGGCTGACTATGAGAATAAGGATGACTTTACCCAGGCCAGGGCTCAGTTCGTAGCAGACTTCTTCCAGCAGGCCCTGGACTTGCCAGAGGAAATGATCACCGTGGAAGGCCGCGGTGATGTTGAGCCAATCGCCGATAATATCACCACCGCAGGGCGCGAACTGAATCGCCGCGTCCAGGTGCAGGTGACTTACGATGCCCTGGATGAAGAAGCCATGGCGGCGCGCGCCCGCGCTGAAGCCCTGGCGCTGAACCGCGTGAAAGTATGTCGTCAGGAAACAGTTTGTAGGCTCAATTATACCGCGGGTACTGAGCAGCGCGCGCGCTTAAAAAACCTGGTCAATCCTCTGCGCTGGCAGGCAGGGCAAACGAATTTGCCCGAGGCGTTTTTACGCCGCATACGCGAAGTGCGCTCGAATTTAGCGAATAAAAATAATCTGGTCATCCATTTTGTCGGCCACACCGATGCGTTGCCTCTGCAGATTGGTGAAAGTTCTGAACAGCAGCAGAGTGCTTATCGGGAAAAATCCCATAGCGAAGCTCGCCGTGTCGCTCTGGCAGTGCGCGATGCCCTGGGCCTGCCAGACACCATGATTACCAGTAGCGGCAAGGGTGCCAGTCAGCCTATTGCCGCCAATGACACACCTAAAGGCCGCGCTCTCAACCGTCGCGTGGAAGTGGAATTCTGGTACGACGATCCCCTCGAAGTAGCGGTGGACGGGGTACAGGCCTGCCCGGAAGCGGCGGCTGCGGAAACCATTACCATTGCACACCAATCCCTGCGTGGAGATATTCCGCCCATTCGCTTCGATAATGGCGATCCGATTATTACCCAGGCGCAGCTGACCCGAATGCGCGCTGCCATGGCGGAAATCGCCAGCAAGGCCAATGTGCGCTTGAGCTTTATTGGCTACAGCGAAAACAAACGTATGGATCGCCGTGAAGCCATGGTTTATGGCGATGATGTGGGGCTTTCCGGTGCACGGGCCCGTCGCGCTATGGAGCAGGTAAAAGAGCTTCTCAGCCTTGAAGACACCCAAGTGCAATCGGAAGGTCGCGGTTATGTGCAGTCCGACGATGTAGTGGCCAACGGCTTCACCTTGGATGAAGGTGCCAGGGTTGAAGTACAGGTACTTTACGATGAGCTGGCGATTCTGGCGGAGAGTGACCGCCTGGAAATCGAGCGCATTAATCGCGAGGCTATCGCCAATAATCCCTATTCGCTGAATTTAATGCGTATTACCGTGGATGGCAGCCCGGAGTATGACCCTTATAAAAACTCAGCCGACCTGCAACGCTGCACCGATGTGGCTCTCGATAATGCCAATATCCAGTTCCGCTTCGATAACAAAAAGATGCAGCCGCGCCTGAATGTTTCAGCCTGGCCCAATACCATCCGTTATGCGGATAACCCGGATACCGAAAATAGCGAGAACCGCGTAGTTTTCCGCAGCTATACTAACTATCCCACCTTTATTGAGCAGGCCGAGGTGCGGCTGTTTGAAGAGGGCCAGTCCCTACGCGACACTCCACTTGATGTGGTACCACTGACAGCTGGGGAAGGAGAGTGGTTTGCGGAATTTTCCCAGTTCCAGGCGCCGTTAAAAAAACTGCACTATGTGCTGCGGGTGTACGATAGAAAAGGCCGCTTCGATGAAACCACCGAACAGACTCTGTGGTTGGTGGACAAGGTCGAAGAGTCCACAAAAGATGTGGATGTCTCCCAGGAATTACTGGTTGGCTACGGCGAGAACCGCCTAGCGCGACGAAATATCCCTCTGGATGGCAACAGTGTGCTGGTGAACGGTGCCGAGGTGCCGCCAGGGCACACCGTGTGGCTGGCGGGTAATCCAGTACCGGTTAACGAGCAGGGCCAGTTTGTGGCCGAGCAGATTTTTGATCCCGGTATGCATACCGTAGAGGTGGCGGTTCTGGATGAAGAGGGCAATGGCGAATTGTTCCTGCGCGATCTGGAATTTGCCAAAAGCGACTGGTTTACCGTGGGTATTGCCGATCTCACGATCGGCTACGATAAAACCAACGGCCCAGCAGCGCTGGTGACCGGCGATGAAACCCACTACGACAATTCTGTCAGCTACGATGGCCGTTTGGCATTTTATACCAGCGGTGGTTTTGGAGAAGGCTGGCGTTTGTCCGCCAGTGCGGATACGGAAGAAGGGCCTGTCGACGATCTGTTTTCCAATTTTATGGAAAAAACCCCGGATGCCCTGTTCCGCCGTTTAGATAGTGATCTTTACTACCCCACCTTTGGTGACGATTCCACCGTAGTGGAGGATGCGCCCACTTCCGGCAAGTTTTATGTGAAGTTGTCCAAGTACGACGACTACGGCCTGTGGGGTAATTTCAAAGCGACTTATGCCGATAACGAACTGGCGCAAATAGACCGTGCTCTTTACGGTGCCAATGGTCACTTCGAAAGCGATTCCATGACCAGCTTCGGGGAAAAGCGTTTCCAGGTGGATGCCTTCGGCGCGGAGCCAGGTACTATTGCCGGGCGCGATGAATATCGTGGAACCGGCGGCTCCCTGTATTTCATGCGACACCAGGATATTCTGAACGGTTCCGAGCGCCTGCGAGTGGAAGTGCGGGATAAAGACTCTGGCCTGGTGCTGGCCGTAAAAAATCTCTCGCCGGTCATTGATTATGATATCGATTATATTCAGGGCCGCGTACTGCTGAACAAACCACTATCCGCCCTGGCCAACGATAATTTATTAATTCAGGATGGCTCCTACAACGGCAATCCGCAGTATCTGGTCGCCCGCTACGAATACACTCCCGGTTTTGAAGAGATGGACACCCTGGCCTTTGGTGGCCGCGCCCATTACTGGTTTGGAGATCACGTAAAGCTGGGGCTCAGTGCTACCCAGCAAGATGAGGACGACAACGAAACCGCGTTGCAAGGCTTCGATTTAACCTTGCGCAAAACCGCCGGTAGCTGGCTGAAAGTGGAAGTGGCCAACAGCGAAGGTGGTAACCTGGATACCACAAACTCTTTGGATGGCGGTTTCACTTTTGATAATGGTCAGACCTTAGACCCCGAGGCCTCTGCGGGTGCGACCAAAGTAGAGGGTAGCCTGCAGCTGGGAGATTTCTTCGAAAGTCTGCGCGGCTCAAGTAATTTTTACCACCAGCAGCGCGAAGCCGGCTTCTCCGGCCCCGGCCAATTTGCCCGGGGCGAAACCACACAGTTTGGAGCCGGGGTCAACCTACCCCTTGGTGAAAGTTTCGATGTGGGCTTAAAAGCGGATAATAAAGAAGAGGAATTCGGTCTGCACACCAGTGCTACAGATCTGATGCTCGGCTACCGCCTCAACAACCACTGGCGTCTCAGCTCCGGCGTGCGCAATGATAGCCGCGAGGATTTCTCGGAGGTCGTTGCAGCCACCCAAACCGAAGGCGACCGCACCGATATGGCGGTGGAAGCCAGTTATGATTCCGGTGAAAACTGGAGTGCTTTCGGCTTTGTACAGGGCACTGTGGAAGTAACCGGCACCCGTGAGGAAAACAACCGGGTTGGCATGGGCGGCGCCTACCGGGTGAGCGACAGACTCACCATGGATAGTGAAGTCTCCAGCGGCGATACCGGCTTGGCCGCGCGCCTGGGTACCGATTTCCTGGTGAGCGATAGAACCAGTGTTTACCTGAATTACACCCTCGATAACGAGCGCAGCGATACCGGCGTGCGTGCTCGCAAAGGCAATATGAGTACCGGCTTCCGCAGCCGTTATTCCGACACTTTGAGTATGTATGGTGAGGAGCGCTACAGCCACGGCGATGTCTCCACCGGCCTGACCCATGCCCTGGGTATGGACCTGGCGCCCAATGACCGCTGGACATATGGCACAACAGTAGAAGCGGGCACCCTGGAAGACCCACGCACCGGCGCCAAAACTGAGCGCAACGCCCTGGGTCTTAATATGGGCTATAGCCTGGATGAAATCCGTTTGGCTTCGGCAGTGGAATACCGCACCGATACTATGGAAACCGCACTGGATGAAAATACTGTAACGGAATCCGAGCGCGATACCTGGTTACTGAAAAACACCCTGAGCTATCAACTTAACCCAGACTGGCGCTTGGTCGGCAAATTCAATTACTCCGACAGCAAGAGCTCTCAGGGCGAGTTTTATGATGGCAAGTTTACCGAAGCGGTAATGGGCTACGCCTACCGCCCAGTGAATCACGATCGCCTCAATACGCTATTGAAATACACCTATTTCTACAACGTGCCCACCAAAGATCAGGTAACCGTAGAAAATACCTCGGCAGAGTTTATTCAAAAGAGCCATATTTTCTCCGTGGATGCCAGCTACGATCTCACCCAACGCTGGACCCTTGGCGGTAAATACGCCTACCGTCTGGGCCAGTTAAGCCTGGATAGAGAAGACCCAGAATTTTTCGACAGCCGCGCCAGCCTCTATGTACTGCGCGCAGACTGGCATTTTGTAAAACGCTGGGATCTCTTAATCGAAGGCCGCCTACTCGACTTGCCCGACGCACAGGATAGTAAGAGTGGTGCACTGGTCGGCCTGTACCGCCATATTGGTGATCACCTCAAGCTGGGGGTGGGCTACAACTTTACCGACTTCTCCGATGATCTCACCCAGCTGGATTACGACAGCCAGGGGATGTTTGTGAATATTGTGGGTAAGTTGTAAGAGTGGAGTAGGAATTAAAACCTTATTTTGTTTGAGGCGCACTTCTTCAGTGAAGTTATCTCGTTGGTAAGAAGTTAATAAGGCCTGCCGTTGCGGGCCTTCTTCTCTTTTTACTTAATTTTTAACGACTCCACCCACTTATTAGGTACACCTAAAAAGTGATCTCGAAGTCTATCTTCTATATGCTCTGGGTCCCATACGGCAGCTCTCTCTAACCCTTCACAATCCCCTGCTGAAACAGGTCCGTCTTGAATTTCGGAGTTCCTATATAGGAATAAATTATCATTCATGGGGCTCTGCTTAAAAAAAGTTACTGGTGCCCTTAGCTCTTCTGTTAAAGGGCTTTGGCCAATAATTGGCCATCGACCGGATGTAACTGCATATTTCATAACCCAAACTTTAAATAAAATAGGGGAGTTAATCAAAACATTAATCGGCGGAATCTCCTTAACTTTTAAATCGTAAAAAGCTATAAGAGGATCCTTGAGTACATGTGCAAAGCAAAACTCACCACTTTCTAATTCAATTTTAACTACACTTCCAGCTTTATGTTTAATAGCCATACAAAAGCCCAAGAATTACTTTATTACTTCAATTATATACAATCCATTTCTTATTTTTAGCTCCGAGCCATTAATAACATTGTCAGGAGTGCCTCCGGTAGATTTTGCTCCCCCATTAGTGTCAATAAGTAATTAACACATAGGTAAACCACCGCCTCTGCGGTGAGACTTGACAAGGCTCAGCTGTTCCGGCGTACAGAGTAAAAATATGGCCTCCATGAACGGGCAAGCTCCAGAAGGAAGCCATATGAGAGATTGGCAATGCCAAGCTCACGTGAAACATTATTGCAGGTACCACGTGGTATTTGTGCCCAAGTATCGAAAGAAAGCCTTATTTGGGACAATGAGATGGGAGATTGGAGCAATATTCCGAGACTTATGTCGTCAATAGAGCATTGAATTGGTAAAGGGTACGCAATGAGGGATCACATTCATATGCTGTTAATGACTCCTCCGAAGTTTAGTGTTTCCACTACGGTTGGGTTTCTGAAAGGGAAATCTGCAACCCAGATATTTCTGAAGTACAAGCATGTACAGAGAAATTTCGCAGAGAGACACTTTTGGGCTCGGGGTTACTGTGTG
This sequence comes from Microbulbifer sp. THAF38, assembly GCF_009363535.1. Taxonomy (NCBI): domain Bacteria; kingdom Pseudomonadati; phylum Pseudomonadota; class Gammaproteobacteria; order Cellvibrionales; family Microbulbiferaceae; genus Microbulbifer; species Microbulbifer sp. THAF38. Next base: position 1,837,538 of record NZ_CP045369.1, read on the forward strand.
AGTATAGTGGGGCGAGATGAGCAGGTGATTTGAGTGTACATCAAGAATCAAGAGGTAGAAGAATGCCAGCATGAGCAGATGCAACTGGCGGGGTTGTAACTGGCCCCCTCTGGGGGCTTTCACCATACCACCTGCTATGCGGGTGGTTGCTGATTAAACGGGTGCTCCAAGTGGGTGATGGCTTAGTAGCTAACTCGAGATTTCTATTAGCTGGTTGTGCTTATGGATCATAATCCTATCTAAATTGAAAATGAGGCAGTCGTGAGATATTTTCCGCTATTAAGGTTGGGATATTAAGGTGCTAGGGTTACGGAGTTTCTTGTGTTGTTCTTTAAAAGCTGAAATGACAGTAGTTTAAAGTAGCCTGTCTTTGATCGATATTGATTAAGATCTATCACAGACAGGCGCTCCATATTGGTAATCAACTCAAGGTCGCAAGAAATCTATTTAAGATTACTCCTCGGCTAATTTTGATATGTCAACTTCAAGCCCGGCCAAATGGGTAGTAAGCTCCTCAGGAATATCAGAGCTTACTTCACCACCTAAGTGCTCAGAGAGAAATTCTTCCATTTTTATCAAATAAGCCAGTTTATTAATACGCTTAGTAAATCCGTGCCCCTCATCTTTAGCCAAAATATACTCGACAGCTAAGTCTTTTTGATGCATGTCTATAGCAATTTGATCAGACTCAAGTTGAGTAACGCGAGGATCATTTGCACCCTGAGCCAATAGTAAAGGTGCTTTAATTTGATCCGTAAAGTTTAAAGGTGATCGGGCCTGCATATCCTCTCGGTCTGATTGAATCAAAGGATCACCGACTGCTTTGAACCAGTTGGAAATAAATGGTCGATAATACTCCGGGAATGACTCAACCAAGGTGACTAGGCTTGATGGGCCCACAAAAGATATCGCGGCTGCATATACATCGGGGGTGAAAGTCAACCCGGAAAGTGCTGCATAGCCTCCGTAAGACCCACCCATGATGGCTACTTTATCTTTGTCCGCAATGCCTTGCTCGACTAGAAACTCAACACCATCAGTCAGGTCATGTTGCATTGCACCAGTTCCCCACTGGCGATTACCCAAAGCGATGAAGGTTTCACCAAAGCCTGTAGATGTACGAAAGTTGGGTTGTAATACCGCATAGCCGCGATTTGCCAGCAACTGAGACACGCGATTGAAGAAGCCATCACTAAGCCTCCAGTGATCTCTTTCCCATGGGCCACCGTGAGGCAATACCACTAGCGGCAATTGACTGCTCTTGCCTTTGGGTAGGGTCAGATAGGCTTGAATAGTGATACCGTCACGAGCTTTATAAGTAATAGAGCGTCTTTCTGTCAGAGATTCAGAATCTAACCTTGTATCTTTATCAATCAAGCGCCTCAGTGATTGGTCTGCTTGATTGTAGGTATAAAAAGCCCCCAGATCGACATCACTGGCAATATCTAGCAGCCATATGCCAGCCTCCTCATTGATAGAGATAACATCAATCTCTACCCTGCCTGAAAATTGACTGATGATATATTGCCAATGCTTTTTGAACTCCTTACTAATTGGATAATCTTCTCTATACCCATAGTAGTAAGAAACCAACTGAAGCTCCCCATCCTTATTGAATAAGGTCTTATAAACGTCGGATCGTTGATTGGGGTCGGTGTGAACGTCAACAATTTTCCCTGAATTTAAATCCAGTTGTTTTAATCCTGAAGTATCAGCCTCGCCGAAGCTGGATTCGAAATACACTCTTCCAAGATCTGAATTATAACTGGAAAGGTGTAAAATTTCTCCCGCTTCAGTTTTCAGAGCTTCTTGCCAAGATTTATTCTTACGAATAAATAATTCCATGGATGTATCTGGGTTGGATCTTACACCGGCAATAGGAATTCCCTCATTGTCAAACAACACATGATTGAAGCGCTGAGTATTTGACATTACCCATGTCAACTTACCAGTTTGGGTATTCAACTGATAAAAGCTCAACAGATTCGGGTCGTCGTGATTAGCCATTAGAGTAAGGCTTTTAGGCTTTTCTGAAGCCTGTCCCGCCAGCATATAATTTACGCCAGCTTTCGTTGTTAATTTTTGAGTGTTGAGCAAATTTAAAATTTTATCCTTTACCTCCAGATCCAATCGATAAATCTGGTGCTGCTCGTTCCCATTGGTATCTTTAGAAACAAACATACCGAGCTGATGTTTATCCCAATAAAAGCTATCTGCTCCATCGGCGAAAGCAGTTAAAGGGAAGGCATCCTCAACACTCCCATTACTCGGCATTACATAGATATTTGGTGCCCCGTTGTGCTGCTGGAGCCAAGCTAGCCATTGACCATCAGAAGATAATTTGACTCCACTGATTTCAGAGTCATTAAAGAAACTCTCAACAGGGAGTAACTCCTGTTGAGCTTCTGTTGATACTGAATCCTCTAAAACGACATTCATGCTACAGCCGCTAAAAACAGCGGCAAAGCTCAGCCAGCAGATGGTCTTAGGTATTGACCAGCGGTGATTTTTTAATTCCATGGACTTAACTCCTTATCAGTGATGACCATGGGTATACTGTAGAGCAGCTATAAATTATTGTAAAGCAATAATTTATAGCTAGATTGCAGAAATTAGATACTGTTGTATAATGTTTGCTTATCCCATTGGAGCTAACCTGTGAAGCAAAATATTCAGGTATTAAGTACGCGTTTGCGCTGGACTGTCGTCGCTGTCAGTTTGATCGCTATTTGCATTTTGCTGATCAACTACTTTGTTTACGATGAGAATGCCTTCAATAGCAGTAACCCACTTTTCCAGGAGCTTTGGGCGTTAGGTGACCAGTACAGGTCGATGCTATTACTTGGCCAACTGCCAACCTTTGTGCTTTCCGGCTTGTTTATCTATTGGCTTTGGCGGCTTTTTGGTCAGTACGCGAAGGGTGACTATTTTGGTAAAGAGAGTGACCGTTGCTATGTGTGGTTGGTTTGGCTCTATGGGGCTTCGATCCTGGTGCGCATGCTGGAGTCTTTGTGGCTCAGCTATCTATCGTATTTGCATGAAAGTGAACTAACCCTGGTGCTGTCATTTGATGTCGGTAGGCTTTTTACATTGTTCGTACTTGTGAGCGTCCTCTATATTTTGCGCGCAGCAAAACAAATTGAGCAAGAAAACAAAGAGTTTGTATAGCATGGCTATCATTGTCAATTTGGATGTTATGCTGGCCAAACGTAAAGTCAGCTCTAAATCGTTGGCAGCTGAGATAGGTATTACCGAGGCTAACTTGTCATTATTGAAACGTGGCAAAGTGAAAGGGGTCAGGTTTGATACGTTATCGGCAATATGTGAAGCGCTTGAATGTCAGCCCGGTGATATTTTAGAGTTCAAACAAGATGAATGATCTACTATCTTTATACCCAGGAAGGGAGTGCCATGGGTGCTACCGGGGAATTTTTAGTGCAATAGTTAAGGACTGAACTGAAAATTTTTGACCTTCTCAGAGTGTTTCCTTTCGGACAGGTTAGAACCATTATGCATGAGCTTCTTAAACTAGGATGCTTATTCGCTTAAAATTTTTTTGGAGAATATATCTTCTTCAGTCTTCTATGCCTTCCATCTAAATTTACTGAAAGGGAGGGTACCTAGAAATAAGTTCGGTGTTGAAGCTCCTGGACTGTAAGTGCTTTCCGGTTGTAGAAGTATCGATGCTTTTTAATTTTCCTCTCGTTCTAGCTGTTCTTGCCAATAGAATTATTATCCTCTTAAGACCTGACTACCTATTCAGTAGTGTTTACCGTAACAAGCAAAATCCCACCCTATAATCGGTTCTTATAGATGCGGTAATTGGTAGTCACAAATGATCTCAGTGTTGCCCCATCAGTAGTGCTCAACTCTCGGGTGAAAGCTTTGTCTCTAAGCCTGCGTTTTATTGCATATTTCTACTTTCTGTTTTTATCTTTTGCAGCCTGTGCCAGTGGTTTCTCCAGCAAATCGCCTTCAGACTCTTCTCTAACAGTAGTTAGAACGAGCGTCTCTGAAACGAGCAGCCGTATAGAAAACTTTCCATTTTCTTGGATTTCACTACCAGGTGTTGTCAATGAGTATCATCTGGTAAAGCAAAAAGAGGATGGTATTTGGTCTGAGCTTAGTAAGTTCACTGGGTATTCATTTCAATCCCAAGGGCTATCTCAAGGGCTTTGGGGGTTCAAGGCGCAGCCCAGCAGTAGTGCAGGTTGTGGTGGTTTTTCCAGTGAGAAACATCAAGATGGTGCTAATCCTCTTCCCACGCCAAGAAATATAACTGTTCAAAGTGGAGAGTTGGAGAAAGTACAGCTAGTAAACCCTCCGATACAAGCTCCCCGAGTAGTGGATGCTGCTTCTGAAAATCCAAGATCTCAAGGAACCGTTGAAGTCAAATGGGAAACCCCTGATTCAAGGAAAAAAATTACCGGCTATGAAATTGAGCAGTGCAAAGGTAGTTGTTCCACGTGGTCCTGTGTTTATTCTGGAGAAAGTGCAGGCCCAATTGCCCTACCAAGGGAAAAGGGTAAGCGATTAACAAGTGGTTCCTATAAATTCCGAATTCGATCCTATGCCAGGACCGATGGTTCTAACACCTATAGCGCCTGGGTAACATCTCCAAGAGTCGCTGTGATTCGAAAGGGATTGATAAACCCTAAAGCTGTCAGGTTCACTCAGGATAGCATTAAGGCAACTTTTTCAAACGGACGAAAAGTGGAAGACTTGATCCAGGATCTAAAGAGTGGAAAATTGAATGCGGGTGATGTACCACCTATACGGGTATTCAGTAGAAATGGTAAAATCTATTCGTTAGACAATCGCAGGCTTAAGGCATTTCAGGAGGCAGCCAAGCCGATCCGCATAACACCCGCGACCCCAAGTGAGATTGTTGAGGGGTCATTTAAATTCACGAGTAAAAACGATGGTACCTCGATTCGTATTCGCAGAGGAGATAAATGAAAAAATTAAACTTACTTGAAAATCTTAACCAGGTTAAGACAAGAGATGATTTCTCTAAATTTGTTCTGGATATTCTTAATGATTATAAAAATAATTCTTCGAGTTGGGAGAATGCTGATCTAGCAAGTTTTCTGGAGGCAATGGCTGCTTGGGCAGATGATATGGATGGCTTTTACGCTAATCAGGGAGAAGAAATTCCCGAGAATATTCATTGGAAGGTTTTTGCTGAAATCCTATGTGCTGCCAGAATGTATGAATAACTTCATTAACCCGTTCATTTATTGATCCGCCATTCTGGGGATTAGTTTACTCAGCACTCCATATGAGTTTTCATGACATCTTATAAATTTAAACTTAATGACTAAGTGACTGAATAAATATTCTCGCTTTCAAAAAAATCTATCTCGCCTCTTCATTACCCCTTTGTTACAAGTTGACCAGGGCTGACTGTACTATTCCTAATATTAATTGACCGAATACGGGGTGAATCCAACCGTCTGGATGCTGGCCAATGATTCGATGAGATACCGTCATGAGCGAGTCATTACTTGAGGTTAAGGGAGAACCCGAGATCATCTTCATTGGTGCGGGTATCAATTCTCTCTGCGCTGCATTCATCTTGGCCAAAGAGGGTTGGCGAGTACTGGTCCTCGATCAAAATGCTACTCCAGGTGGTGCGATACGAACGCTGGAACTCACTTTACCAGGATTCTTACATGACATTGGGGCGATGAACCTGAGTATGTTCGCAGGCTCAGAATTTTATACTGAGCACAGAGAGGTCTTGGCAGAAAAGGGCTTGGAATTTATTGTCGCGGAGCATTCCTTTGGGTCATTTGCTTCGGATGACCGATTTTTGGGCGTTAGTAGGGATCTGGATGCCAATTTGCGATCCATTGCGTGCTTCTCGAAGGCAGACACTGAGGCATGGAAGGATTGGCGTGAAGACTATAATCGGTGCAGTCCCACCTTGTTCCAACTATTGGCCTCACCAGCCGTTCAAACCGGGCCGCTGGAACTTGTCTTTGGCAGAACCGGGGATATACCCCCTAGTGTCTCTACTCCCTTACGCGGGATACTGCTTGACTCCCTTCGTGCGAATTTAGGGCGACGTTTTCAGAGTGATATTGTACAGGCTCTGATAGCCGCTTGGGCAATGCACTTAGATTATGCACCTGATATCTCGGGTGGATGCTGGATGCCTTTTCTGGAGACCAATGGTGATGAGCGAAATGGCATTCCGATTGCTCGCGGTGGATCCGGCAACATGATCCGGGCCATTGTAGAACTTGTTCAGGAGCATGGGGGAAATGTTGCTGCCAAGCAGATGGTACAAGAGATCCTCTTTGATAAGGGGAGGGCGTCCGGTGTACGTCTTGCGAGTGGACAGGAGCTGCGATGTTCTCGTGGAGTTGTCGCCAGTGTCACACCGCAGGCATTGGTGAGACTGACGAGAGGTAATTTGTCGGATGCGATAGTTAAAGAAGCGGAAAACTACCGTTACGGGCCAGGCACAATGGTGATTCATCTCGCTCTATCGAGGTTGCCCGACTGGAAAGATGAAGCGGCGCGACGGAGCTTCTATGTGCATATAGGCCCATCGCTGGACTATATAGCGGCCGCTTATCAGGAAGGTGTGGCGGGTATGCTTCCAAGTCACCCTTTTATCGTAGTGGGCCAACCGACGATATTTGATTCAACCCGCGCCCCTGATGGCCAGCATGTTCTTTGGATAATGGTACGTGCAATACCTGCTGAGATTCGTGGAGATGCTGCCGGTGAAATAAAAGAACAGATCTGGAGCTCTGAAGCTGCCAAAAAAGTTGCAGATCGCGTCATTTGGAAGATATCGAGATATGCGCCGGGTCTTCCCGATAGGATCCTCGGGATGACTATACATACGCCATTGGAATTGCAGCAATTGAACCCAAATCTTGTGAATGGAGATTTAAACGCTGGTAGCCTCCATTTATCACAATTTTATGGCAATCGGCCCTTTACTGGGTATGCGAACCATGAAATGCCAATTCCAGGTCTCTACATGTGTGGTGCATCCACCTGGCCAGGTGGAGGTGCCGCGCCAGGGTCGGGAATGTTATTGGCTAGAAAGCTCTTATGTGGGAATTCGTGAAAGTGCATTGGCGATGCTAAATGGGTGTATTCATGGAAGGGATGCGATCAATTGGCATTGATTGGTCCATTTTACATTTTCAGATATCTTAAATGCTTAGTTAAGTCTTCAGAAGGGTATCTTTAAAGGGGCGGTATAATCTTTTTCTCAATGAAAGGCTCAAAAAGGGCTTTCTATCCAGGGGATTACATTCTAAGGAAGAACATTCTAAGGAGCTACATATAAGGTGCTTCACTTCTTGGATGCGACTGGTTGGAGTCAGTAACCGAGCGAAATACAATTTTTATAGGTTCTGAACTACTGGGGCCATCATGAGACTTCGCATTTGATACTATCACACCTATTTAAGGCCGACTAAACTATAGGAAAACTTAGCTAACGGAGTCGCTCAATGCTCTGTTACTTGAAATTCCTACTAGCTATTTTCATTACTTGCTGTCTATTGACGCCATTAAGCTCCGCTGTTGAGAGAGATAAATTAATCAGTCAGGCAAAATTTTCTAGTAATGGAAGCTGCTATACCCTTGATCGACTTACCCTGACAAATAGCCTTAATTTTGAATATCTAAAATATTATCTCACCCACAATGCTTTTATTGCAGCTAGTTTCAATGTTGGAAGCAGTCGGCAGCCTGAGGCCAGGCAAACCAAAAGACAGAGATTCACTTTTTTTAGTGAAACCTGCTATCCGGAAAAGAAATATACTGGCCGTATCAAAGAGAAATTTTGTAAAAGGAAAAAATCTCATTCGCAGTATTTTTTCAAAAATTCGCAACACCTAGCGCAAGAAAACAGGCTAAAAGTTGATCGACGTATTGAAAGTTATAAAAATATAATGTTTCAAACGTATGACTTTCAGTCTAGGTCTAATGAAAAATCCGATAATGCAAATGAAATTGAAGGATTTGATGAGATATATGCAATGGCACCTACGGCGAAAATAGAGATTGATGCCTTAGCAGATGTGATTGCTACTTTGACTGGAGGTCAAGTCGCTAAAGTGCCGATAAAATCGAAAGATAGGGCTCAATTAAAAATAATAAATGATTATGGCGGCGATCCAACTAGAATAACAGACCTTGCCAGAAACACTATTATTGTTCCTCAAAATAAAATCAAAGAAGTGATAGAAATGCTTCGTGCAAAATCCACAATCGTTAAAATATCAGATGGAGCCTTAGACCTGCTAGGCTACAGTGGAGTAAATTCTAAAATAAAAACGAAGTCTGGCTTAATTGCGGAAATACAGGTAAATTCTCCAGAAATGATATATGCAAAAGAGCCTCCAGAAATAGCTAAGGCACTGCTGGGGGAAGATGTTTATGGCTCGATTGCAAGTAAATCTCCCGTTGCAGGCGGGAAAGGGCATAAGCTGTATGAAAAATGGCGCTCTTTAGAGGAAGGTGATCCGAATAGAAGGAAGCTCGAGGCTGAAAGTAAAGAGTATTATGAGTCAATAAGGTCTAAGGCGATGTCAATTAAAACTGGCGAGTATTTAAACTTAAAGCACGTTTATATTGATTATTCTTTTGAGTCGGTTATGTTTAGAAGAGATAAAGAAACAAAAAACATATATAGAAAATTTTATGGAGAGAAAGAACACCCCGCTCCTATCCCGCACACAAATCGATTGTTTAATGATGCTCTTTTATATGGTCAAGAAATCACTAAAGAAGAATACCTTAAAGGTGAAGGGGGAGGTAACTAATGACTGATCTAAATGCTGCAATTGAAGTAGTAGGAAAACTATATTTCAGGAAAAAGGATAGGCCTGGGATCTCATATCTTGATTTTTCCATGTTGGATCTTCCCTAATGGCAAGATGGGAGTTACGCCACTGCCTCCCAGAGTTGTGCACTGACCCGAAAAATTAAAACTAGTCCAGATATAAACATAATTGATAGGGCGTAACTATCGAATCTCTGGATACTTATTATTTTTAAAAAATGTTTTGCTACGAGCATTCCCACCATAACGCCTAAACCAATAGTGATGCCATATGTGAGCAGTTCTGAATTGAGGGCGCCAAAATGGAAATAGGCAACAAGCTTAGTGGAGTGCATCATTAAAGAGCTTACTCCTCTCGTGGCTACCAGCTCTTCTTTGTTGAGTCCATAATTTAAGAAAAAGGGGTTTTGTACAGGGCCAACCGCGCCAATGATTGAGGAGAATAGTGTGGTGACAAATCCCAGCATGGGAAAATATGGAAGATGCATAATGAAAGATTTTTTCTTTCGCCCGAATCCAAACTGAAATACGGTCGATACCAAGAATAAACCGACAGTGAACTCTATCAATAATGGGTGCATTCGCGTGTAAACATAGGCACCAATGATTGCTCCGGGAATAATTCCTGGTAGTAGCCATAGTGCTACTTTCCAATTAATGTACTTCCAGAATAAAAAAATGCCAAATGGCGATGCAATAGCATTGCCAGTGGTTAATATAGGTGCAACGAGATGAGGTCCTACCAGAAATCCTACCAAAGGTACTAGCAGCAGTGCTCCTCCACCTGCAGCCATGATAGATATGTAGCCGGTTACTAGCCCAAATATAAGGAGTAGGAAAATAATCATAAGTCAGCAGATTTTCATGCCTAGCATCAATATTGTTATTCCTTATAGGTAAGCACAAAAACAATGAAAGACTAGTGGCTGTGATATAGGGAGAGTGTTTTAAGTATAAAAATTGGAGTTTGTGCAGAGAAGCCTGGCGCCAAGTTGGGTATGGCGTAACTTAGCACTTATAATTTTTTATATTATCGATAATTGCGCCAGAAAGTTGGCTGGTAGCCGTATGTTATCAGTATTAGATTTAACACGACTATAAACGCGATACCGTGGCGATGTATTTTTTTGTTCTTCGAAGTTAAAGGAGAATATATATCATTGTGGAGATTTAGGCGGAGTGTAGTAGCCTAAAAATCGTTTTGTAAAAAGATGTTAGCTGCAAACTAGAGGTATGGGTTGCTGCATATAATCCCTTTCCTTCTATCGATAAAATTTAAATTTCTTCAGGTGGGCTAAATACCGTCATCCCTCGCTTAGGAGTGAATGGCTCATCGTCTTCTCCAATAAATTGGAATGGTATAGATACAGTTGACATTCCAATATTCTTTCGGATTACAAAGTGAAGATGAGGCCCTGTGGAAAAGCCAGAGGAGCCAGATCTGGCTAAACGATCTCCAGATTTCACCTTGTCTCCAGGTTTTACTAAGGCGGTTCCTTGTAATATATGCGCATATGTAGCATAGGTGCCATCCTCATGTAAAACTGATACATAGTTGGCTTTATCTAGGAAGTACTCCTTTGCTCCACCCATATGGTAGTCGTCTTTTACCCAGATGACAGTTCCCTCTCTGGCCGCACCTATGTAGGTGCCTATAGGCATGGCAATATCTACTGCGTATTTATTCGGTCGTTGGTGATGGGAAAATCTACCATTAAAGGATTGGGTAATTCGGTGGTCTTGAAGAGAAGAAATGGGTAGGCGATAAGTATAGGACTTTGCAAGTGTTTCCGGTGAACCCATCACCCATGTGTAATAATATTTATCAATTTCTTCGTTACTTTCATAAAGTTTGAATTTTGAATTGCTAGGTACAACTGTTGTAAAAACTCTATCTACATTTTCCGAAAACTTAATTTTAAGTTGCACTTCAATAGGTGCGTAATAAGGGTTTTGAGCAAATATATAATTAACCTTATCATCGGTTAGGGTATATATCTTTGGTTTGCTCTTGGTTAGCTTAGAGGAAGTCTTCTTTATTGTTTCTACTTCAATATCTTTGGTAGGTTTTCTATCGGTAAAAATCCAATTCCCCTTCTGATCTTTGTATTTATAGATCTGATCGGCACTGGCTGGTATGGAAAGCAGGAGATATAGTGAGAGTAAAGTTAAGAATCTTTCCATTGAAATTTGCTTTGTTTATGCTCAATTTAGCAGTTCATTTTATCTACGAATAGTTATTGGATCAAGTTTGATTATCTAATGTTTGTTATAAACTTTAAGTGACGACTTGATTGGATCAGAAGGCGGGCCAATACAAAGTTTATAACAATCCTTACTGTTGAATCGTGTGCACACCTACAGCTTAATTGGGTGATTTGATTTATATAAGAAGTTTTAAAGTTTGCTTGTGGTTGATATCGCACAATTTATATATGTGGGGCTACAATATGATCTACTTATAGCGTTAGGGATTGCAGTTATCACTTGAGATCATAAGCCCAATATTTCATGATAAAATTCATTGTCTGACATTTTGCCAGAGAGGTTAATGTTTCTAATCTCAAGGCCTTAAATGCATAATGAATGTATTATTAAATATAGTGGCTTTAATCCGGTCGGTACATTAATTATCTATATGGATGAGACTTAATTTTTTAGAGAGTGCAGGCTAATCTTGTTTATTATGAAAGATGGGGCTTATATCGGTTCGTTAACCTCAGTCTAACAACTAAGATAATAGATTATGCACATTTTCCAACGAAATGAGTGACGGTAATGTATCTAAAGGGATTAACCGCTTCTGAAGCCCGAAGTCTGGGTTTGACGGCGTTAATTTTCTCAATTTTTCTTGTTGGATATGATTATACCGCTTTCTCTGTCGCTCTCCCTTCAATTCAGAAGACGTTCCAGGTCGATATTACGACAACAATGTGGCTGGTTAATGCTTACGCCTTGGCTTTTGGTGTTTCTGTAATATCTTGTGGCCGCTTAGCTGATATGTTGGGGAGGCGACGAACCTTTTTTATAGGCGCAACACTCTTTTCGGTATTCTCTCTTTTAGGTGGTTTTTCGCTAAATATATGGATGTTGATGGGGTGTCGCGTAATGTTAAGTATTGGTGGCGCCATGATGTGGCCTTCCGTGATAGGGATGACTTATCACTTGTTAGATAGCAAACGCGCTGGAATTGCGGGTGGGCTGTTGATGCTTGGTTGTGGCGTGGCAAATTCCCTAGGCCCTATTATTGGTGGGATTTTAACCGATACCCTGGGGTGGCGCTGGATACTTTTCCTAAATCTCCCCTTAACCCTGGTGGCGATGCTTATTTGCTGGAAGTTGGTCATTAGCGATTTACCATCGGCCCCGGGCGAACATGTGGATTTAACTGGGCTGCTATTTCTCTCATTGGCTTTACTTGCGCTGTTGTTAGGGTTGGATTTATCTGTAGATGTGGGGTTTGTTAACAACCGAACATTGCTCCTATTTTTGGGCTTTGTTCTTTTCCTGTCTGCATTTGTCTGGTTGGATTATCGTTCATCAGGAGAGCCTCTGATACCTGTGGATGTGGTCAAGAATAAGAGGTTCTTCGCGGAAGGAGTTGCTACTTTATTGGTCTCTGTGGCATTTATAGCTGCACTGATGTTTGTTCCACAGTTTCTCAGTAAGGTATGGAAATTCACTGCGATACAGTCTGGTATAGCGCTACTCCCCATGATGATAATGTTTGGTGCCACTTCTTTTCTATCAGGACATCTTTATGAGAGGTTTGGGGCCAAGTTACTCTCCTGTTTTGGGGCTCTATTTATGTGGGCTGGTATGTTGGTTCTCTCTAAACTTTCTGTGCAAGTTGAGCCCTTCATTTTTACGCCAGGCATGGGGTTGATGGGTATTGGAATGGGTTTGTTTTACCCCACTATCACCACGGCAGCTATTCTAATTCTCAGGTATGACCGTGCCAGCCTTGCTGCAGCCATCATCTATATGTTTCAAATTATTGGTGGTGCAATCGGTTTGGGATTGAATACGACAATCGTTGCGCTGGCCCCAGATTTGGCGACTGGTATTAGTCGGGCGTTTTTGATGAATGCCCACTTGGCCCTGTTGGGGATGGTGGTGAGTGTGTTTTTTATCAATGGAAGAGGGAAGGGTTCAAGTTAATAGAGGGCGGTATAAACTTCCCTTAAATGCTAACTTATTCTCAGATTTGCAAAGTCATTATTGTGATATATGTCTATGGGTAATGTGTAGTGGTTTTTTTGTGTAGACCTCTCCAGGGCGGGGGCTAATTAATGGCGTGGAATCTTTTTGAATAGATTGGGCCAAATTCCCCGAGAAATCTTTTATAAATTTCTGTGTCATGTCTGCAAATGTGTTCAATCTTTTTAATTATTTCTGGGGTGGACCTTAGTTGTTGGGCGAGTTCACTATTAGGGGTTTCATTTAATCTAGGTAAATTTAATTTAACCTGGAATTCTTTTTCTGTCTGCTGTGCCAGTTGGTCTAGATGTTCGGTTGTGCCAACGATAGAAAACCTCTGCAAGTTGTGAATGGCTTGCTCAATATAATCCGCTGGGTTTGATCGAGGTGCCTGACTAAAGTCTGAAAAGTAATGAATGAAACTTTGGCCAGCGGCAATGCCTTTGTGAGACCGGATGTATTCGTTCAGTGGAAGTGTATTCTTAGCCCATTTGCTCAGCTTGAAAGTATTGTAAGTATAAAGTGATATCCATCTCTCAACAGGATCTCTTAGGACTGTAAAAAAATTCCACTCAGGGGAGAAATTTGTTACAAGGTTGGGGCGGCAGAAGCAATGGCCGCTGCCAAAAAAATTCGCCTTAATGGATAGGTTGTAGGCGAGCACTGTTTCTCGAACTGACATCATTGATGTATCTAAGATGCTGGCCGCAAATCTACTCTCTTCTAGCTTGATATCGAATTGGCCTAATTTATTAGGTGTATAGAGTTGATTTCTGAATGCGGAATCTAATGAGGATCCTGCACATTTAGGGACATGGCAAAAATAGATCTTTGGAGGGAGAGTTAGTCCGGATGGATGTCTTAAGGTAGTGAGGGGCTGATCTTCCAAGTTGGTATCTGGAGTTGTTTGGTTGGCCAATTTTCTTAGTAGCTTTTTCATTTGAAGATTATTTGCGGCGAGAGTGAAAAGCTACTTATTAGAATGGGTCCGGTCAAGGTCTTAATTTGAGTCTTGAATTTTGGCGCGATTAATATCTATTATTTTTTTGATATTTCTGTTTTAGCTGCAGAGTAGAAGTAAAGTAAATAAAAATTTATCGGATTTCTTCCTCAGTCCTATTTTCGTATTTAGTTAACAAGGAAAGCATTGTTTAGGTTTAAGCTCTTTACCTTGATTTGCTTGGTAAGAGTTTTGGAAGTGCCATAAAAAAAGCCCCGCCAAATGGCGGGGCTTTCTCTTGAGGCAGGGCTGTTACTTAAACAGTAACTTCCTGGATCTCGGTGGCGGCAATGCGCTTACCTTCTTCGGCAGATTTCTGGAAATCTTCAATCTGGTCGAAGTTCAGGTAGCGGTAGATCTCGCTGGACATGGAATCCAGGTTCTTCGCGTATTCTTGGTACTCGGCCGGGGTCGGCAGTTTACCCAGGATGGCGCCTACAGAAGCCAGTTCAGCGGAGGTCAGGTACACATTGGCACCGTCGCCCAGGCGGTTGGGGAAGTTACGGGTAGAGGTGGACAGTACGGTGCTGTTCGGAGCCACACGCGCCTGGTTACCCATGCAGAGGGAGCATCCGGGCATTTCGGTGCGGGCACCGGCTGCGCCGTAGATGTTGTAGTAACCCTCTTCCATCAGCTGGTGCTCGTCCATCTTAGTGGGCGGAGCGATCCACATGCGGGTGGAGATACCACCTTTGTGTCCCTGCAGCAGCTTACCGGCAGCGCGGAAGTGACCGATGTTGGTCATACAGGAGCCGATGAATACTTCGTCTACTTTGTCGCCAGCTACGTCTGACAGCAGGCGCGCGTCGTCCGGGTCGTTCGGTGCACAAACGATAGGCTCTTTGATATCGGCCAGATCAATCTCGATAACTTCCAGGTACTCTGCGTCGGCATCCGCTTCCATCAGTTTCGGGTTGGCCAGCCACTCTTCCATAGCACGCGCGCGGCGTTCCAGGGTGCGCTTGGAGCCATAACCTTCGGCGATCATCCAGCGCAACAGGGTGATGTTGGAGCGCAGGTACTCGGCCATGGTCTCTTCAGACAGCTTGATGGTACAGCCAGCAGCGGAGCGCTCGGCGGAGGCGTCGGACAGCTCGAAAGCCTGCTCTACGGTCAGGTTTTCTAGGCCTTCGATCTCGAGGATACGGCCGGAGAAGATGTTCTTCTTGCCTTTCTTCTCTACGGTCAGCAAGCCCTGCTTGATGGCGTAAAGCGGAATGGCGTGTACCAGGTCGCGCAGGGTGATGCCGGGCTGCATTTCGCCTTTGAAGCGCACCAGTACAGACTCAGGCATATCCAGCGGCATAACACCGGTTGCGGCGGCGAAGGCTACCAGGCCGGAACCTGCCGGGAAGGAGATACCCATGGGGAAACGGGTGTGGGAGTCACCACCGGTACCTACGGTGTCTGGCAGCAGCATACGGTTCAGCCAGCTGTGGATGATGCCGTCAGCCGGGCGCAGGGAAACACCGCCGCGGTTCATGATGAAGTCCGGCAGGGTGTGCTGGGTGCTGATATCAACGGGCTTGGGGTAGGCCGCAGTGTGACAGAAAGACTGCATGACCAGGTCGGCGGAGAAGCCGAGGCAGGCCAGGTCTTTCAGTTCGTCACGGGTCATGGGGCCAGTGGTGTCCTGGGAGCCCACAGTGGTCATTTTCGGTTCGCAATAGGTGCCCGGACGGATACCTTCAACGCCACAGGCTTTACCAACCATTTTCTGCGCCAGGGTATAACCCTTGCCGGTATCGACGGGCTGCTCAGGCTTGCGGAACAGCTCGGAAGGTGCCAGGCCCAGGGATTCACGGGCTTTGCCGGTAAGGCCGCGACCGATGATCAGGTTGATACGACCGCCAGCCTGAACTTCGTCCAACAGTACTTCGGACTTCAGTTCGAATTCGGACAGGACTTTGCCATCTTCGGCCAGGATCTTGCCGTCGTAGGGGCGGATCTCGATAACGTCGCCCATGCCCAGTTCGTCAACGGGGGCTTCGAATACCAGCGCGCCAGCATCTTCCATGGTGTTGTAGAAGATCGGGGCGACTTTACCGCCGATACAAATACCACCGCCTTTTTTGTTCGGCACGCCCGGCATTTCTTCACCGAAGTACCACAGCACAGAGTTGGTGGCGGACTTACGGGAAGAACCGGTACCCACTACGTCGCCAACGAAAGCAACGGGCAGGCCCTTGGCTTTCACTTCTTCAATCTGCTTCAGCGGGCCGGTAACGCCGGCTTCTTCAGGCTCCAGGCCGTCGCGCTTCATTTTGTACATGGCCAGCGCGTGCAGGGGGATATCCGGGCGGGACCAGGCATCGGGAGCAGGAGACAGGTCATCGGTGTTGGTTTCGCCGGTCACCTTGAATACGGCAACCTTGATGCTCTCGGGCACTTTGTTGCGCTTGGTGAACCACTCGGCATCGGCCCAGGATTGCAGTACGGCTTTGGCGTGTTCGTTGCCGGCTTTGGCTTTCTCTTCCACATCGTGGAAGGCGTCGAACATCAGTAGGGTGCCTTTTAGCTGCTCTGCGGCCAGCTCGGCCAGATCTTTGTCGTCCAGCAGTTCTACCAGGGTAGCGATGTTATAGCCGCCAAGCATTTGGCCCAGTAGTTCTACAGCGTGTTTGCGGTCGATCAGCGGGGACTCCGCTTCACCCTTGATAATGGCGGACAGGAAGCCGGCTTTTACGTAAGCGGCTTCGTCAACACCGGGGGGTACACGGTGGGTGAGCAGGTCAACTAATTCCTGCTCTTCGCCTTTTGGCGGATTTTTCAGCAGCTCAACCAAGCCAGCTACTTGCTCAGCGTCGAGCGGCTTCGGTGGGATGCCCTGTTCGGCGCGTTCTGCGACGTGATTACGATAGGCTTCAAGCACGGATAAGTCCCTCTTGGTGTGTGGGGTGGCACCAACAGCGGGTGGAATTCCCGATCTTTGTACTGTTGTCGGGATTTTTTTTTCGAGGCCGCTGAAGGCGGGGTGGCGAATACTACAGCAAAGCCCTACAGCTGTTAAGTTTATCGAAAAATCAATAATTTAAGTGAATTTCGACTATTCGTAGGGCGAATTTTACTGCGCTCACAGCAGCTATCCCGCCTCTTTTCTTAGTGGCCGAAACAAAATAGTCTACGCGCAATTTTAATCCAGGCCCCCGGTGCCTGATCGGCTAAATCTGGTTAATTGATGTACAAAAAAGTCCGTACACCTTGTATCGGTGTCTGCTCAACAGGAATTGGCGATGATGTTTGCCGTGGCTGCAAGCGTTTTGCCCACGAGGTGATCGATTGGAATGCCTACTCCGAGGAGCAGCGCCGCATTATTGCCTCCCGGCGTGAAGGCTATTTAACCAATGCTGTGCGCAGTCAGCTGGAAATCATCGATGAATCCCTATTGCTTTCGCAGCTGCGCCATCAGCAGATTCGCTTTGATGATAGTCAGAGTGCCTATTGTTGGGTATTTGAGTTACTGCGGGCGGGTGCCAGCCAGATTGGCGACTTGGGTGCATTCGGGCTGCGGCCGACCGCACAGGCCAAGGGGGTGAGCCTGGTGGAAGTTCGCCGGCGCATTGATGAGGATTTCTACGCTCTATCCGTAGCTTATTACCAGCGCTATATTGCCCCTGGTCTGCAAAAAGACTGACGGCTTTTCTTTATTTACCATTGCGTACCTCGGTCGGTATTTTCTTGGGGCAGCTTATCCCTTTAGAATTCATACTCCTTTTCCGGTAATGGAGAACCGGCTATCAGCTCAACTCAAAAAAAATCTCGCCGAGCATTGCTCGTGGTCAACCCGAAAAGTCGAAATGGCGCCGAGGCAGATATCGACAGCGGCATAGAACGTTTGCGCGCTGACGGAGTAGAAGTGGAAGTCCTGCACTCTGAGGGCCCACAGAAAACTGAAGATGCGATCCGACAGCGGCATAAGGCTCTGGACTTTGTGATCGTCGGCGGCGGCGATGGCACTATCAGCTCCACTGCCAGGGTATTGAAAGAGTGTCAGTTGCCTCTAGCTATTTTGCCGTTGGGGACTGCGAATGATCTGGCCCGCTCACTGGGCATCGAGGAGCTGGATCAGGCCTTTGATGTCATTATCGAGAACCACCGCCAGCCAATTGACCTCGGTGTTGTCAATGGCCACTACTTTTTCAATGTGGCCAATATGGGGCTTGGGGTAAAAGTAACAGAGGCACAAGACTCCGAAATAAAAAAACGTTGGGGGGTGCTGAGTTACCTGAGGGCTTTCTTTGTTGCCCTGAGGCGGGCGCAAAAGTTCCGGGTCAAGTTGGCGCTGGATGATGAGCGCTATCGAATGGGGTCCATCCAATTGGCGGTGGGAAATGGCCGTTACTATGGCGGTGGAAACCTGGTGGCCGAAGAGGCGCGCATCAATGATGCCAGGCTCGACCTGTACTGTCTGCGTCCACGCGGCCTGATGGAGCTACTGGGTATGGCGCTGTTGGTGCGTGGTGGCAAACACCACTTGGCCAAGAGAATCTTTAACGCCAGTGCCCAGCATATAGAAGTGGAAACCAAGCCGCGCCTGGAGATCCACGCAGATGGAGAGCCGGTTACCAATACTCCGGCCACGTTCTCGGTTATTCCCAAGGCGCTAGAGGTGCTGGTGCCACGTAATTCTGAAGAACTCCTCAGTGAAAAAGAGAGAGGGCAATGACACTCATTCGCACAGAAACCCAAGCCGCATTGAATGACCTGTTTATGGCGCTTACCCGCAGCGAGGATGACTACCGAGCTGCGGCCGAACAACTCGAAGATCAGGCTGCAGCTGATTTTCTGTGCGCTATCGCTTCCAAGCGGCAGTCGCTTGCGCAGCGTGTGGAGCGAGCGATTCGCGCAGAGGGCGGCTTGCCCTCGGAACCGGATCCTGACCTGAAAGCGGGTGAGCAGCTTCTGCAGATGCTTGGGCCATTGATGGCCGACGACAAGACCAGGGAAGTCTTTCAGCAGCGTCTCGATGCCGACCGCGAGCTACTGGACTATATGGAGTGCGAGGATTTGAGCGCCCTGGAGGGATCTCATGGCGAGCTCAAGAGTGAGTGTCGCCATCACCTCGAAGAATCTCTGACCTGGCTCGAAAAGCGCCTACAGTGATCCTCGCCGGCTGATCACCCTCAGCGCTGCTGCCGCAGAAATACCCGCAGGGCTGGCAGGAAAGGCTCATTGGCGATGGCCAGATCCCGCCTCTGCCGGCGCCGGCTTGCACTGGGTTGATGGTCGATCCGGGTAAATTCCGGTAGCTGCCCGGCCTCGTTGGCGGCCACCAGTACCGGCATGGAGGAATAGCCCACCTGACGGTATTGGTCTTCCTCGCCTGTTCCCTGCGCAAAAAATATTTCCGCGACCTGCAGATTGGGGCGGCTCTGTACCTGTACCTGGCGCAAATCATCCTGCTGGCTTTTGTGCAAGCCGGCGAGCAGTTGCCGTTGGTACTGAATACCGGGGTCCGCGCCGGTCGGGTCCATCTGGACCAGCTTTTTCTCACACCATTGCGTCGTTACTTTACGAATAGACTTGCGCGCTTTTATCCAGGAGAGGGTGATGGCGTCGGGATGCTCATCACAGAGTAAAACCAGGCGGTAGCACTGACGCAGGTGCGCGCGTGGATAGCCAGCCTGAGCCAATACCTCGCGTACGTTGCGGTCTCGCTCTGCCATTGGCCGCTCAACCAGGGCTGCACGGTATTCGGCGATGGCATTGGCGAAGGCCTCCTTGGCGCTGTTGAGCTGTTTGGCCAGGGACAGAGTCTTTTGCGGGACTGCCAGTAAACCGGGAATTTGTAGGGTTACGCGGGCATCGCCACCGGTACCCAGAGGTTCGGCGTAATCCAGTTGGGTATAGAGGGCACCCGCGAGGGAGTAGGGGCGCTCAAAGCTTTCCTGCAAGGACTGGGCAGCTTCCAAGGCAAAAGGTGGCTGCAGCAGGTAGTGCTGCCAGGGCTTACCGGCAGTCTGTAGCTGTTCAAGAGCGTCGCGCAACTCTGCGGCGCTGCTGTGGACCTGTTCCAGCAGGGGGGGGATGCTGAGTGCCAATGCCCGATGGTCTCTCATTGCCGAGTTCCACTGTCTAAAAGATTGGTATTTTAATGCACTTAATAAGCCGTTAACAAATTCCTATTTAAACAGTTTAATCCTGAGGGCCCTGCTTGGCAGGGTTGAGTTGGTTAGTGGTGGCA
This sequence comes from Microbulbifer sp. THAF38, assembly GCF_009363535.1. Lineage (NCBI taxonomy): Bacteria > Pseudomonadati > Pseudomonadota > Gammaproteobacteria > Cellvibrionales > Microbulbiferaceae > Microbulbifer > Microbulbifer sp. THAF38. The sequence continues at coordinate 1,857,740 of NZ_CP045369.1, forward strand.
TGAGGCAGGGTGATAGTGCTCGGTGGGTCACATCTAGGGCTTAAGTGGTTGATTATGCTTCGGGACCTGCCTTTCCGCTGTTGTGTCGCTATAATCCCGCGCCAAATGATTGATACCAGATGAATACCGATCCCATGAGTGCTCTAGTTCCCGATTTGTCCGCGATTCATGAATTCCTGTTGTGCGCCACCCCGGATGCCTGGATTGAGGCGGCACTAGCCGAGCCAGAGATGATGCTGGTGGATCACGCCAACTGTGAGAAAAAAGCGGCGGGTACGGCACTCAACCTGATGTTCCGCTATTTGGGGGATTTTGAGCTGCTGCACAAGATGTCGCGTCTGGCCCGCGAGGAGCTACGCCACTTTGAGCAGGTGTTGGCAATTATGGAAAAGCGCGGCATTGCCTATCCCCACGTCAGTGCCTCCCGCTACGCCGCTGGGCTGCGTGCAGAGGTGCGCTCCGCGGAGCCTGGGCGCCTCGTGGATACCCTGATTTGTGGGGCCATCATTGAGGCGCGCTCCTGTGAGCGTTTTGCTCGTATTGCGCCACACCTGGACGAAGAGCTGCAGAAATTTTATCTCTCACTTCTGAAGTCAGAAGCCCGCCACTTCCGCGATTATCTGCACCTTGCACAAAAAGCTGCCAATGAGGATATAGAGCCTCGGGTGCAGGCTTTATTACAGCTCGAGAAGGAGCTTGTGCTGAGTGGCGATGGCGAGTTTCGTTTTCACAGCGGCGTACCTGGCAAAGTTTAAGGTGCGCTTTATATAGCCCAGCTTCAGCTCTGGTCCAGGCTGGCCAGTAAGCGGTTAAAGTCCTGCAGATCCCTGTCGCTCCCGTAGTCCACAGAGAACTTATTGTGAAAAAATACGGTGAGCTTCACTTTGTCTGAGTTGATGAAGACGGTATAGCCGTCAAAGTCGGTGCTTACTGTCAGCCCTTGGTAATGCCAGCCATCGGCTTCCTTTTGTCCCTCTCGGGTGGCCCGATCAAATACCCGCAAGGCCTGTTTGACGTCAATTTTGCTCTCCTCTTCCATACTGACCTCCCCGCGCCGCTAGACTTGTTGTTTCGATGTCGGAAATTCCTTTCCCTTACTGTATGGAATATTACACAGCATGGATAGTAGCGGCTATCAGCAGCCGGTGGTGGATACCCGCCTGTTTGACATCCTGGCTTATTTGGGACTTTGTCCTTTTGTTATCGGATTGTTGCTACAGATAACCGAGGTCTCCTTGTTGGGCATTGATGCCCGCTTATTTTTTACCGCTTACAGTGCGGTGATACTCAGTTTTTTATGTGGTGTCTGGTGGGGTGGGGCACTTAATCGCCCCGGTCATCCGCACCGAATGGCGCTGGTGTTTCTCAGTAATCTGATCGCATTGGCCGGCTGGGTTGGGTTGCTTTTGTATCAAAGCCCTTGGGGCTTGCCCATCCTCGCAATTGGTTTCGCATTTGTGGCTTGGATGGAGGCCCGTTTGAATCCAAATTTGCCGGGCCGGGAGCAATACTTTCGCACGCGCAGTATCGTTACCTATCTTGTGATCGCTTGTCACCTCGGCATGATGCTGCTGTCTTAACGCCTTCGGTGGCGGTTTCTTAGTCTTATTGAAAGCTAGACTTTTACCTGAAAACCGACAAGGAAATGCCAGGAATGGAGCCGATTACCCACTCAGCACAAGACCAATTGTTCTTTGACGCCAGGACACATAGTTACTGGCAGGATAAACCGGTGCCGCAGCCGCTGCTGAAAGAGTTGCATGACCTGGTCAGGATGGCACCCACCAGCGCTAACTGTTGCCCGATGCGGGTTGTGTTTATTGTGAGCAAGGAGGGCAAGGCAAGACTTAAACCGGCCTTGAATGAGGGCAATGTCGAGAAAACCCTGTCGGCTCCGGTTACGGCAATTATTGCGCACGATATGCGTTTTTATGAACACCTCCCCAAACTGTTTCCCCACGCACCGGCCCGGGAGTGGTTTGCCGATAATCCAGAGCTGGCAGAAACCACAGCGTTTCGCAATGGTTCAATCCAGGGGGGCTATTTTATTTTGGCGGCGAGGGCCCTGGGGCTGGACTGTGGTCCTATGTCGGGGTTTGATAACGCACTCGTGGATCACGAATTCTTTAGCGATAAATCCTCGGCTCCGGCTTTTGTACAGGAGCATTGCCCTGAAAGCCACATTAAATCCAACTTCCTCTGTAATCTCGGATATGGCGTGGATGCCAAACTGCACCCGCGCAATCCTCGCTTTGAATTCGATGAAGTATGTCGGGTCGTTTAATCATGCGGAGAAAATACCGCTTGGTTTTTTATTGGTATTGATAAAAGTGGGCAGGATTAATGGCTCAAAGACCGTTGCAGAATTTATCTCGCCCTGAGGAATATTTTTTACCCAGGGATGAAGAGGTTCTGTATGAATTATTTGGGCGTGACATTAGTCGGCCGGTCGTCGAGCGTTTTCTCGCCTTACAGGATATCGAGTATTTACGCTGTGTCTCTTCTGAATATAAAGGTATTTATCAGGCAGACCAGATGTTGTTGGACTGCTATGCCAGAAAGATCAATGAAGAGGCGGTTTTAGATGAGAAACTATTGTTCACTAAAGCGGAGTTTGAGCCGATCATTGCGGCTTATAGAAGCGAAGCACAGTACATGAACCTGGGGGAGGATAGGGCGACCTTGCCTCATGATGTGATTTCGACTGAGGAGTTTGTGCTGCATTTGCAGGCCACAATTGCTAGAGCTTTAGAAAAAAAGAAAGAGGCCGATGACTTTGTCGTTGTGATTCCAACCACCAGCTATAAAGGGGAGCTTATCCCCAAGGCGATTTGCAGTAAAGCCAAGCTGGATGATGAGACTTTCAAAAGGCAGTGCCAGTTGGGCTTAGTGCGCAATCAGCACCTGCAGTATGTGTTGAGTAAGTCCTATCTTTGGACCCTTGCCCATGCCTGGCCCTTTATTACTGGCAGTGAGGTGGGTGAGGGGCGCTTTCGCGGTGTGGTATTTAGACAGTTCGATCTCAATTGGGGCACCATTGCCTGTGATCTCGATAGTGATACCAATGTCTTTGTAATTACTGATGCTAGCTGTTCCGGGGGCGAGGCTGAGCATATTCGCAGCCGCTTGCTAAGGTGTGATAAGCGCGAGAAATCCGCCATTATCATCCCGCTCTGCAAAAGGGAAGCCTTAAACCGGTTGAGTAAAAACTCCGAAGGATATGCCGAGATTGTTGCGGGTGTTGTGCTGGATGATTTTAAACGGCAGTGGAAAGATATTGGGCAGAGAGCGAGTTATAAGACCCTGAGAGGCGCAAATTAAAGTTGGAAGCCTACCTTAAGGTGAGTCAGCCAGGTTACTCATATTTCTAAAAAGAGGGTTTGGAGACCATCAGGTAAACGATCGCAACTGTTAGAGGAAAGGCCAGCGCACCCAGTAGGCACCATGTCCGCATAATTTTGCGTATTTTTCCGTGGTTATTCTCCTGGTTGGCATGAGAGCGCAACTGATATTGCAGGTAGACCACCGGTAGCCACAGTAGGAAGACAGCGAGGGTCAATCCGGCGGCTAGTTGCAGCCACGTTTGCTGAATCCAGGCCGGATTTATCATCAGCATACCCATGGCACTGCCCATCAGCCCAAGCACGGCGCTGCCGGTGAAAATCCAGTCCGCCCGCACTGTTTCCTTACTTATCCACTGGATTACTTGTGAATCCCCGGACAGTCAACCGCGCAAGGTATACCAGGCAATTCCGGTGCCGGTACCGAGTACGATAATGGCGCAGAGGATGTGTAGTGTCTTGAGTACGAGGTAGTAATTCATAAACGCGCTGACCAAACTAAGCGGGGAGTAAGGTAGGGCTTTGAGCGGGAATTTTCAATTCTATTGGTTTTCATAGGTTTTCTTTGAGCATGATCTTCAAACCGGAAAAAATCATCAGTGGCGGACAAACTGGAGCGGACACCGGCGGATTGATCGCTGGGCAACGTCTGGGTATTGCTACCGGTGGCGCCGCACCAAAAGGCTATTTGACCGAGGAGGGGGCGCGAGCGGAATTTCTGAAAGGCTTTGGGTTAATTGAGCTGCCGACCAAAGATTTGGCAGAGCGAACGCGGGAAAATATACGCAACTCCGATGCGACCTTAATTTTTACCGACAATCCCAACAGCGACGGTACTGCTTATACCATCCGGTTCTGCCGGGAAATGGACAAGCCGTACTTGATAGTTGATCCCAGGGAAGACTGCTGCAGAAAAATACGAGCATTTATCGATAAAAATAGACCGTTTGTGTTGAATGTGGCTGGTAATAGGGAATCAAATTCCCGTGGTATTACCCAGCGGGCGATTAAAATAATCCAGCAGGTATTTAGTGGTTAATTGCCTGCCCAAGTGGCAGAGGATCGCGCAAGCGAATCTCTAAATCGGTGTATTGGCCAACTGAATACCAGAAAAATACGCAAAGTGCGGTGATCGTCGCCCCAAGGGTGAAATAGTGTACCCATCTGGGTTCGGGACCACCGGGTAGCAAGTGTCTCTCTTCGACGCTGCGCCGGCGATTTAATATCAACGCATAGAAAATAACGGTGCTGATGACAAAAATCAGTGACCATCGCGTTTGCTGGCCATCTGAGCCTACCAGTGCCACCAGGCAATAGATGGCGGCAATCAGCAGTATCACGGTAAACAGTATGTATTGATGATGTGGCATCTTGCCGTAGGCGAGCACTCGCAGAGCGATTGCCGAGTAGATATAGGGTAGCAATGTCATGATGACTGCTACCGAGGCTATCTTGCCGAACTGCTGGCTGGCGCTAGGAGAAATAGTGGCGAGCACCAGCAAGGACATCAGAATGGCTACCAGTGCCAGGCCGAAAGAGGGCACCCCTTTAGCGTTGGTTTTGGCAAAGGCCTTGGAAAACAGTCCGTCATCGGCGGCGGCCTTGGCAGATTGACCCACCAAAAGAATCCAGCCTCCGAGTGATCCGATACATCCTATAGCCGCACAGATGGCCACAATATTCGCCGCAGTATTGCCCAGCGCCAAGCGCGCCGCATCGGCAAAGGGTGCGGAAGAGGCGATCAGCGCTTTGTTGGGCAGCATGCCCATAATGACCGAAGAACTCAGCACATAAGCTACCGATGCCAGCAGCACCCCGCCTACGGTGGCGATAGGTACATTGCGACTGGGGTTCCTTACCACCGCAGTGGACACGGAGGCAGTCTCTACCCCGATAAACGCCCACAGGGTAAAAGTTAAAGTGGTCATGATTGCGCTGGTATCGCTCTTGCCGGAGACATTCCAGCCGGCGCTGAACGTCTGGCTGTCGAACCAGAACCATCCAAAAAGGGCAGTGCCGAGAATCGGAATCAGCACCAGGCTGGTGGTGAGAGACTGTATTCGCCCGACGATGTGCGGCCCCAGGATATTTGCATAAGTGAGCAGCCAGATCAGTGCTACCTGGGCCAGGGCAAAGGTAAATGGGTCTTTGAGCGGTGGGAAGAAGTGGGTGATGTAGCCCAGCCCGGCGGTAATCAGTGCGACGTTACCGATGACATTGGCCAGCCAATACACCAGGTTGGTTTGGTAGCCGATATAGTCGCCGAAGGCCTGGCGCGCGTAGGCATAGGGCCCCCCGGCGGCTGGGTCTAGGGCGGCGAGGCGGGCAAAAACCAGTGCAAGTGATACGGCGCCAACGATGGTAATAAGCCAGCCGACCAGGGAAATACTGCCGACAACTGCCAGATTGGCCGGAAGCATAAATACCCCGGAACCCATCATATTGCCAGCCACCATCAGTGTGGCGGGCACCAGTCCGATTTTATTTTTCTCCGCGGGATGAGGAGCTATGGCGCGGCCCCCCGGCTCAGGGCGTAGATATGGTAGCGCCCCTCGCGTACTTCCACTCCATGGTTATCGTGGCCGAAACCGGGAAACTCCCGGTCGAAGGATTCCAATACCCGCAAGTATTCCAGCGCGGGGCTGCCCTCGCTGCCAAAATTCTCCCCGGGCATCAACAGAGGGATACCGGGTGGGTAGGGAATAACCCCCGTTGCCGCAGTGCGCCCGGCTAACTGATCGAGAGGGAGTAACTCCACTTCGCCGCGTACCAGGGCTTCATAGGCCTGCACGGGGCTGCAATCGGCCTGGGGCAGGGCGGAAAAACCGGCGGACATTTTTGCCGTGCTGCGCAACTCCTTCATTCGGTCAAACATTTTTTGCGCCAAGTCCCGCAGGCCCATCTCCGTATAGCCCGGGTACTTTGCCAGTAGGTTGGGCAGGCACTGACTGAGGGGCTGGTTAGCGTCGTAGTCCCGCTTAAAAGCGAGCAGCGCATTGATCAGGGTGCCCCATTTACCTTTCGTAATGCCGATGGAGAAAAGGAACAGGATGGTGAAGTCGGTCGTTTTCTCGACAATGATGCCGAGGTTATCCAGATACTTGCTGATAATACCGGCTGGAATACCCCATTGTGCGAGTTGGCCCTTGCGCTGCATGCCTGGGGTGGTGATTGAGACCTTGATGGGGTCGAGCATGCAGTAATTTTTTTCCAGCTCGCCGAAGCCGTGCCAGGAGTCGCCGGGGTTCAGCAGCCAGCAGCTGGCATCGTTACAGAGCAGCTCTATGGGGGCGCTGTGAAAGGCGTATTTCTGGCCACTTGTCGGGTCTGTCACCTGATCCGGCTGCCAACCGTCAAAAAACCACTCCCCCTTGTCTTCATACTCCCGTTTGAGCCGTGCCAACACCTGGCGAAAAGCCACCGCCTCGGCAATGGATTCGCCGGTGAGCGCCGTACCACCTGGGCCGTCCATCATCGCTGTGCTGACATCATTCGAAGCCATGATGGAGTAGAGCGGCGAGGTGGAGGCGTGCAACATAAACGCTTCGTTAAAGCGGCCGTGTTCGATGGGGCTGCGCCCGTCGCGGATATGGATCATGGAAGCCTGTGATAAAGCCGCCAGCAGTTTGTGGGTGGACTGGGTGGCGAATTTGGTCGGGCCATTATGGGGCTCGGCATCATCGCTGTCGTACATAGCGAAGCGATCCCGATAGATGGGATTGAAGCGGGCATAGGCATACCAAGCTTCATCAAAGTGCAGCCGGTCGACGGACTCACCCAGCAATTCCTCCACCCGGCGCACGTTATAACAGAGCCCGTCATAGGTGGAGTTGGTAATAACCGCATGCACCGCGCGCTGGCTGTCGGCGGTGCGTGCCAGGGGATTGTTCTGGATCGCTTGAGACACCGCCGCTTTCGTCAGCTGGTCCGGGGGAATCGGTCCGATCAATCCGTAGTGATTGCGCAGAGGCACCAGGTAAGTGGGGATGGCGCCAGACATGGTGATGGCGTGCTCCACCGACTTGTGACAGTTGCGGTCGCATAGCGCCAGTTGGCCGCGGGTCACAGAGGCCATCACAATCACGCGGTTGGAGGTGGAGGAGCCGTTGGTGACATAGTAAGTACGGTCAGCACCGAAAACCTTGGCCGCGTAGCGCTCTCCGGCGGCAATTGGCCCGGTGTGATCGAGTAGGGAACCCAGCTCTGTCACAGAAATGGACAGGTCCGAGCGCAGCATGTTCTCACCAAAGAAATCGTAGAAGGCGCGGCCCGCGGGGGATTTTAGGAATGCAGTGCCGCCGGTATGGCCGGGTGTGTGCCAGGAGTATTCATGTACACGGGCGAAATGGGTCAGGGCGGCAAACATCGGCGGCAGTACCGCATGGCTATAGCGCTCTATTGCCCCTTGAATGCGCCCACCGATAAAAGTGGGGGTGTCCTCCAATATCCAGATAAAGTCATTGGCCAGCTCCAGGGCGCGTCGTGGCATATTGCTGACGGTTTCGCGATCGGCCAGTAGGAATACCGGCAGCTGTAAATTGCGCGCTCTCAGCTGTTCCAGCACATTCAACGCGGGCAAATGGCCACTGCCTGGCAGCTCCCAATTCAGCAACAGGCATTGTATCGCTGGGTTGGCGCGCAGCATGGCATTGGCGTCGTCACTGGAGACCGTGGTGATCAGGTCGATGCGGCGCTGTGCCAGCTCCTCCTGCAGGCGCGCGGCGGCGCGGCCGGGGGCACTGTTGCTGGCGATCTCCCCGCTGGCGAGTAGGGCCAGCATCCCGGTGGGCACTTGTTTTCCGAGCTGGTGCATGGACCTCCCGTCTGGGTTGCGCCTGGGGTCGAGCTGGGTGACCCGTGTCAGCGCAGAAAGTTGTCTTTCAGCAGGTCGACCACTTCATCGGCACGCCCGCTGAGTATGGCCTTGAGGCCAAACAGCGCGGTGGAAGAGACCTGTTGCGCCGTGACCTCCGGGGGCATGACCAGTTCCAACCGATTTACAGTAACGTCCAGCAGGGCCGGCCCTTTCGCAGCCAGCCAGCGCTTCATTGCGTCCTCTAGATCATCGGCTTGCTCGACTTTCTCTCCGTGAATGCCAATGACTTCCGCCATGCGACTGAAGTCGGGATTCTGCAAATCGGTAAAGCTATCCAGCAGCCCTTCAATGCGCTGTTCCATTTCCACAAAGCCGAGGGAGTGATTGTTAAAGACCAATAGTTTGAGTGGGATTTTTTCTTGTACCAAAGTCAACAGATCCCCCATCAGCATGGTCATTCCCCCATCGCCGCACATCGCAATTACCTGGCGGCTGGGGTCGGCTTTGGCCATGCCCAGGCCCTGAGGGTAGGCATTGGCCATGGTGCCGTGGGAGAGGCTGGTGAGAAAGGAGCGTTTGCCATTGGCGCGTAGATGGCGCAGCAGCCAAACCATGGGAGAGCCGCCATCGGCAGTAAATACGGCCCCATCGCTGGCCAGTTTGTCCAGGGTTTGAGCAACAAACTGGGGGTGAATCAGTTTGGGGTCGGGCTCGTGTCCTCGATCTTCCAATTGCTCCAGGTCTTTTTGATAGCGACCGAGCAGGTCCTGGAGAAATTTTTTGTCGCTGCGGGCTTTTAGTTTTGGCAAAAGGGCTTCAATGGTTGCACCGACATCGCCTACCAAGCCCATATGAATGGGGGTGCGGCGACCAAGGTGGGAGGCCTCTATGTCCACTTGGATGATGGTGGCTTTTTCCGGGTAAAACTGGGTGTAGGCGAAATCGTTGCCCAGACACAACAACAGGTCACAGGTCTGGATTGCACGATAGCCGGCGGGGTTACCCAGGATGCCATTCATGCCGACGTTGCAGGGGTTGTCGTACTCTAAAAACTCTTTGGAACGGGTGGTATGTACGATTGGGGCGGACAGGTGTTGCCCCAGCTTGACTACCGCATCGTGAGCAAAGCGGCAGCCAATGCCGCCATAGATAACAATCTTTTCCGCCTGATTGAGTTTTTCCGCCAGTGCATCCAGTTCCTCATCAGAGGGACGCGCTAACCACTGGGGGCGATGGACTGCCCAGGGAATCGCGTCTTTTACCTTGGTTTTGAACGTATCGCCACTGATCTCAACCACGGCCACGCCTCGGTGGTTGAGAGCGGCCTGGGCGGCTTGGCAGATAATACGGCGCGCCTGCTCCGGGTCGGAGAGGGTTTCACAGAATACCGAGCACTGCTCGTAAAGCTTGATCTGATCGACATCCTGTGGGAATCCCAGCCCCTGCTCCGCACGGTCAATACGGGAGGCAATCAGCAATACCGGTGCGCCGTTGCGGTGGCTCTCGAAGATACCGTTGAGAAAGTGCAGGCTACCGGGGCCGGCGGTGCCGGCACAGACACTCAGCTCCCCGCTCAAATAGGACTCGCCGCCCGCAGCCAGGGCGCCCACCTCTTCGTGACGAACGTGGACCCACTCCAGCTTGGACTGGCGCACGGCGGAGGTAAAGTGATTGATGGTATCGCCGACGATGCCGTAGCAGCGTTTTGCCCCGGCTTTTACCAGGGCATCGACAACAATCTCCGAAACGGTCTCCATGGAAATCTCCAGTAAAAGGGGCTGGGGCTATAGGCGTCGCAGGGCGGAGTGATCATCGTGATGAGCCAGATTAACCGCGGGCTGAAATGAGTCGGCCCTCGCGGCCTGCCACCAGTGTCGGTAAGGGGTTTCATCGGGTGCGTCTATCAAGGACTTCTCATCGAGGAAGTGCCAGATTCGATCGATAGGGTACGACTCGGTGCCATTGATTCGGTGGTATAGGTGGTAGGGCTGTAGATCCCGCGGTTCGGTTAATCCAGCGGCGGCGATAATATCCCCAAGGGCCTCCAGAGTTTTCTCCTGAAATGCCGCAGCGCGCTTGCTCTGCACATCCACCACCAGACCGCGCTGGCGTTGAGGGTCCTGGGTGGTGACACCCGTGGGGCAGGTATCGGTGTGGCAGCGCCGCGACTGGATACAGCCAATGGAAAACATAAAAGGTCGTGCGGCATTGCACCAATCTGCGCCAATCGCGAGGCAGGCAGCCAGCTCTGAAGCAGAGTAAATTTTGCCGCTGGCGGCCAGCCGTACTTTGTCCCGCAAGCCGGTTCCTACCAATGCATTGCGCACTACGATTAACCCCGCCAACAGCGGCATGCCCACATGGTTGGATAATTCCAGGGGTGCGGCGCCTGTGCCCCCTTCGGCGCCATCTACCACGATAAAATCGAGATATTTTTTCGTTTCGAGCATGGCTTTCATAATGGCCAGCACTTCAAATACCTGCCCTACACACAGTTTGATACCCACCGGTTTGCCCCCAGATAGGCTGCGCATCTGGTCGGCAAATTCGAGCATTTCAATGGGGGTCGAAAACATTGAGTGTGCACGTGGAGAGACACAATCCACTCCCGGTTTCACTTTGCGAGTGGAGGCGATTTCCTGGGTGACCTTTGCACCGGGCAATACCCCGCCATGGCCAGGTTTAGCTCCCTGGCTCAGTTTAATTTCGGTCATCTTCACCTGATCATCGCAGGCTTCACGAAAAAGATCGGGATCGAAACTGCCGTCATCGCGACGGGCACCAAAGTAGCCACTGCCCAATTCCCACACCAAGTCACCGCCATGTTTACGGTGATAGGGGCTGATGCCACCTTCTCCGGTATCGTGATAGAAACCGCCGATGGCGGCGCCCTTGTTCAGAGCCTCAATCGCTGGGGCGGATAGGGCGCCGAAACTCATGGCGGAGATATTTAATAGCGCTGCCGAATAGGGCTTTGCGCAACGGCCAGACCCCACCTCAATGCGAGACTTCACATCTGCTTCTTTGGCTGGATTAATAGAATGTGTGAGCCACATATATTCATCGCTACGCACATCCAGCTCAGTGCCAAAGGGGTGCATGTCCGAGAAACCTTCGGCGCGAGCGTAGACCAGTCGCCGCGCCTCATAGCTAAAAGGCTTGCCTTCCTCATCACCCTCCACCATATAGGCGCGGAAGTAAGGGCGCAGATTCAGGAATATCCAGCGGATGCGGCCGGCCACAGGAAAGTTACGCGTCACATTCCAGTAGGGCTGCAGCATGTCGTAGATGCCCAAAAGAACCAAAGACAGGCTCAGCAGCAGGGCGATTACCCACCAAGCATCGACTGCGATGGTGAGTATTAGAAATATCGGGGTTAGAACCAGGGCGGTCACCGGAATGATCGCGCGCTTGATTCCATTCCTACTGGCGTAGGCACGCCAGGCTGTGGAGATGATCATAGTGGGTGGGTTCAATCTCATTACTGGGAGTTCCGATAATGAACCTAGATCATCGCGCGGGGCTTTGCTGCTATATACCCTCGATCTGCCGCAAAACAGGCCGCTCAAGGTGTGAATCTTACCAAGTATCTTTTTTTTAGGCGTATAAACAATCTTTATGCGTGTAATTAATATTGTCGAGTAATTAGTGCAGGGCGAGTAGCACAGTGAGTCGCTCATTTTTGTTCACCTTGGACATGCAATACTCATTAAGGGAGCCTCTGAATAATTTCGAAATGCTTCTGCAGGGTTAAAAGGTTTTAGATATTAGGTACAGCACGTTGTAAGGGCTGCCTGGCAGAAATTTGACAGAAAGATTATTGAGCGTTCATGGGAGATAAGCATGTCGGGATGGGAGCAGTCTGCAGATGTGCCTCTGTCAATCACAGAGCGGAGTATCTACAACTTACATTACCGAAAAGCCCTGGCTGATATGATCGCCCGCACCATAAATATCAAAGGGCCTCTTCAAGTTGACCTGTTCAGGGAGGCGGTTCATAGAACCGTTAACACTTACCCCATTTTTCGCTGCCGCTACACCAGGGAGCCTGTTAGGCGCATTTTTGTTGATGTCGAACTGGATATCATTGATATCCGTGACTTGAGTGACGCCCATATAATGAGTTTTTTAACTCAATACAGTAATGCGCCAATGGCGTTACAGTCGGATCAACTCTTGGGGTTGAGTCTTATTCGCACGGGAGAGGCCGAATACATTCTCTTGACAAAATGTCATCATATTATTGCCGATGGCATTAGTTTGGCTCTGCTTTTAGAGTTGGCTCTAACTGCTTACCTAGATCTCGAACGTGGTGCCAGCTTCCGATCCCAGCCCGAAACGATTGACTTTGCCGATTATGTAAATTTCGAAAATAACTATATCCACTCGCAGCGAGGACAAAAAGCTCTGCAATATTGGCGGGACAAGCTCAACCGTCAAAGAAACGCTGTTGAGGTGGCGTCTGTTGGGAAAATGGTCTCGCTCTATTGCGAAGATTTGGCTTATACCCTGGAACCGAGAGAATTTTTACATATAAAAGAGCGTGCCAGGGCTGCTGGGGTCAGTCACTTTGCTTATCTGTGTGCCGCATTTCAACAAGCTTTGTACGAACTCTTACAAAAAGAGTTTTGGATGAATGTGAGTTTGTCACTTCGGATAAAAAAAGAACATAGGCAGATTTTTGGGCCCATGTTTCGCTTGGCAAATCTGGCTGTGGTGGGTGAAGAAGACTGGGCGGAAAAATTACAGCGTTTGTCCAGGGAAATACAATATGCCGTGCGTACAGTTTATGTGGCGGACTCAATAGGACCCCATGGAATCATCGGTAATAACCTACCAGCTCCCTGTACCTATTTGGTCAACTACTTGCAAACGGAAGTACATCAAGAAGGATTGCAAGCTGCATATAATGCCGCGGGCTCTGAGTGGATTGCTATTAATGAGAAAATTAAAATACGTTCGTTAGATCTCCCCGCCAGAATCAGTCCCTACGGTATTTATCTCTCCTTGGCCGCTTACGATGGATATCTCCACAGTAATTTTGTTTATAACGCCAACTGCTTTAGTCGAGACACCTTACAAAAACTTAGTGAACGTTGGCGCTATGTTTTAATGCAGGGTAATAAATAACCTGTTCAGCCAAGCTGATTTTCAGCTGTTATCAAATTATAAGTAATTCCTTGTGTGTAAGGCTGGGTATGAGCTCTCCAGGTCATCGGCTTGCACATTTTCTCCTTGATTCGGTTATGTATTGGGTAAAGCTTACTTGCTGATATCAAAACTTCTCGGTATTAGTGAAATGGAAGGCTCAATAGTCTGCAGTCATCCCAAAGCAAAAAAACATGCAGTGGAATGAATGCTCCTAATTAACCCGGAACTCAATAAGGGTATTTCTGTCCTAATTTTTGAATTTGTTAGCCGGTTGACTGTTTGGCTTTGAGTGACATGGGCCTGATACCTTGAGTACTTCCATTTCTTCAGGAGCCGGTTTGGTAATAACTTAAGTGAGAGTGACGGTATGTTAAAAGTCAAACGAAAAAATAAAAGTTTACAGGTTATATTAGCTCTATCCATCGGGTTTTCTGCGGGAATAAGTAATATACACTCTGTTTTTGCTGCGAGCGATTCAAATCCAGTTGGTTATTTTGGCGAAATGCAGGTGGAGGGAAATAAAATTAATGGCTCCAAAACTGGAGAGCCAATGCAAGTAAAAGGGATGAGTTTCTTCTGGAGTAATTGGACCACTTATTATAACTCTGAAACAGTTGATAGGATGGTTGATGAATTTCAGGTGGAAATTCTTAGGGCGTCTTATGGGGTTGATGATAACGGGAGCCCGTATGATTCAGATGAAGACAAAATAAGAACTGTAGTTGAAGCTGCTATAGATAGAGGAGTTTATATAATTATCGATTGGCACACGCATGGGGCGCATAATAATGTAGATGCAGCGAAAGAATTTTTTGCAAGGATGGCAATGGATTATGGCAGTTATGATAACGTAATTTTTGAGATTTATAACGAGCCAACCTATGTTTCGTGGAGTGTTGTGAAAGACTATGCGGAAGAGGTTATCTCTGAAATAAGAAAGCACTCGGATAACTTGGTGGTGGTTGGATCGCCCACTTGGTCCCAAGATGTTGGGGCCGCTGCGAATGACAGGATAAATGATGAAAATGTGGCTTATTCGTTGCACTTTTATGCGGGAACCCATTTTTCATCATTAAGAGATAAGGCTGATTATGCTTTAAGCCAGGGAGTAGCGCTTTTTGTTACAGAATGGGGTTCAGTTAATGCTGATGGTAATGGTTCGATTAACTACGATTCAACCGGAGACTGGTTAGCCTGGATGGATGAAAATGAAATATCGTGGGCTAATTGGGCAATTAACGATAAGGCGGAATCATCCAGTATTTTTAATTCTGATGGAAGTGTCACTGAGACAGGTAGTTTCCTGAAAAGTATTTTTGAAAGTGCTGTACCTGGTCGAATATGGGATGATGCTGGCATTGATGGCGGTACTATTGGGGATGACGATGTAGATAGTGGTAATGAAGGTGCTGGTAATACAGGCAGTGCTAATGGTGAAGAGGGTGGTGAGGCTGATAATGGTAGTGGTGGTGCTATCGACGGCGAGAATGATAATGTTGATTTAGTCTCTGGTTCAAGTGTTGGATTTAGCAAAGCATCTGACTGGGGTGCTGGATTTAATGGAAGCTTTACCATTAATAATACTGGATCAAGTGACATAGAGGGTTGGGTTTTAGAGTTTGATTTTGATGGGCAGATAAACTCTTTTTGGACTGCTCAGATTGTTTCTCATTCGGGGAATCACTACGTGGTAAAACCCCATGATTGGAATTCCACAGTTAATGCTGGGAAATCATTAGATTTGGGTTTTACAGCAACAGGTGGGCAGACCGTTACGAATATTACCCTTGGTGGTAATAGTGATGTAGGTCAGTCAACTGGTAATACTAATGAAGGCGATACTGTTGTAGGTGCTACAAGCTTAGCACCCATTGTGGAATTTAGTGTGTCTAAAGATTGGGGGGCTGGATTCAACGGTGAATTCACCATTAAAAATACTGGGTCAACTGACCTGTCGGGATGGACTCTAGAGTTTGATTATGATGGGCAGATAGATTCATTTTGGACGGCTAAGATCATCTCTCACTCAGAAGGTCATTATGTGGTTAAACCTCTTGACTGGAATTCAACAATAAAGCCTGGAGATTCTCTAAAGTTAGGCTTTACAGCAACAGGCTCTAAAAATGTTAGTAATAGCACCCTGAAATAGGGTTGAAGTTATAAGGCTCTATGATTAATAGGTTAAGCAGTTTATTTTTGTAAGATGATATGCATCTGTAATGATTTCTCTACCTCGGCTTTGTGATATGGGTGTCTACGGTAGAAGTTATTTGCAGGTGTATTTTTCTGAAAGTTAATTTTGCTAAATTCTGTGTAGTTCTGTGGCCTTGGTGTCTGTAGAGTTCACATTTCCAAGAGCACAAGCCAGCTCACTTAACATGCCTAATATTTGTCCCGATTCTAAATTAATGGATTGATTCTCTTTATCTTAGTGGAAGAGTTAAATTTTTCTTTCACATGCTGGTTAAGCAAGTGTGTTATTGAAACAAAAGCGCCAAAAAATTGGATAGCCTTCTACGGTGTTGTTTCTCCATAAAACGCCATAGGGATATGTCCGGTCTCTTGGGCCAGTTTGAATCTTATGGCTCACTGTATGTAGAAGGGAAGTGAGGTGTTAAGCTGCAGGTATATTCGTGGTGAAATGGTATGAAAATTTAGTGCTAAAGGTCCTGAAAGTGTAAGTTGTTAATTTACTCTTTGCCCTTAAGTATCGTGGACAATTCTTGTTATCCTCCCATCACACCGGTTCTAGCCTCTTTGAGAGGGTAAGCTTTGAGTGGGTCGCTGTATGAGGGAGTTTTCCCTATGTATTTGCTAAGGCCTGTTAACGGCCCTATTAAGCAAGTGCGGGCATACGCTCACGGGAGTGGCTTTCTATTGAGGTCACAACGGAGTGATCATTTAATTCAAGTAGAATTTCATCCAGGCTGAGAAGTTGCCAGCATGCCTTTGCCCCAGCCTCCTCCATTTCGCCACGTAAAAATTTGCGAGCTAGGGCCGCCGCAGGAGCCGCTGGAATCCAGGGGCCATCGCCATTCAGGCCGAGCACCTGCCAGCAGCGTGAGGCAGTTTCACCATGGGTATTTTCCCCTATGGCACGCACAATCATGCCGCCGTGTGGGGTGCCTCCCGGCCAGCGTTCGCTGAGTTTGTGGCCGAGTTGGGCGATGCGTGCGGTAGTTGCTGGTAGCTGTAGGCGAGACAATTGGGCACATGCGGACAGGCCGATTTGCAGGGTGAGTGGCTCCAACCCGGTAGCGAAGCGGGCGCTGTGCATCTCGGGGAAATACTTCGGGAAGAGCTCCAGATCGGGCACATCAAAATCGCACAACCAGCGTTTACCTACCGGGTGGGCGAGCTTGATGGGGCGTAGATTTTTTCCTGCATGGGATTCACGCCAGTAGCCGCCCTGTAGTTGTGGAAAGCTATGGCCGAGGGATTCAACACCGGCACGCACGGTTGCCAGGCCGCGATCTATACGGTGTGCGGGTGCTATAGCGATGTCGACGGAATGAATAACCGGCAACTCCAGCTGGATTTCGGCGATTGCGGCGGAGCTCAGGCCGGGCAGACTGCTGGCACCAGACACCATGGTTATTCCCGCAGCTTCTGCTGCAGGTGATAGGCGATGGAAGTCGCACACGAAGCGGCGGCCATCGGAGATATCGATGTAAGGTGTGCGGGATTCGATACAGGCTTTGGCGACCCGGTAATCCGCCTCTTTTTGGAAAGGTCCTGCGCAGTGAATCAAAAGATCCAAATGTAGGGCTTTCAGTTGCGCGGACAGGTTGATGGCGTCTCTTTCCAGGCGCAAGCCTTCGGCGAGCCCACCGAGTTCTTCGGCGCATTGATCCGCCTGAGCCTTGTTGCGGCCGGCAATAATCAGCTGGATATCGGGCTCAGAACGCAACATATGCGCGATGCGCGCGCCAAAATTGCCGTAGCCGCCAAGTATTAATACCCGTTTGTTCAGGTTGTTGATCACCTGGGTCGCACTCCTCTCCCCTGAGGTCAGAGAGGATCATGCAATGGGGTGGTGACGTAAATCAAGAGAATCTTGGTGTCTGTCATTAATCGATTGGGTAGAGGTTTGGTTCAATTTGGCCTAGGCAAAGAGGATTTTGACGAAAAATAGCAGTTTCTGGGGGGGCGGCCCTTGCGCTTGAATGGCATAACCTTCTTTGCAGAACTATATTCCCTATCCGCGCCAAGCTGGTGCCTGTTGGCAATCCGATTGGCGCCATCAAACCCCAGGTTTCTGCACAAGGCTCTGGGTTTCTCTAGGATTCTAAGGGGGAGCGCTTTTTTCTCACAGTACTCCCTTTGGCCGAATGGATGGGTGGATTGTAGGCGCTAATCAGTGACACCACCCACTAGCTGGTCAATAGCCAGCGGTCGCCTGGTCAGTGGTCTTGTATATTATTTATTCATAGCTTTCGGTATTTGGCGCGAATTTTCTCTGGGGAGGCAAATATGCGGCAAAACGGTAATGCCCGCATTTTGGTATTGGGTGGTGACGGATTCTGTGGCTGGCCTACGGCACTGTATTTATCGAGGCAGGGTTACGCTGTCACTATCGTGGATAATTTTTCACGACGCCTTATCGATGAGGAATTGGGGGTGGAATCCCTGACGCCTATCGAGAGTATTGGGCAACGTATTCAATGCTGGTGGGAGATGACCGGGCTCAATATTGGGCTGCATAGGCTGGATCTTGCCTGTGATTATGACCCCCTTGTGGAGTTGATTACAGAGACCCGGCCTGCTGCGATTGTGCATTTTGCCGAGCAGCGCGCTGCGCCATATTCCATGAAATCCTCGCGTCACAAGCGTTACACAGTTTCCAACAATATCAATGCCACCAATAATCTTCTCGCTGCCCTGGTGGATGCGGGTGTCGATACGCATGTCGTCCATCTCGGTACTATGGGGGTTTACGGTTACGGCTCTGCGGGAATGAAGATTCCAGAGGGCTACCTGGATGTGGAAATACCCCTGGAAAATGGACAGAGGGTTTCCCAGCAGATTCTCTATCCGACCAACCCAGGCAGTATTTATCACCTGACCAAGTCCCAGGATCAGCTGCTCTTTGCCTACTACAACAAAAACGATGGTGTGCGCGTTACGGATTTACACCAGGGGATCGTTTGGGGAACTCAAACTGCAGAAACTTCCCTGGATGAACGCTTAATCAACCGCTTTGACTACGACGGGGATTACGGCACTGTACTGAACCGTTTTCTAATGCAGGCTGCTACTGGCCATGAATTGACGGTTCATGGCACTGGTGGGCAGACCCGCGCATTTATCCATATCTCCGATACGGTGCGCTGTATCCAACTGGCGATCGATTCCCCTCCCGCTGCGGGTGAGCGTGTGCGCATTATGAACCAGATGACCGAAACCCATCGGGTACGCGATCTCGCCAAGATGATTGCCGATGCCAGTGGAGCCAAGGTGGCCTTTGTCGATAACCCCCGCAACGAGGCCGCAGAGAACGAGTTATTTGTGGAGAATGACAGTCTGTGTAACCTGGGCTTGAAGCCAACCTTCCTGGCTCAGGGACTGATGGAGGAAATCTCTGAAGTTGCCGGAAAATATGCGCACCGCTCTAATCCCGACCTGATCCCATGTCGCTCCTACTGGCGAACAGCAAAAAACCAAGAAAGTTCTCTTGGTGAAGGTATTGGTACAGATACTGAGGATAGTGCTGAGGCACCACACCTGCGCCAGGTATTGGGTGGGGCACAGAATTTGATTGGGCCCACTAGCTCATAGCCGGCAATAGGCGCTCCCCATGCCAGGCTGGGATTGCTCCACCCATGTGCCTCTGTCAATTACTGAACAGAGCATTTACAACTTGAATCACCGCAAGGTGTTGGCTGACCTGATTACCCGTGCCATGCGCATCAAGGGCGATGTGGATGTCGAGTTGTTTGAGCGGGCCATTCCGTTGGTTGTAAATTCCTATCCTATTTTTCGTTGCCGCTATCATGATGAGCCGGCAGTTCGAAGCTTTGACGATATCGAGCTGGACTATATGGATATTCGTCATATGAGCGAGGCGCATATAACCAGTTTCCTGCGTCAGTTCAGTAGTTCGCCCATGGATTTAATTTCGGATCAACTACTTGGTCTCAGTCTTTTTCGGACCGGCGAAGATGAATATATTTTCTTGATCAAGTGTCACCACATTATTACCGATGGTATTAGTCTTTCACTGTTGTGGGCAGAATCCCTGACTGCTTACCTGACCATGGAAGCTGGGAAGCCTTATAGGCCTCGGGGAGAAGCTACGGATTTTGCTGACTATATCAATTTTGAAGACACCTATCTCGAATCGGAGCGTGGGCAAAAAGCCAGATATTACTGGCGTAACAAGTTGGAGCTACAGCATGAGGCTGTTTGGCAGGCCTCGCATCAAGAAATTGTTTCAATCATTTGTAAGGAGGCGACCCTCAATATTGAGGGCAGAGAGTTCGAGGAAATCCAGGCCAATGCCGGCGATGCAAAGGTCAGTCTGTTTGCCTACTTGTGTGCCGCTTACCAACAAACTCTATGTGAATTTCTTCACCATGACTTTTGGCTGAATACCAGCCTGTCACTGCGTCTAAAGCTAGAACACCGGTATATTCTGGGGCCCATGTTTCGTTATGGAAATCTTTCCGTTTGCAGGAATGAATCCTGGCCGGAAAAGCTCACCCGGCTGTCGCAGGAGATCAAACGTGCAGTGCGCACGGCCTATGCTGCAGACTCTATCGGCCCTCATGGCAGTATCGGCCATAACCTTAATGCCTCCAGTTGTTTCCTGGTTAGTTTTCTTCAGACCGAAGAGCATCATGAAGGCTTTAGTGCTGTATATACCGGTGAAACTTCAGACTGGGTGGAAGTTGGCGAGAAATTGAAAATACATACGACTCCACTGCCCACACGTTTAACCCCTTACGGAATTTATCTTTCAATAGCGGCTTATGGGGGCCAGCTTCGGGCGAGCTTTATCTATAATGTGAACTGTTTCAGTCTAAAACAGGTGGAGTGTATTATGGATCGATGGCGTCTTCGCGCGATCCATGGCTCGCAAGAAAAAATGCCCCCTCTATGATCCATCCCATAGGTTTTTTCTGAGCATTTGGCAGTGCGTCCCCCCTAATGAGTATCAAGTAGTGTGCAGTTGTCGTCATGTCTCATTGTGCCTTTGTTACCCTCATTAATAGCCCAGAGTATGTGACTGGTGCAGTCGCTCTAAAACGCTCATTGGAGAGGGTGGGAAGTATCTATCCTCTAGTTACAATGGTGGTCGCCGATTGCGTTAATACAGGGCGGCTGGAATCTTCTGGATGCTTGGTGCGGGAGGTCAACCTGCCGGATTTTTCCGAAGCATTTATTCAGCGTCATGAGCGCGAGAGGTTACACCGGCGTGCGCCTTTCGATAAAGGGAATAAGCCTAGGTTTCATGTTCCATTGAATAATTTTTGCAAGCTGGCTCTTTGGCGCTTGGAGGAATATGACAAACTCGTGTTTCTCGACGCAGATGTTCTAGTGCTTCGCAATATTGATCACCTGATGGATTACCCCGAGTTTTGTGCTGCACCTAACCTCTATGAAGACTTGGATGGCTTTGGGCGGATGAATTCCGGCTTATTTACTGCCGTACCCTGTGAGGGCACGTATCAAAAAATGCTGAAATTGCTGGATCGACCAGGCGTATTTTGGCGTCGCACCGACCAAACTTTTTTACAGGCGTTTTTTCCCCGCTGGCACGGTATACCTTATATCTACAATGCTTTGCAGTATCTGTATCTGAACTTACCTCAATTGTGGCTGTGGAGCAGTATTCATGTGATTCACTATCAATACGAAAAGCCTTGGCAAAAGGACCATGGGAAAGCGGAACAGCTCAGACCGCTGATCGAGTTGTGGTGGGCTGTCAATCAGGGGCGCGATATCGGTTTGAGAATCGAGCAGCTTGCCCGTGAGCAGCGCCAATCGTCGGGTGGTGCCTTGTGAATATCGGTATCACTGGCGCTAGTGGTTATGTCGGGCAATTTATTGTTCGCTACTTTCTCGATCATGGTTACAAGGTGCGGGCAATGTCCCGTTCGGGGCGCAAGTCAGGCTTATTTCCCTTTGCTGCGGGCAGTAACTTTGAGTGGGTTGCTGGCGATATGGTAGATCGCAGTGTTTTATCCAAATTTGTGAGGGGGCTTAATGCGATAGTGCATTGCGCCTATGACCATTTGCCCGGCCGTTATCGAGGTGGGGAGGGGGAAAACCTCTCCAGGTATCTCGATTCCAATTTGAACAGCACGCTGCTGTTGATGCAGGTGGCTCACTCTGCTGCCGTGGATAAATTTGTTTTTATTTCCAGTAGGGCGGTGTACGCGACGGGGTGTTTGCGCGGCAGTTTGTACGAGCATCAGGCGGTGCGGCCCGATACATTTTATGGGGCATATAAATCGGCGGTGGAGGCGATGGTCTGTGCCTGGGCTCAGCAGCGCCAATGGCATGCGGTTTCCCTGCGCCTCACCGGAGTCTATGGCGTGGTAAATCCTCTGGAGCGCAGCAAGTGGTATGACATTGCCCGTGCGGTGGTCAGTGGGGAGCCCTATACCCAGGCCAGAGTTGCCACGGAGGTACATGGAGAAGATGTAGCCCGAGCGGTAGAGTTGGTGCTGTCTGAGGAGGATGCCCGGGGCCGGGCAGTAAATTGCAGCGATCGCCTGGTGAGCTATCGGGAAGTGGCTGAGATTTTGCAGTCCATGTTAGGAACACGTAGCCCTCTGCCCCCAGAGCCTCGGGAAGAGCCGCCAACGGTAATGGACTGTGCCTATTTGCAAGGCAAGGGCTTCAAGTTTGGCGGGGCAGAGCGCTTGCGACACAGCCTGCGCCTACTGGCGGAAGCTGTGAAGCTCGAGCAAAGACTCTACCACTAGCGGGCGTAGCGATGGGGTGGTGGTTTGGGCTCAGCCGATTGGCCAGTGCATCAGTTCCAATGTTTCGCCGTTCGCTTTCAGGCACCAGGCATTGTGATCCCAGTCTCCCAGTACAATGCGCTCCGCAGGGGCATCATCAATGGAGAAGGGGTGGCGGCCCGGCCTGTGGGTGTGGCCGTGGATCAGAGTGTTCGCGTTGTATTCACGCATCACTTTTTCCACTTCCTCAGGGGTGACATCCATGATGTCTTCCGCTTTGCGGCTGTTCATGGCTTTGGACGCGGCGCGAATCTGTGCGGCGATAGCGCGGCGCTCTTCCAAAGGCTTGGCCAGCAACCCCTGCTGCCAGTTGGGGTCCCGCGCCTGGCGACGGAAAGCCATGTACTCCTCATCGCGAGTGCAGAGGCTGTCGCCGTGCATCAGTAAGACTTGCTGACCTGCCAGAGTGAGGGTGGTTGGGTCCTGCAGCAATATTGCCCCTGTGCGCAAGGCAAAATCCGCACCGAGCAGGAAATCGCGGTTGCCGTGCATCAGATACAGTTCCACCCCGGTGCCACTGTAGTGGCTCAACTCCCGTACCACTTCATTGATCAGGGGGGCATCGTCGTCATCGCCAATCCAGGCCTCGAAGAAGTCGCCGAGAATATATAGTGCCTCGGCACCGGCGGCAGGGCCGCGCAGGAAATCAAAGAAAGCCTGGGTAATCTCTGGACGGCTCTCATCGAGGTGCAGATCGGAAATAAAATAAATAGACAATGTCCCCGCCTTAAAGCCTAAATGGGCTCGAAAAATTACTTATCTGCGTAGTCGTCAGAAATGCTGATGCCGGTGATTTCGATGGTTTCCAGAGGTACGTCCTGGTGGAAACCCTTGCTGCCGGTTTTTACACTCTTGATCTTGTTGACCACGTCCATACCGTTGGCCACTTTACCAAACACGCAGTAACCCCAGCCCTGGGTGTCCTTGCTGCGGAAGTTCAGGAAGTCGTTGTCCTTTACATTGATAAAGAACTGGGAGCTGGCGGAGTGTGGGTCCATGGTGCGGGCCATGGCCAGGGTGCCGGTGTCATTCTTCAGGCCGTTGTCCGCTTCGTTTTCAATGGACTCACGGGTTTCTTTCTGCTCCATGTCCGGGGTCATACCGCCGCCCTGAATCATGAAGTTGTCGATCACCCGGTGGAAAATGGTCCCAGTGTAAAAATCATCACGGCAGTACTGCAGGAAGTTGGCTGCAGTCTTTGGGGCCTTGTCGAAATCCAGTTCGATAGCAATATCTCCGTGGGTAGTGTGCAAGGTGATCATAAAATGTCCTATGAGGGTTGATTTCGGCCGGCATGATACCTTTTCGTCAGGAGCTGTAAAACGCCGAGTCACGATATCATAATGGATTGCCTAAAAAGTGTGCGCCAACAGTAAAAATCATCGCCTGACGCTCAGCTAAATAGGATATTCTGTGGCTCAACTAGGGTATAATTCGCCGTTTATGTTCGCACAGCTGTAAATAAGAGAATCCTATGACATCCGAGAGCAAGCCCGCTCACTTTTTACAGAACCTAATTCGCGAAGACCTGGCAGAGGGCCGGGTATCCCAGGTGGCAACCCGCTTTCCACCGGAGCCGAATGGATATCTACATATTGGACACGCCAAATCCATCTGCCTGAACTTTGGTTTGGCGCAGGAGTTTGGCGGCACCTGTAATTTACGTTTTGATGACACCAACCCGGCTAAGGAAGAGGAAGAGTTTGTCGATGCGATCAAGCGCGACGTCTCCTGGCTCGGTTTCGAGTGGAATGGTCAGGCAAAGTACTCCTCGGATAATTTTGATCAACTGTACGAGTGGGCACTGCACCTGCTTAAAGCCGGAAAGGCCTACGTCTGCGATCTGTCTGCAGAAGAAGCCCGTCACTACCGCGGCACGCTCAAGGAGCCGGGTAAAAACAGCCCCTACCGCGAAAGAGCCGTGGAAGAAAACCTGGCGTTGTTTGAAAAGATGCGCAATGGCGAAATGGAAGAGGGCCAGTGCAGTCTGCGCGCCAAGATCGATATGGCCGCGCCCAATATCAATCTGCGCGACCCGATTATTTACCGCATCAAAAAAATGGCTCACCACCAGACCGGTGATAAGTGGTGCATTTATCCCAGCTACGATTTTGCCCATGGCCAGTGTGATGCGATTGAGGGTATCAGCCACTCTATCTGTACCCTGGAATTCGAAGATCACAAGCCGCTGTACGACTGGCTGATCGAGAACCTGCCGGTGCCATCGCGCCCGCGTCAGTACGAATTTGCACGCCTGCACCTCAACTACACCGTGGTATCCAAGCGCAAGCTCAAGCAGCTGGTCGATGAAGGTCATGTAGATGGCTGGGATGATCCCCGCATGCCGACCCTGTCCGGTATGCGCCGACGCGGCTTTACCCCGGCTTCCATTCGTAACTTCTGCGAGATGATCGGTGTAACCCGCTCCGACTCCGTCGTTGATGTGGGCATGCTGGAATACAGCATTCGCGACGATCTGGATAAAAATGCACCGCGCGCCATGTGCGTGATGGAGCCTTTGAAGATCACCCTGAAAAATTACCCGGAAGGTCAGGAAGAGCTGCTGTCAGCACCGGGCCACCCAGTGCGCAACGATCTGCCGGCCCGTGAACTTCCGTTTGGCCGTACTCTCTATATTGAGAAAGAGGATTTTCGCGAAGAGGCCAACAAGAAGTACAAGCGCCTGGTGCTGGGTAAAAAAGTTCGCCTGCGCAACGCCTATGTCATTTTTGCCGAAGAAGTGGTGAAGAACGATGCCGGCGAAATTGTAGAAGTGATCTGCTCGGTTGATCTGGATACCCTGGGTAAAGACCCGGCCGACGGCGTTAAGCCGAAGGGCGTGATTCACTGGGTCTCTGCGGACAACAATGTCGATTGCGAAGTCCGCCTCTACGATCGCCTGTTCAACGATGCGGCGCCGGATGCCGGCGGTAAGAACTTCCTAGACTGTGTAAACCCGGACAACCTGCAAATCCTAAAAGGCTGTAAGGCGGAAATCGGCCTGGCTAAAGCGGAGCCGGAGCAGGGCTACCAGTTTGAGCGCAATGGCTACTTCTGTCGCGACAGTAAGTACGGCAGCGCAGAAGCGCCGGTGTTTAACCGCACTATTGGTCTGCGCGACAGCTGGGCCAAAGAGCAAAACAAATAGCAAAGCGGAGAGCTGCCCGAGCGGCAGTTTTCGCGGTTGGGCCAGGGGCTGGCCCAGCCACACAGCAAAAAGAATTTGAGAGAAAAGATGTCTCTACAGGTTTACAACACGTTTTCCGGGAAGAAAGAACCCTTCGTACCACTGGTGGAAGATCAGGTGCGCATGTATGTGTGTGGCCCCACCGTGTACAACCGCGTGCATATTGGCAATGCCCGCCCTGTGGTGGTGTTTGACACCCTGTACCGGGTACTGAAAAGAAACTTCAGCGATGTGATTTACGCGCGCAATATCACCGATATTGACGATAAAATCATGAAAACCGCGCGGGATAACGGCGAGGAAATCGGCGTGCTGTCGGCGCGTTATGCCCAGGCTTACTACGAGGATATGGCCGCGCTCAATAACCTGGAGCCGGATATTGTCCCCTACGCTACCCAGCACTTGCCGGAAATGATCGCGATGATCGAAAGCCTGCTGGAGAAGGGCCACGCTTACGCCGCCGAGGGCCATGTGTTGTTCGCGGTGGAGTCCATGCAGGAATACGGTCAGCTGTCCAAGCGCTCCCTCGACGATATGCTCGCCGGTGCGCGCGTGGAAGTAGCGCCTTATAAAAAATACGCCGGTGACTTCGTATTGTGGAAGCCCTCCTCAGAAGAAGAGCCCGGTTGGGACAGTCCCTGGGGGCGTGGTCGTCCTGGTTGGCACCTGGAGTGCTCGGCCATGATCAAGAAGCACCTGGGTGACACCATTGATATTCACGGTGGCGGTCGCGACCTGACTTTCCCCCACCATGAAAACGAGCGCGCCCAAAGCTGCTGCGCCAATGGCGTGGATTTTGTGCGCTACTGGATGCACAACGGCTACGTGAATATCGACGGCGAGAAGATGTCCAAGTCCCTGGGTAACTTCCGCATGGTCAAAGACCTGTTGGCACTTTACCCTGGCGAAGTACTGCGCTTCGCACTGCTATCTGCCCACTACCGTTCAGAGCTGAATTTCAGTGCTGACCTGCTTGACCAGGCTTGGCGCACCCTGGACACCCTCTACGGTGCACTGCGTGAAACGGAAGCGGTTGAGGCTGAAGCGGCAGATCTTAACGACACCGCCTTTATCAAGGCGTTGGAAGACGATCTGAATACGCCGATCGCCATCAGCGAGTTGCACCAGATCGCCCGCGATTTGAACAAGGCCGAAGACGCCGATAAAGCGCGCCTGAAAGGTTTGTTGCTGGCGGCCGGTGAAATGCTTGGCATTTTGCAGCAAGACCCGGAAGCCTGGTTCAAGCAGGCCCGCGGTGGCGAAGAAACGATTTCCGCAGAGGAAATTGAAGCGCTGATTGAAGAGCGTGTGCAGAGCAAGAAAAACCGTGACTTTGCCCGCGCCGATGAGATTCGCGAAGAGTTAAAATCCAAAGGTGTGGTGCTTGAGGATAGCCGCGAGGGCACTAAGTGGCGCCGCGAGTAGGGCGCCTCTTACCCCTAAACTAGATCCTTAAACTACGCTCACTGATTTCTCCCTGGCTGGTCGCAGCTGGGGAGAAAAAGCCATTCGAATTTCATTTGTAGAAGCGAACCATGAAAAAAGTACTCGTTCTGATCTGCTCCGCTGCAGCCCTTGTCGCACTGACCGCCTGTGAGCCCAAGCGCGGCTCCGATGCTTGGTGTGAAAAAATGGATAAAGTGCCCAAGGGCCAATGGACCCTGGATGATGGACGCGACTACACCAAGTACTGCGTCTTCAACCAAAAGCCGGAAGAGGAATAAGCGAGCCTATAGTCGTTGTTCTTCGTCGATTCTTACCAGCACTTTTTCCGCCCGCTGACCGGTAAATACCGCGAACAGGTGGTTGAGTGCTTACGTCTTTTGTATGAGCGTCTGTACACCGCCAAGGCTGACTACGGTGAGTCTTTGCTGCGCGAACAGATTCTGGAAATTTTTGCCGAGGCCCTGACCCGCGCGCCCCAGCTCGATAGCGAGGACGGCGTGCAGGACCCCGAGGGCC
The DNA here is from genome assembly GCF_009363535.1 of Microbulbifer sp. THAF38. NCBI lineage: Bacteria > Pseudomonadati > Pseudomonadota > Gammaproteobacteria > Cellvibrionales > Microbulbiferaceae > Microbulbifer > Microbulbifer sp. THAF38. The sequence continues at coordinate 1,885,169 of NZ_CP045369.1, forward strand.
GCTTCCGCAACCTGCGCGATCAGGCCGTCTGGGTACTAAACAGCCTGGTGGAATTCGGTTGGCTGGAGAAGCAGGTGGATAGCGCCACGCTCACCGCTACTTATCCGTTTAGCCGCCGGGGCCGCCTTTTCACTCAGCCGCTAGTGGAAGTGAACGGCACTCGCGTGCGCACCCGCCACCGCAATACCCGCAACACCTTAAATGCCCTGGAAGCTTTTGCCAGCCGAGGTGAAATCCACGACTTGATCGATGCTTGGGAATACTCCGAGCGTATCGTGGCGGACTTCACCGATATGATTGCCGAGCTGGAAGAGCGCAAGCGGGAAATGGTGCGGGAGGTGGAAGCCCAGTTACTGGTGCAGCAGGCTACCGATGAGTTTTTCTCCTTTATGGAGAGCCGCTTTCAGCCGGACCTGGCTATCCGCCTTTCTGCGGACAGCGTGGAGAAGCATCGCGATTCCATCAACCGGGTGATTGACTGCATTCGCCGCAAAGAGGATATGCAGAAAGCGGAGTGGGAAAAGCGCCTGCGTCAATTCTTGCCGGAATTGGTGGAGCAGGGGCAGTCTTTATTGTGGTTGATGCTCGATACCATCGAGGACCGCATGCGCCGCGCCTGCGAGGTGAAGCTGCCTGCACTGCGCCGCGCCCTACAGGGCTTTACCAAGCGCGCCGATATTATTATTCGCCAGCTCAGCTACCTACACAGCCAGGCCGAGGGCGAGTTTGCCGACCTGTGCCAGCGACTCGGCGAAAGCCAGCAAAAAACACAAATTCTCGAGCAGCTGGGTGAAGAGCTGGGCGGTTTTCAGCTGCGCCTGTTTGACCCCAAGCAAACCCAGCTGTGGCAGCGCAATCGCCGCCAGCCGGTCAATACCCGGGTCGAAGATGAAACCCCCATCGGTGAAGAAAACCGCCGCGAGATCGAGCTACAGCAAATGCTCGACCAGGCGTTTAACTTTAACAACAGTCACCTGCGCGATTACTTGAGTGATGCCCTCGGCACCGGCCGTCAGATCAACAGCCGCAACCTGCCATTGCGCGATGCGCGTGATCTGCTCGCTATGAGTCATGTGATCGAAGCGGCGGCGGTGAACCAGAGCGGCGCCGCCGAGTTGCAAGTGAAATTTACCGGTGAAATCGCCAGCAATGATTATTTCACCGAGTTTGACGAATATATCCTGGAGCTGAAAAACAGTGATTGAACAGGCTTTGGAAGAGGCTCTGGCGCAGTGTCGCCTGAATCGCAGTGAATTCTCCGAGCTGATGGTGCGCCTGTTGGATTACGGTGTGATCTGCCGGGATGAAAGTGTAATTGAAACTACCCTTTACGATCGTTTCCAGCGCTGTGAGCCGTTGGTGCGCGAGTGGTTGGCCCCCTTGGGGTTGCGATTGCAGCACGACAGCCGATTCCAGTTTATCCGCGTATACCCACCCGGCGCTGAGGTGCCCGGTCTGCCGGATCAGGAAGAGCCGCACCACGGCGGTTTCCGCGCACGCCTTAGCCAGCAGGAAGTAGCTGCGATTCTCGCCCTGCGGGTGGAGTACGACAAAGCGCTGCGGGAAGGGCAGGTGGATGAGGGTGGTTGTGCCGCGTTGTCTCTGGAAGCCCTGGAATTGGGGATGCGCAATTTGCTGAAAATGTCCCTGCCTGATAAACACGCCGAGCGCAAAAACCTGCTGAAAAAATTACGCCAGCTACGCTTGGTGCAGTTCAGCAGCGAAGAAGTGGAGGCCAGTGCGGAAGTCTGGCTTCGAGTGCGCCCGACCATCGCGCACTTTGTCAGTGAGTCGGTATTGCGCCAGTTGATCGACAATGACATCCCACCGGCCTCCCACGAAGAGAAAGATGATGCTGAGGAAGAAAAACCCTCCGAACGTATAACCCCAGAAGTTGAAGACCACAGCCTGTTTGAGAGCGAAGCGGCCTCTTAGGGTGTAATAAAAATGGCCGGGACTACCGGCCAAAAAAATCGAGAAATATTCGACCGCCTGGGGCTGTGTGAGCCGCGCCCAGGAGCCTTGCAAAAGGTTGTCGGGTTCCCGCCTGCGAAAAGACTGTGTTTTTGAAAAGACTATGTTCCTAAAAAAACTGATCCTGATTAACTGGGGCAATATCCCGCAGTTGGAATATGATTTCGGCCCGATCAACCTGTTTTCCGGCGGTAACGGTTCCGGTAAAACCACGGCGGCCGATGCTATCCAGACATTGATGACTGCCGCCCACGACACCCTGTTTACCTTTAACCCGGGGCAGGATGAAACCACCCAGCGCGGGCGCGGTGGCAAGCAGGTGCGGACGCTAGCTTCCTATGTGCTGGGTTGTGACGACGGCAGCTACGCTCGTGTAGAGCCCACCGACTGTTATATCGCTGGTATTTTCCATCCCACTAGTGGTGAAGAGAGCGCAGAGCCCTTTACCGCAGTGATGGGCATCCGGGCTCACCTGGATAACAGCAGCAAGCCCGCTCAGGCCCGCCAAAGTGATTTGCGCTTTTTTGTATTCCCCGGCGAGCAATTGGTGATGGGGGATTTTGTCCGGGATTACACCGATGGCAAACACCTGCTGCCGCTGGATAAATTCAACCAGGTGCTGAGCAAACAGTTCGAAAAAGTCGAGCAGTACGATAAGAAAAAGGCCTACCTGCGCCGCCTTTACGGCGCCCTGCGCGGACGCCGCGATGCAGTCTCCGATCGCGAGGCCACGCACGCCGCGCGCACCTTTGCCAACTTTATGGCCTACAAGCCAGTAAAGAGCATCAACGATTTTGTTGCCCAGGAAGTGTTGGAAAAACGCGATCTGGGTGATGCCATCCGCTCCGTATCCGAGCTGATGAAAACCATTCACAGCATGGAACAGGAAGCCCGCCAGATTGTGGAGCGGGTCAGTTCTCTGGAGGCCATTGCCCAGTCGGTAGAGCTCTACCGGGATCAGTGGTTGCAGTTGCGGGTGCAGGAATATTTGTGCGCGCGCCACCGCCAGCAGCGGGTACAAAAAAGTTACCTGAGCGGCAAGAACGACCAGAAAAAACTGCGTAGCGATCTGGACAACAATGAGCGCGAAGTGCGCATCGCCTCCGAGCGCGTCGAGCAACTCAACGGCCAGCTGGTAGAGCTTCAAGCCCAGCGTCTGGGTATCGATGCGCTGCGCAATAAGGACGAACTGGAACAGCGTATTAACAATGCCCTGAGCCTTCTGTCCCAGCAGCACACCCCCATGTCTGCTGAAGAGGCCCGCTGGCGCGAGAACCGCGAGGCCGCCGAAGAATTATTAAACCTACTCAACTCCACCTCTGCCGAGCTGGAAATTCCCGCTTTCTCCGATAAAGCACTGGTGCAGGCGATCAAGCAGGTAGCCCGCGAGGAAGACTTGCCGGATCTGCACAAGCTGTTGGGCAAGGACTGGATTGACTTGGCCGCATTGGAGCCCCTGCGCGAGCGTGCCGCCAGCAGTGAAGCGTTGCAGAACCGCCTCTACGACCTGTTGGATAGCAGTGGTAAGGGCGGCGCCGGTAATGAGTCCTCCCCAAAGGAACAGATTGCCCAGCAGGCCTCCCGCTGGGAGCAAAAAGTGCAGCAACTGCAAAAGCAGCTGCGCACCCAGGAAAGCCGTATCCAGCACCTTCAGGCCAACCGCGTGCGCTATCCCCAATCGGTGGAAGCGGCCCTGGCCGCTATTCGTGAGCAGTGCCCGCAGGCGGAACCCCGCGTTCTTTGTGATTACGTGGAAGTGTTGGATGAGCGCTGGCAGATGGCGATTGAAGGCTATCTGGGCGGCGCGCGCTTCTCGATTATTGTTGAGCCGGAACACGAGGCTCGCGCGATTCGTATCGTGCGCAGCCTGCCGGGTCGCAACAACCGTGCCCGCGTGATTCAGGGGGATAAAGCCCGCCGTGATGCTGAGCGTCTGGAGACACCGTCCAGCTCCATTCTCGAATTGATGGAGTTCACCCATAAAACTGCTGAGCACTATTTGCGCGCCTCCTACGGTGCTGTGGTACAGGTAGAGGATGAACACGAGCTGCGCGGTACCCGTCGAGGCCTGACCGCCGACGGCATGGCCAGTGGCAATTACAGCATGTGGCGCTGCGATATGGACGATGCGGAGCTGGTATTCGGCCAGGGCGCCCGCGCTCGCGCATTGGCCGCACAGCAGCGCGCTATGGAGCAGTTGCTGGAAGAGGCCGCTCACGTCAACGAGCGCCACCAGCTCTACCGCCGTGTCACCCACGCGGTGCGTGGGTTGGCGAATATCAAGCTGTTGTCTATCGTGGATTCCGCACTGGCGGCCCAACGCGAATGGCGCAGTGCCGAGCGTGCTTTGGAAAACCTGGATCTGAAGGATTTCGAGCAGTTCGAGCAGCAAGTCGATGAACTAAAAGCCCAGCTTAAAAACCAGCAGAAGCAGTTGTCTGATCTCCAGCGCCAAACCGGCTCCCTGGAAACCAAGTTAAAGAGCAACGAAAAACTTTTGTATGCCCTGTCTGGTGAGCTGGAATCCCTGGATGATGCCGCCAGTGACAGCGAGGAGATGGTAAGGCGTATTACCGCCATCGACCCCACTTTCGATGCCGAGAAAGTGCTGGTTACTGCCGATGAACAGGTGGATCGCGCCGCAGATAACTTCGATTTCTCAGCGGATATTGAAAGCTGGCAGGGGCAGTTGGAAAAATACAGTCGCCAGCTGGATCGTGCGGTCATGGAGTACAACGCCACCTGTGCCAGCGTCGATACCCTGGTGTTTGAGCCAGACCTGAGCGGTGGCCACAAAGATAGCCTGTTCAAGTTGATCAGTGGCCTCGGTAATCAGGTGGAGACCCTGCGCAACCGCCTGAAGAATAACCTGCTGGTGGAGCGTCACGATCAACTGCTGGGATTGAAAAAATCCTTCAACACCACTTTTGTCACTCACTTGTGCCACGCTATTTACCAGTCCATTAACGACGGTAAGCGCGTGCTGGATGATCTGAACAAAGAGTTGGAGCACCACCGCTTTGGCGCGGATCGTGAGCGCTTCCGTTTCGACTACCAATGGGTAGCGGAATTTAAGGAGTACTGGAGCTTCTTTAAGGCAGTGATCGAGCTGCCGAACCTGGGTGAAGAGCAGAGCTTGTTTGATACGGATTTGGCCCCCAAGCACCGCAAAGTGCGCGATCGCTTGTTGAATATGCTGCTGAGTGAGGACGAACAGGTGGCGCGGCGCGAGCTGGATCGTATCAGTGATTACCGCAATTACCGCAGCTACGAGATCTACAAAGAACCGGAGGGCAAAGAGCCGATTGCACTTAGCCAGTACGGCACCGGTTCCGGCGGCCAGCTGGAAACCCCGGCTTATATTATCCGCTCCGCAGCGGTAACTTCCGCCTTCCGCTTTGGTGAAAGCGGCAGCCATTTACAGATGGTGCTGGTGGATGAGGCCTTTTCCAAAATGGATGAGTCCCGCTCCAAGGAAGTGATCCGTTACTTGACTGAAACCCTGGGGCTACAACTGCTGTTTATTATGCCCAGCAGTAAATCCGGGCCTTTTATGGATCTGATCTCCAATCAGTTTGTGTTTAGCAAGTGCCCCAGTGCCAAGCCCATCGGCCAGCTGAATACCCGGGTGTATGTGGATCGCAAGGTGTGCAATCAGGAGCGTATCGCCGAACTCTGGGCTAATCACCGCCGTACGATTCGCCAACAGGCATCGCTGGATTTTATGGACCTGGTAGAAGTAGATTGAACTGAGCAGGCATTTTTCGGGGGAACCCCCCCCATTGGCAGGGAGGCAACCGATGGAAAAGGCATTGCCCTATTGGGTAGAGGAAAACCCGCTGTTAATCGGTATCCTGAATTTTATTCTGGATCGGCGGGACAGCCAGCTGCAACGTGGCAAGGAAGCCCGCATCAGTTTCAGGTTGGATTTGCGCGCTGGCAGTAAACGCTGGCAAGAAGTACTTGAGCCGCTCAGGGACCCCACTCAGGATGAGCAGGAACTGTGGAGTGAGCTCCAGTACTTTGCCAGTGAGTATCAATGCTTTGCGGTAAAGCCGAATCCCAAACGGCGACCGGGTGTTGCAGAGTGGCAGGGCGCCCAGCTGATCTTTAAGGATGCCAGTGAAGAGCAGCTGCGCCTTTGGCTCGATCGCCCATCCCCCAACTTGCGCCAGTCTGCCTGGACCAGCTTACTGGAACCCTATGTCGACCGTTTTGAGAACCCCGCTGCTTTTCCCATAGAGGGGTTGGAACTCCAGCCGGGATTCGACTCCGTTGAAGAGTTGGTCTCTTGTTGGGTCTCAGTAGGCCGGGAGTTAATATTTGCTGAGCAAATCTCCTGGCGGCAATTGGCCGCGCGCTGCTTTAAAGGCGATTCCAAATATCTTGATTTACATAGTCGCCAGTCCCTGGTGCGTAACCTGTTTCCGGAACTGAGCCGAAAAATTCGCGAGCGCCAACTGTTACTTCACGCCTACCTGCCGGAACAGTTTACGCAGGTGATTTTTATAGAGAATCAAGATACTTTTATCAGCCTCGCTGAATTGCAGCCCAACCGCACGGCCCTGGTGTATAGCGAGGGTTATCAGGGCGGCGCGGAGCGGATTCGCAATCCTGGCATTGCTCGCTTTAGTACATTTAATGTGGTCGATAAAGCGTCTCGACAGCAATTTCTCCAATGGTGGTATGGCGATGACTCGAGTCCATTGCCAGTTTTTTTCTGGGGGGATCTGGACTATGAAGGCTTGCGGATTGCTGCCGCATTGAGAAGAAGCTTTCCTGAGTTACAGTGTTGGCGCCCCGGTTACGACCTATTGCTCGACTCTCTTCGCACTGGCAAAGCCCACTGCCCCGACTTGGCAGAAAAACTAGGGCAAAAACCCATCGAAATGATTGGCTGCCAATACGCGGATCAATATTTGATCCCGGCTCTCTCGACAACGACTTCTTTTGTGGACCAGGAGGCTGCCAACTTAGGTGCATTGTTGGAAACCCTTCCATAGTCTTTACGAAAGATTGCCTTTGTCGCTAATCGATAAATTTCTCTACAGTTTTATCGCCCAGTGGCCCATGCAATAGCTTCAGTCAGCTTTCAAGCTTGTTTTTTATGCGCAAGATCTCGGAAGATACAGGAAATTTACGGTAAAAATGCCCTTTAAAAATAACAAGGGAAGTTCCTGGAGATCTCTATGCGTCAGTTTTCCATTTTGGTCATTTTTGCTTTGGCCTTTGGCGGCGCCGCTGTTTTATATGAGAAGGAAAGCCGCAAAGTTAAAGGTGTGCTGACCCAGATTACCGAGCTGCAGGCGCAGATGGGGGATTTGCAGGCGGAGGTCAATCGACTTAACAGCGAGCTGGAAGCCGTGAAGCTCGCAGAGCGTCGCCGGCCGAATTTGTCCACTATGGCCAATCGCATCCGCCGGGAGTCCAACCCGTCCATGCCGCCCAAACCGGTAGTGGAAAAGCGATTCGAGCAAAAACGCTCCGCTCTGATGGCCTCCGATGTTACTACGGCCCCACCTGCAATCCGTTCGGGAGAAGGGCAGGGTGAGGGTGATGAGTGGTCGCGCCCCACTATAGATGCGGACCAGTATCAAAAGGAGACTGCGGACAAGGAAGTGTTGGACCCCTACCAGTAATTTACCTTCACCGGTTGATTCCTGCTGTAAAGCCCGCAAAATACCTGCCTCTTGGCGCACACCGTGCCAGGTATTTTGCGGGTTTGCTGTATCTGGCAAATGCGTTTTATAGCCACTGATTGTGAGGGGGCGCCCCGGCCAATGTCATTAAATAAATTCTACACATCGCTCAATAGTCAACTCGAAGGCCTGCTATCAGCGGAGAATGATTGGCTGGCCAATACTGCCAATGCCAGCGCCTTACTGTTTATGGAACTGGAAGATATCAACTGGGCGGGCTTCTACTTTTTGCATGGTGATGAACTGCGTCTGGGGCCTTTTCAGGGCAAGCCCGCCTGTACTCGGATTTCGGTAGGTGCCGGGGTTTGTGGCACAGCGGTATCCACGGGTGAGTCCCAGCTAGTGGAAGATGTACATCAGTTCCCCGGCCATATCGCTTGCGATGCGGTTTCTGCTTCTGAAGTGGTTATTCCGCTCTACGATAATAACGGCCGCTGCCTTGGGGTGCTCGATATCGACAGCCCCACCGTTGCCCGCTTCACTCAGGAAGACCTTGCCGGCTTACAGGGCTTTGCCCAGGTTCTGCTGAAATCCTCTGACCTGCCGAAAAGCTAATGGCGCTGTTGTGGCAGAAGCAGGTGGGAGACACCCGCTACGAGGTGCGCAACCACGGCGCCAGTGTGCGCTTGTACAGTAATGGGGTTTTTCATTCCCAGTGGAATCCCCGCGACCCCCTTAAGGGCTCCCTGTGGGAGCTGCTTATGTTGCCCGCCTTCTTTCTCCCAGAGAAGCGTCTGAATTCGGTATTGCTGTTGGGGGTGGGGGGGGGTGCCCTGATTCGCCTGCTGCAGGCCTATACCTCAGCAGAGCGCATTGTTGGTGTGGACTTGGACCCGGTTCACCTGCAAGTAGCCCGCCGCTACTTCGGTGTTAAGGATGTTGAGCTGGTGCATGCCGATGCCAAAGAGTATGTAGCAGATTACCTGGAAAACCCCTCCAGTGAGCCGTTTGATCTGGTGATCGATGATTTGTTTGGTCACTTCCAGGGGGTGGCACAGCGTGCCGTACCCGCAAATCAAGAATGGTGTGCCAGTCTAATGCGCCTCCTACACAAGGAGGGTGTTTTGGTCAGCAATTTTGGCGATCTCCAGGAGCTTCGAGGCAGTGCCTGGCGTCAAAAAACTTTGCGCAATCGCCTACGTGGCGCCTGGATGGCCTATATGCCCCAATATGAAAACCATATCCTGGCGGTGAGTAGAAAGACACTTTCCTTGTCAGAACTGAATGCCCGTGCTCCAGGTAAAATCAATCCCAGTAGCCCCAGCTGTCGTCTTTATACCCATCACCGAATTTTGCGTTGAGTTTCCTGACTGGTGTGCCCAAACGGCAAGCTAGATAGGGAGAAAAATGCCATTGTCGTTTTTTTGTGGGGTCTTGTTGGCGCCCTTTCTCACAGTCTGTCTATACTGACATTAGCGACTTATTACTCCAGGGCTCGTTAATGCGGTACAAAACAGTTGAGGAAGTTATTCAGGAAGGAAGGGATTTTCATGCCAAATTGGCGCTGCAATACGAAGAGTATGAGCAGCTTGCCACCAACAAGCGGGTTGAGCTGCTTTTAGATCAGCTTCGACGACGGGAAGACTCCATGAAGCACTCGCTGGAGAACTTCCACGCCGACCTACCCCCTGGTGCCTTGCATACCTGGGTGCAATTTGCCCCAGAAGGGCGCGAGAAGGAGTTCCTGCAGCGTCTGCGCAGTATCGATATCGATAATCTAGACGACATTGCCAAACTGGCAATGGATATTGAGATCTACCTGGCTGATCAATACCGGGATCTGGCCCAAGGGGCGGAGACTCCCTCTGCGCGTGAGGCTTTCGAACGCTTGCGGCAACTGGAGGAGTTGGAGGAGCACACCCTCTCTATGAATCTGTTTAATTTGCGCGACTATTGATTCTGCCAATTCCGCCAATTCCGCCAATTCTGCAGAATTAGCAGATAGCGTTAGTCTGCAAGCATGATTTGTTGTCCTGGCGACTGCTCGCCTTATTTAGACGCCGGCAAACTGCGCCCTAAGGGCGCAGCCGGTACACACAGAAGCCCTTCTCTTTGGTGATCAACTGCACTTCAGAGAAGTAGCGCGGCCCCTTTTTTCCCAGCGGAATAAACTCATTCACCACAAAGAGCGCCGTACCGGTTATTTTCAATAACCGTGCGCTTTGTTGCAGAAATCGATCGGTGAGATCGCCCTCCACCTGAAAACCCTGATGGAAGGGCGGGTTGCACAGCACCAGATCAGCAGCGCCGCTTTCAAACTCATCTCCGGCATCCGAGGGTAGTACTACCCCTTTTATCCCCAGAGTCTGAAAGTTTTTCTTACAGGAGAGTAGGGCGGCGGCATTATTATCGGTGGCGGTAAAGTGGAAGCTCCCCAGTGAAGCCAGCCGTGTGCTGAGGTAGCCGTAGCCACAGCCGAGGTCCACTACTTGGGCGTTTTCCTTGGGCAGCTCGGTGGTGAGCTGCTGGGCCAGCAGGGCGCTGCCCTTATCAATCTTGTTCCAGCCGAACAGACCGGGCTTACTGTAGAGGCCGCCTAACTCTGGCAGACTGCGCAGCTGCGGGTAATCCTCCTCAGCGATGAGCTTTCCACCCTGAGGATGCTCCACTCGGTTAACGCTGCAATAATCATTACCGAATTTTTGCAGGTGCTTACCGCTACCCAGGCGCTCCGCAACTTTCAGTGCATAGCTTTTAATGCCGCTCTGCTTTTCTCCCAGCAACACCAGTTCGCCACCCTCCCCAAGGAGTCGGGGGGCCTGATTGATGATATGGTGGACGACGGCCTTCTCTTTAGAAACTGAATAAACAATGCGGCGATAGCGGCGGTCCAGCTCTTCAAAGTGAAAGTCGTTATAGAAGCTGCGCCCAACCTTACCCTGGGCCCGCTCGGCAATATCCCAGCGATTGGTGAGGAGATCGCCTTCGAAATGAAAGCCCGGCTGTAGCAAGGGCTTGCTGTTTTCATCGGCGATCCACAGGGTTTCACTCGGCACCTGTGAGATTTCCTGGAGGAGAAGCGAGGACATAGTCTTTATTGTACCGAAGCGATTTCTTCAGGAGTTAACAGCCGGTATTCGCCTTCCTGGAGTTCTTCATCCAGGAAAATATCGCCGATTCTCTCCCGGTGCAGTTCGATTACCCGGTTACCCAGGGTGGCAAACATACGCTTGACTTGGTGGTAGCGGCCCTCACCGATGGTGATGCGCACCTCGTTGGCATAGAGGATCTCAAGCTTGGCCGGCTTGGTTCTTTTCTTTTCATTATTGAGCCAGATACCCTTGGCAAACTTTGCCACTGCATCCTCCTCAATTTTCTCTGCCAGCAGAGCGTAGTAGGTTTTCTCACAGTGGTGGTTTGGTGAAGTCACCTTGTGGGACCACTGGCCATCATCAGTGAGCAGAACCAGCCCGGTGGTATCGATATCCAGGCGCCCGGCGATATGCAGCTTGGCTTTGTTGGGCTCGTCAATCAGGTCCAGCACCGTAGGGTGCTCGCCATCTTTGGTGGCACTTACATAGCCCAAAGGCTTGTTCAACATAATATAGCGGGGCCCCGGCTCATGCAGGGGCTCATCATCCAGGCACAGTTCATCACTGGGCTGTATCTTGGTAGAGGCATCCGTGACTGTCACACCATTCACAGTAATGCGCCCCGCCCAGGCGGCGCGCTTTACATCGGAGCGGGAGAGATCAGTGACCTGGCTGACCGCTTTATCCAGACGAATCAGGTTAGCCAATTTTACGCTCACCGGAATCGACAGATTGGTAGATCAGGGTATTGATGGTCATGGGGCCAACACCGCCGGGCACCGGGGTGTAGGCGGCAACGCGCTCAGTTAGCGGGCCCAGCTCAATATCGCCCACTCCGCCTGGATGGTAGCCGGCATCCACAACTACAGCGCCATCTTTAATCCACTCAGCCTTAATAAACTCCGGTTTGCCCACGGCGCCCACTACGATATCGGCGCGGCGGATATGTTCGGCCAGGTCTTGAGTGCGGGAGTGGCAGATAGTTACGGTGGCATTGGCGTTCAATAACATGGCAGCCATCGGCTTACCCAGGATAGGGCTGCGGCCCACAACTACGGCGTGCTTGCCTTCCATTTCGATATTGTAGGCTTCCAGTAGGCGCATAATGCCTTTAGGGGTTGCACAGCCATAGGCCTCTTCACCCATTGCCATACGGCCAAAGCCCAGGCAGGTTACGCCATCTACATCTTTCTCCAGGCTAATCGCGTCGAAACAGGCACGCTCATCGATCTGTGCCGGCACTGGGTGCTGGAGCAGGATGCCGTGGACGTTGGGGTTGGCGTTGAGCGCCTCAATCTTGGCGAGTAGCTCCTCAGTAGTGGTGGAGGAGGGCAATTCCACCTGCATGGAATCCATGCCGATGCGGCGGCAAGCATTGCCTTTCATCTTTACATAGGTAGCGGAAGCGGGGTCATCACCCACCAGGATGGTCGCCAGGATTGGCGTTTGCCCACCGCTCTTCTCCTTTAGTACGGCTACCCGGGCCGAGAGTTCTTCTTCAGTTTTCTGTGCCAGGGCCTTGCCGTCCAGAACCAGTGCAGACATAGATGCTATCTCTAACAATAAAAAATCGATGGCTAATAGACCGGAGTCTGCTCCAGCACCTACTGTATATAGAAGGGCGGAAGCAGGCGGCTTTTAGGAGCTGCTTACTTTTTATCCGGTCGGATTCGCGAAGTGCGCCATTTTCGCACAGGTTGGAAATAATTTCGCCACTTCTGGGCCCAGATAGGCAAATGGATAAACTTCTTTAAAAATAATAGCTTAGAAGCGTTGACATGGGCCGGGGGTATCATTACTATGCACGCACTTCGCAGCTACAGCGACTTACACAACCACCTACGGGGCGGTTAGCAAAGTCAAAGAGGTGCGAACGATTGGAAAAACGGGGCATAGCGCAGTCTGGTAGCGCGCCTGCTTTGGGAGCAGGATGTCGGGGGTTCGAATCCCTCTGCCCCGACCAATTTTCCGGGTTCACCTTGCGCCCGTAGCTCAGCTGGATAGAGCATCCGCCTTCTAAGCGGATGGTCGCAGGTTCGAGTCCTGCCGGGCGTGCCATCTACACAAGATGGTGCTGGTTTGGCAAAAAGGACTTAGTCTGAAGCCAGATTGGCTGCAAGAGATATCCGGCAATCAGTACTGCCACAAGGTGCTGAAGTATATCACTTTTATGGTGGCCGTAGCTCAGTTGGTAGAGCACAGGATTGTGGCTCCTGAGGTCGCGGGTTCGATCCCCGTCGGCCACCCCAGATTCTTCCTTGTTTTTCAAGGACTTAAAACCTCGCCTAGTGCGGGGTTTTTTAGTTTTTGGCCCCGTGGTGCCAATTCATAGTGCCAATTTTGGCCTCAATCTATATTGAGGTTTAATTTTGGCAGATCGTGAGTCATGTCCATCTGGCGGTACCCCCCCTGTTGAAATCACTAAGAAGTAGCTTGGAGCTGTAATGAAGTATCTGCTGTCCGTATTTTTCCTAACTTGTTCTATGTTCGCCTCTGCGGCTGGGGACTCAAATTTTTCATTAGGCGTTGGTGTGGATCATGCTGGGCTAGGAGCAAAGTACTCGATTAACCGCGGTAAAGATAAGTATTTCGGCTCTTTGGGTTGGAAGGGCTTCTCCGATCAGGCTGGTTCAGTCACGGGGTGGGGCTTAGGCTGGGAGCACCTTGTATCTTCTGATAGTCACTCTTTAGGGACTTTCTTGGGGCTTGTTGAGGTTGATTATGCTGGTGATAGCGCGGTGCGCTATCACGGTGTTGCTTTGCTCTACAACTATTACTTTTCAGGGTTTTCTGAGTCTTCTTTTGTCCTTGGCGCTGCTATTCATGCGGGTGCTAGCTCATATGATGGGCCGTATTATGATGATAATACTACCGGTGCGACCGTAAAGCTGGCCTATCAGTGGTAGTGTAGGAGCTTTTTTAAAGGGGCCTTATATAAACAAATGAATTAGTATTTTTTGTTTTTCAGGAGGAGGATCCTCGCTTGATGTGGGGGTTTTTTCATTTTTCTATTTGCCTATCCATATAAGTGTGGTGAGGACAGAAAGTTTGCCCCTTTAATATTTAGAGACTAATAAAGTCTTGCTTTTGAGGTTGGCGAAGGGAAGTCGCTATTCTCATAGGCTGTTGTTCTCTCGAATTTCCGAAATTACCGCTAGTGCTTTAAATCTTAGATGTTGAAAGTGCGGTGGCAATTTTTGGAGGGTAATAAACTCTAACTAAGTATTGTACACACATGGTGTGCAACAAAATTTTTAATACAAAGATATTATAGCGTGAAGTTCTCAAATCATTATTTTCCCCTTTTATTGTTGATTTTTTGTTTTGCCCTGCAAGCATGTAAAGATGGAGGGTCAAGTAAGAAAGGTCCATCAAGCAACGAAACGGCTAATAAGGAAAACCGAGTTCCAGTAGTGTCAAATCGGATTCAAGATTTCACCTTGGAAGTTGGTGTCGATCTGACCCTTCAAGTATCTGCTGAAGACCCGGATGGTGACTCTTTATCTTTCAATATTGAAAATCTGCCTCAGTTCATTTCTGCAAGTGATAATAATAACGGAAAGCTATCATTGATCTTTGCAGCAGAAGCCGGTGATGAGGGAGAATACCATTTAAGTATTGACGTATCTGACGGTGAAGGTGTTACAAATACTTCCTTTTCAGTTCGGGTGGTAAATAGTAGCTCTACAGGAATGATTGATGACCTGAATGATTTTTCAATTGAGGAAGCTGGCAGTGAAGTCTCGCGAATACCTGTCAATCGAATTGGTGCAAATGAAGTCCATATAGACAACTTGGTTGCCCCTGATTTTGCAAATATATTTATTGGTGAGTCCAATGACCTGGTCATTGAGTTGGCTCCAAAATTTGGCTCAGCTGGAGTCTATACTGTTGATTTTGAATTAAACGATGGTTTCAGGAAGCAGAAAGTCATATTTGAAATAGTTGTAACACAGGCTGATTTTATCCCTGAAATAATTTTTCCTGAAGAAATAATTGTATCCGAAGGTACAGAAACTACTCATGAAATTCTTTCGGCTGAAATTGGAAGTCTAGTATCAGTTACATCATCAACGGTTCCCGAATTTGGGGAAATTGTACAGTCAGATAGTGGGAAAATAGATCTTATATTAGGGCCCGGCTATAAAGATGCTGGTATTTATAAGATTGAAGTGACTTTTCATAATGGAAGTTTTGATAGTCCAGTATTTGATATGGAAGTTACTGTTGAGCAATCATTTAGCGGGGAGGCATCTACTATAGATGCTGGTGCTTTTCATACCTGCGCATTAGAGCAAGAGACGGTTTATTGTTGGGGGTTGAATGATGTCGGGCAGGCTAAAGTTCCTGCCCACCTCGGTGATGTTACACATTTGGCCGCTGGTGAATATCATACCTGTGCGGCTGATGAGAATGGTATTTCATGTTGGGGGCGTAATTTTAATGGAGAGGCATCTCCGCCTGAAGGAACTATCAATGTTTCGAAGCTAGCTGCTGGATATGAGCACACCTGCGTACTTTCTAATGGGCAAGTAAAATGTTGGGGGTCAAATACTGATGGTTTTGGGGCAGATGTTGGCCAGAGTCGAGTTCCCGATAGTTTAGGCGTAGTTACTGATATTTCAGCTGGTTTCTTTCATACCTGTGCGCTTGATGAGGCAGGATTGCAATGTTGGGGATCAAATCATTGGAAGCAAAGCGATACGCCTAGTGGTTTATCATCAGTTACCAGTTTTGGAGCTGGTAGATTAATAACCTGTGCAGCTGAAAGCATGGGTTTGAGCTGCTGGGGAACGGCTGATGGCTATGGACAGAATAAAGTGCCAGACACTGTGGTTCTTCCAGATCTATTCGAAATTGGTTACTTTTATAATAGCTGTGCCTTCGAGAATGGTGAATTGATTTGTTGGGGGGCTGGTTCAAGTGATACAAATAATTGGCCCCACTTTGGGCAGGGAATAGTACCTCAAAATCTTAACAATATTTCTTCACTAACCCTTGGAATGACTCATGCTTGTGTAATTGATAGCGGTAGTGTTAGCTGTTGGGGTGCTGGTGAAGAAAGTGATGGTCAGGGTGATTATCATTTTGGGCAGAGTATTGTTCCAAGTTTTTTACAGGCTCCTTAGTTTAAGTATATTAATAGTGAAAAATTGTTTGCTATCAACTAATAATGAGCCTTCTAAATAGGCTATCCGTAATATTTGGTTGATTTGGAAGGCCTTAAAAAAGCCTAAGAGAGGGGTTGCAACCTGTTAGCACAGCCTGCCTGGGTAGTTTTGGCTGTGCGCAGGTGCATCACCCGATCTACATGCAGTTATGCTTCTCAGTCATAGATCACGCCTTATGCTCAGTAAATTATTAAGCATCCCCTTTAAAGTCATTTGCTATTTTGATCTTCGAATCATGAAAGCGCTGTTTAATTACCCCAGCAGCTAGTGCTGCTCGCTGTTCTCTTTGCCAAATGGCATTGAACCCAGTGCGGGTGTAGGCGCGGCCTGCGCGGCTGCGGATGATATGAGTGGTTTGGATTTGTGCTTCGATGTTAGTGGCTACTGCGCGATCAACGGCTTCTTTGAGGGCTGAGCTCCATAGCTTTAGTTGGGCTTTGCCTGTCTTGGCTTGCACAATAAGTAGGCCGTCTTCTTGGATGTCTGCGCGGGTAAGGGCGAGAACATCTTGCTGTCTGGCTGCACACAAATAGCTGATTTCCATAGCGCACTGGTGCATCACGTGGCCGCGATCACCTAGCCATTGCCAAAAGGCTTGGTATTCCCAGTCTTCTACATAGCGCCCGCCGGGCTTTACTTTAATTGTTTTCACTACCGCTGTGGGGTCTTAGATCTTCACGAACCCTCTAGCTTTGCCCCATTTCATCACAATGCCGAGAAAGGTTCGCTCTCTATTGGCGGAGGTGGGGTACTCAGCACCGCGTGCATCCATAAACATCTGCACTAGCGGGGAGGTGATGGTGTCTGGCTCCATTTCCCCAAATACTGCGAGGACTCGCTGGCTGTAGCGGTAGTAGTCTTTTTGAGTCTGCGGTTTTATGTGTTTGGTGTACTGGGGGGAGGCGAAGTAGAGCTCTACCAAATCTGCGAAGGTAAAGGTCTTTTGAACTAGGCCGGCTAGGTATTTCTCACAGGCAACCCAGACCTCAGCCTGGGAGGCGTCGGGGCCGGCAATATGCTTGGTTGGTTCTCCATGCTTGCGAAATCGGTAACCGTTTTTATACCGGGCTACATGCGGTGGCATCCATGCATTTTCGGGGTTACGCCTCCTGCCCATCAGCTTGCTGCTCCCAGGTTAAAGCCTTCAGGTAGGTTGCTGCCTGTCGGGCTTAGCTTTAATGCTCCGCGTGCCAGAGTGGCTTGATTGACCATCTCCCAGGTAAGTG
This sequence comes from Microbulbifer sp. THAF38, assembly GCF_009363535.1. NCBI lineage: Bacteria > Pseudomonadati > Pseudomonadota > Gammaproteobacteria > Cellvibrionales > Microbulbiferaceae > Microbulbifer > Microbulbifer sp. THAF38. The sequence goes on from NZ_CP045369.1 coordinate 1,902,271, forward strand.
CGGGTGAGCCATCTTTGCGGCTTACATAGGGGATTCGGTTGGCCTCGAGAGTCTGCTTTTGCGCTTCCATATTCCCTACCGGTGCTCCGGTCATGCGATTTCCTCCCAGTTGTTGCGAAAGTGAATGGCTAGAATTGTGGGGCGGAGTTGGAATTTGTAAAACCACTCCGCCAGCAAGTTATTGCTGTTGGTCACAGAGAGCTGCATAGCTTGGGTGGGCTCACGATTGAAGAGGTCGCGAGCGCAGTGTGTCAGCGCTTCGGCGTGGCGTGGGGCCAATAGTCTGAACGGCTTAGCGGTGTTCACTTGGGTGCCCTATCCTTGGTTAACGATTACAGTTTCTGAAAGGTAATATTTGGGTTGTTATCCATAAGTTATTTTTTCGAGGTTAATACCCTTGATATGCTCGAAGTGTACTTTTCACGGAGGATAAGAATGAAAAAACTAAGAGGTTTGGTAGTAGGAGTTCTACTGTTACCTGGCTTAGAGGGTTGTGCTGTAAAGAATGATACGCCAGTGATAATTAGCGAGTATTTCGCAATAGAGCACTTCTCTAATAAGCAGGAGGTATTGAGTAAGGCGAGACAGGCCTTGTTGAGAGACGGATTTCAAATTTTATCTGCCGATTTAGAGGCGGGTTATATCTCTACTTCTCTGAAAAATTGGAAGCTTTTGCCGAATCAGGCCCATTGTGGTACGGCTAAAGGGGTGGATTATTTGGATGACAATCACACCAAGACAGAGGTGGCCTTTAATGTGGTAGTCGATGATAGAGCAGTGATTGTTCGCTCAAACATTCAGGGAGAGTATCTACCGGGAGAGCTGGCTAAAAATCTTACTTTAAATTGCGTTTCTCGCGGTGTTATAGAAGTTGAGATGGCAAAAAAAATATTGTTCTGATTTTTGGTTTACAAAGCCCATATTAATGGACTCATTTTTTTGACTCAGGAGTGTAGAAGCCAATGATGACCGCGCAAAAACTTACTTCTTTGCCAGGAACCCGCCCCGTATCCAGGCGCGGAACTGGTCTCCCGAAGATTGGCAGCTGACCAGAGAATTTTATAATCAGGCTGTCAGGGTATGCCCAGCTGGCTGTGTGGTGCAATTGGGTGAGGCGGGAGAGGTTTGCTCCCATAATGCCCCCCCAGCGAGCGAGAGACCGTCCAATCGGTGAGATATTGAGAGATACCAGCTGATAAGCCCCGAGCACCAAGCCAATAGTTTTCAGTTGGCCGCGTGATAGGGCCCAGTCGGGCCAGTTGAGGTTAGTGTTTACAGTCTTGGGGGCATGAGATTCGATTCAACGAGACAGGCTTGGCATGATGCCTTTGATGGCTCTGCTTCAGCGTTTGATTATGAGGCAATGGGCAATAGGAGTACCGTCACCTCAAACACCCGGCGGAGCCGTAAAGTTTTAATTCGTGATGAGGTATAGGGAAAGGCAAATCAAGTGTTCGGCCGAATTGATGCGCCTCGGGTGAGTGGTGTTGAAACGATTGTGAGTAAGGTGAGCGGTAACCGAGTTATGGATTCCTGTGAGCAGGGAATCATTCGACGTGATTGCAAAACTGAGACAAAGCGATCTGCTGGGGCATGGCTGCGTATGTGTCACCGGCAAAAAGATTTAAAGAGCGGGCGGCGCTGTTGCAGTATCTGATGTCTGAATTCGACAAGTGGGAGGAGCCGCATCCGAGGGATAAGGTTAGCCAGTTGGCGTTATTTTGTATTAGCGCGAGTGCGTTGCGGGATGTGAATGGGCGATCAATAGATCTAGGTCATGCACGTAAAATATTAGGGTGTGACAAAAAGCGTTGGGATAGAGAGTGGGTGAAAATTCGGAAGCGCTTACAGCGGCGTCTGGACCCTTTGCCCGGAAGAGCTTTGGGGCCGGTGTCTGAGTTGGTGCAAGAGTACCGCAGTCGACTTAAAAAGGCCTGTTGACAGCTTTGTCCTGAGTAGGTATAAATTCCCTAGCGTGCGGTTTTTCCGCTTTGCAGAATAAAACCGGCCTTTGAGCCGGTTTTTTTACGCTGTTAATTTCTAAAGCTATTGAGCGAATGTATGCACATGAAAATATTGGACGTAAATTTCCCATGAACTATTTTTATATAATTTTTTAATGTTGTTAAGCATAAGCAGTTTATCTTCTAATGATACTTCCTACATGGAGGTGAATAATAATTCAAGCCATGAAGAAATCTCGAAGATTGATAGTGCAGATCAGAGCACTAGAGATGAAGCAAGGATGGGTGCTGAATTAGACAATTGTATGAGCTTACTTAGAGATAAAGTAGAAGCTTATGCTTCTAGTCCTAATGGTATGAGTATAGATAAGCTTGTGTATAAGGTAAGTCTAGATGATAGGTATAGTGTATCTAGAACACTGAGATCCATAATGAAGAGTGGTGTAGAGGAAATATCCTATTTTACACTAGAAGCTTATAATGCTCGCTATGGAGCTTCTCCTATTCCCAATGTAAGAGATGAAATAGAGCCAACGCATTTATTTTTTATTAAGCCGCATGGTAATAGATTTTCCAGTGGTTTAAGTTTTCCTGCTGGTCGCTCAGGTGATGTTTGTTATTTCCTTGAACTTGAAGTTTTAGTTATTGACTGACATATGTAAATGTTAATGGCAGCCGTCTAAGGGTAAGGGTTTTTCAGAATATTTTAAGTTGCTTATCTTAACTCATTTGCGGGGAAGAGCTTTGGAGTAGTATTTGGGTTGGAGTAAAAGGGTCAAAAAGCGATTTAAAGTAGTCTGTTGACAGTTTTGTCCTGAATAGGTATAAATTTCCTAGCATGCGGTTTTTTCCGCTTTGCAATAAACCCGGCTCCCCCAGCCGGGTTTTTTCGTTTCTGACTTTCTATTTTTCATTGCTCCATCACCTGTACTTGGCGGCGTTCTTGTGGGCGCTGTTTTTTTATTCCTTAGCTCTACGAGCTGAAATTCATGAACTGCAATCTGCAACGTTTCGCCTATGGGCCTGATGCCACATTGGGGCGGCTGAGAGTGCGTGACTGTGTGTTTTATACGGTTGAGCGCCCGTAGTTGGGGAATCGTCCGTTCGAGAGCTGTATTCCTGAAGGGGTTTATTCCTGTAATCCCTATAACTCACCGAGGTTCTCCAATGTGTGGGAGCTACAGGAAGTCCCAGGTCGTTCAAAAATCCTAATCCATACGGCAAATTATTCTGCAGATGTGCAGGGCTGCATTGGTATTGGCTCTAACCTGGCTCCCGGTGGTTGGTGGGTGACGCAATCCCGCAAGGCCATGCAGCAGCTGCGAGAGCTGCTGCCGCCTGAGTTTGATCTAACAATTACGCACTATGTGCCGGAGTATCCGTGATGGGTATTTGGTCTGGAGTTAAGGGTTTATTTGCTGGCCCAGAGTCTGCGGGCAAAGTGCTGGATGCCACTGTAAATACCGTGGATGCGGTGTGGTTTACCGATGAGGAAAAATCCCGTTGGTATCTCAAATACCTGGAAGCCACGCAGCCGCAGAACCGGGCACGGCGATTAATTGCCTTTCTGGTGACATTGGTTTGGGCGTTACTGGTTTTATTGATTGCGGCGGCCATGGCTTTCAAAGCCCCTTTTGTAGCAGACCTAAAGGGCCTGCTGGTTGATGTGGTTGTGCAGCCTTACAGCATCATCATCGGTTTCTATTTCGTGAAGTCGTGGGTGAGTGAGGTTAAGCGGTGAACACTGTAGCTCAAGAGGCAGCGAGGGAAGCCATGGTTCAGAAGGTCGCCAGTGCAACCACTACGGTTGCTGCGGGTACAGCGGTTGTCGGTGGATATGCCGCACAAGAGTTATTGGCGGTAGGTGGTTTCCTGATTGCTTTGAGTTGGTTCATTGTGAATTGGTATTACAACCATAAGCGCTTGAAACTGCAGGAAAGGCAGCAGGACGGGGACGATGGACGTTAGTGTAAAGCTCGATACCTCAAAGTTTGATAAGGCCTCAGCCGAATTAAAAAAGCAGCTGCCCTATGCCAGTTCCGTAGCGCTGAATAATGTGGCGTTTCGTATACGGGGAGAAGAGCGCGCAGCAATTGGGCGCATATTTGTAAACCCGGCGAAGCTGACACTGAACTCTGTACTGGTAAAAAAAGCCACTAAGCGCACGGGTGTTGCCAAAGTCTTTATTCGCGATCAGGCCCCGAACGGCACGGCACCTAGTGAGTATTTAGCGACGTCAGTGATTGGTGAGAACCGGATTGATAAACGCTTTGAGCGAGCGCTTCGGCATGCTGGACTCTTACCGAGCGGGATGTATGTAGTGCATGGGAAGGAAGCCCGTTTGAACAAGCATGGCAACATTTCGGTTGCGACCTATAAGAAGATCCTGGCAGAGCTGCGTGCTAACTCCGGCGCTAAAAAGAGTGGAGCTGATGGTGTGAATGGCACCAAGTCTAAATATTTTGTCGGAAAAGTTAATGGGAAGCGTAACAAGCAGTGGTATGGGGTGTGGAAGAGGGCTGGTGGTAAGCGCAATCCAACTGCTAAACCCATTCTTATTTTCCTTAAAGGCAGGCCGAACTACCGCCAGCGCTTTCCTTTTGTTGGGATTGCACAGGGTATTGCTCGGCGGCACCTGCCGATAGAGCTTGATAAGGCAATGGACCATGCAATCAAGACTTCAAAGCGTTGATGAACGGGTCCTCCTGGGCGACCCAGCCCACGAGCAATTCGGGCCCGTGTTTTTAACAGCTATCTGAAATTTCCTAGGGGGTTATACCTTGGCTGACAACCTATCACTGGATGATCAGGCCACTCAGTCTGGTTTGGCTCGCTTAGTGGGCGCATCACAGCCGGCGATTGCAAAGCACTTTAAAGCAGGGGTCTTTACTGAAGCTGCCAGTTATCGGGTTTGGCTTCAGGAGTACTGCGAGCGATTACGAACAGAAGCCGCTGGCCGCCAGGTTAGCGACGCCCGCAGCCGCCGCGATATGGCCCAAGCCATTGAGTCTGAGGTGAATGCTCAGATGAAAATGCGCGAGCTGTATAAGGACGATCAGTTAATCCTCGATATTGAGTCCGTACGCAAGGCGATGGTGGAGTGGTCCACCATTGGCAAAAATGAATTTATAGGAGCGGTAGAAAGCATCGTTATTGCTATCGAAAGTCAGCATGCCATTACCGTCGATCGAGAACCCCTACAGCCAAACATTGACGCTGCCCTCAAAGCTATTGGCAGTTACGAGATTGAATCTGAAGAGGCTGGTGCAGGAGGTGCGCCAGGCCTGGATACCGCAGCCTAAAATCCCGCTGATCGAGTGGTTGCCAAACAATATCAAACTGCCCTCGGAGGATAGCGACAACGCCGGCTATTACCGCAACGATTATGTGCCCTATTTCTGGGGCGTAATGCACGCACTGGATAGTCCGGTGTCCTGGATGGTGGTAATGCAGAAAGCCGCGCAGATCGGCTGGACGGTTCTGCTGGCTACCGATATCTGTAAGGTCGCCGTCACCGACCCGGCCCGCATCCTGATGCTGTTTCCCAAGGATGAAAAAGGCCGGCTGTTTATGGATGAAAAGCTGGTGCCGATTATCGAAGGTTCGCCAGCAGTGAATCGGGTGATCGATGTCACCACCAGCCGCAAAGGCGGTAGCCGCTCAACGCGCAAGAAATTCCCCGGCGGTGAGGTGCGTACCATTGGCTCCAACTCGATTTCCAATGTGAAATCCACTACAGCCCGCCGGGGCTATGTGGAGGAGCCGGACGATACCAATAAAGACGTCGGCGATCAGGGCGATTCCATTCGCCACCTGCGCGAACGCCTCAAGCGCATGCGCAATAAGAAATTAATTATCGGTGGCACACCGGCCGTTGCCGACCTTTCCCAAGTGGAGCACTACACCAAGCTCGGCACCATGCGCGTGCTGCCGGTGACCTGCCACGACTGCGGCGATTCCCATGTACTGGATTGGGAAAATGTCAGCTGGCTGGAGAAAGAGGGCGGCACGCCGCACCCGGTATTCGGCCTGCACCAGCCAGAAAGCGCGGTGTATAGCTGCCCGCACTGTGGCAGCGCCTGGGATGACTACCGCCGCCAGGCCAATATTCTGCAGACCTGCAAAACCGCTCGGGAAAATGGCGATGACTTTGCCGGCTGGGTGAAAACCCAGTGCGGCGAGGATTTTACCGAGCATGAAATCGAACCGATAGAAACCTTTATGGAGCTATCGGAACTCTATGTGTGCATTCCCGGCACCGGCCTCGCCGATGTGGTGCGGGATTTTCTCGAAGCCGAACACGAAGCCAAAAGCGGTGATGAATCCGCGCGCATTGTTTTTCAGAACAACAAGCTGGGCAGGCCCTACCAGTATGCCGCCAGCCGCTTGCTGGACCACGAAAAACTACAAGAGGCCGCCGAGGATTACCCGGAATTAGTGTGCCCTGCCGGTGGTCTGCTGGTAACGGTCGGCATCGATGTACAGCACGACCGCCTGGCAATCAGCATCCGCGCCTTTGGCCGCAATGAAGAATCCTGGCAGATGTACTGGGGCGAGATCGATGGCGATACCGCCGACAAGCGCGACGATTGTTGGGATGCCCTGGATAAGCTGGTGTTCCAAAGTTTTGAGCACGAGCGCTTCGGCGAGATCCGCGCAGCGGCAGTCAGTATTGATTCCGGCGATGGCGGCACCAGCAATGCGGTGTATCACTGGGTGCGAACCCGCGATAAAAAATATCGCGGTGTGTTGGTGATGGCCATCAAAGGTGACAGCAACGACTTCGGCACCAAGGAAATCTTTAACCAGCCCCGGCAGGTGGATTTTAACAACCCCAAGCGCCGCACCAAAGCCGACCGTTACGGCGTAAAGGTTTATATCGTGGGCACCCACAAAGCCAAAGACCTGATGGCCAAGCGCCTGCTGGGCACCAGTGCCTACATGCACAGTTGCAAGCATGTGCGCCAGGACTACTGGGAGCAGGTGACTGCAGAAGTCAAAGCACCGAGTAAGAAAAATAAAGGCCGGGAAACCTGGCAACCGCGTCCCGGCCGCCCCAATGAAGGCACCGATACCGAGGTCTACGCCCTACACGCCGCCCACGCCATGGGCATGCACAAATACAACGAGAAAAAATGGTCCACCATCGAATCGCGCCTGGGCCAGCGCACGCTATTTAGCGAACCTCAACAAACACCCGAACAGCCCAAACCAGTCCCGAAAAAACCAAGGCAGCCTGCGCAGCCAGCCGGCTCCCTACTGGATAGTTAAATGTCTAAAACCGCACAAGCCATGGTCGACCTCTATATCGAGGCCGAGATAGACGTGCTCGCCGGAAAAACCACGGTCATTAACGGCCGCCAATTTACTGCCGAGAACCTGCAAGAGATCCGCGCGGGCCGACAGGAGTGGGAGCGCCGAGCAACTGCAGAAACCTTAAAGGCCGCCGGCAAACGCCCTGGGCCCGCCTACGCGAATTTTAATTAATGAATAAATTAGATTCTGTTATCGGGTTTTTTGCACCCGAGGCTGCCCTGCGCCGTGTACAAGCCCGGCGCGCCCTGGAGATCGCCGCCGCCTATGAAGCCGCGCGCCCCAGTCGCCTGCGCAAAAACCCCGGTGATAACCGCAGTGGTGATCTGGTACTGGGAGGCAGCGTGGAAACTCTGCGCGGCCAAGCCCGGCACCTGGAGCAAAACCACGATTTTGCCTTTGGCATTCTCACCACCCTGGTGAACAACATTGTCGGCCCGCGCGGTATCGATGTGGAATTCCAGCCCAAAACCTGGGATGGCGATATCCATGACGGCCTCGCCAGCCAAATGAATGATGCCCACAAGGAATGGGCACGGCGCCCGGAATGTACTCGGCAGTTCAGCTGGGGCAAAGCGCAGCGGCTTCTGTGTAATACCTGGCTGCGCGATGGTGAAACTTTAATGCGGCACCTGCAGGGCACAGTGCCCGGTTTAAAGCACCGTACCAATGTGCCTTACACCATCGAATGCCTGGAACCGGATTTCTTACCGGTCAGTTACAGCGACTCCAGCAAGCGCATTGTTCAAGGCATTCAAAAGTCTGCCTGGGGCGAGCCCGCGGGGTTTTGGTTGTACGACGAGCACCCCGGTGCCTCATTGAACTGGCGTATGAAGCGCAGGTTCCATAGTGCCAAAAATATTGAGCACCTTAAGTTTGTGCGCAGGCTGCACCAAACCCGTGGGGCTTCCATCTTTGCCGCGGTGATGAATCGCCTTACTGATATTAAAGACTATGAAGAAAACGAGCGCGTTGCCGCCAAGATTGCCTCAGCCATGGTGGGTTTTATTCAAAAGGGCAGCCCTACTGAGTACCAGCATGATGATACTTGGGATGATGAAGGAAACCGCACCCTCGATATCCGTGCCGGTGCCATCTATGACGATCTCCGCCCTGGGGAATCAGTCGGCACCATTCAGAGCAATCGCCCCAGTGGTCTGCTAACGCCATTTTTAGAAACCATGCACCGCATGGCCGCCGCCGGCACCATGGCCAGCTTTAGCAGTATCAGCAAAAACTACAACGGGACTTATAGCTCGCAACGCCAGGAGCTGGTGGAGCAGTGGACCAATTACGAAACCCTCAGCCTGGAATTTTGTGAGGAAATTGTAGAGCCGGCCACCCGCCGCTGGGTGCAAATGGCTTTACTGGCGGATGCCTTCAAAGTGCCGAGTGATGTCGATCCATCCACGCTGATGCATGTCGATTTTATTACCCCGGTGATGCCCTGGATTAACCCGGTCCATGAAGCCAGCGCCGATGAAACCCTGCTGGAAAATGTACTGGCCAGCCCACAGCAGACCATCCGCCGCCGTGGCAAAAGGCCAGATGATGTGATTAAGCAAACTGCTGCCTGGCAGCGGAAGCTCAAACAAAACGACATTACCACCCCAACCAAACGCGAAGCCGTACCCGCGCAAGAAATTGAATCTGAATAGGAGGCAGCCATGCCGAATAAGTCCTGGTACAGCATCACCGCTGCCGCCAATACCAGTGAAGCCGATATTTATTTGTATGACTACATCGGCTACTGGGAGTTGACTGCAAAAGACTTTGCCCGCGATCTCAAAGCGCTCGGTGATGTCAGCAAGATCAATCTGCATATCAACTGCCCTGGCGGGGATGTGTTCGACGGCACCGCCATTTACAACCTGCTCAAAGATCACAAAGCCGAGGTGGAAACCTGGATTGAAGGCATCGCAGCCAGTATGGGCAGTGTGATCGCCTTAGCCGGGGACACGGTTCACATTGCCGAAAACGCTTATTACATGGTGCACAACCCCAGTGCCGGTGTACGAGGCGATGAGCGCGCCCTGGAAAAAACCAAGAGCCTACTGGCAAAAGTGAAAACCACCATGAAAAGCCTGTACTCCTCGCGCACCGGCATGTCGGATGAGGAAATCAGCCAAGTGATGGATGACGAGACTTGGTATACCGGCGCCGAAGCCGTGGAAGCCGGTTTTGCCACCGATACCACCGCAGCAATGGAAATGGCTGCCAGCTTCAGTGCCGATCACTTAAACCAATTCAAAAATACCCCTCAAGCCATTAGTGCATTGGTTGTGTAGGGGTCCACTGAATTTAGATTCCCGTCTGCGGTTGCAGGCAACTCAACCCAACCCCAACCCCAAACCCAAACCAAGGAAGCGCAAGCCATGCCTAAAACTACCTCCACCACGCCAGCTGCAACCGCTGCGCCCGAGGTTACCCCAGAAATGAAAGCGCAGATTGCCGCCGATGCCAGAGCGCAATTTGCCGCGGATGAGAAAAAGCGCAAAGACACTATCACAGCCGTATTTAAAGGCTTCGAAGCACATAGTGTTGTGATGCAGGAATGTCTCAATGATATGGACTGCACCGCCGAAAAAGCCAAAGACAAACTGCTCACAGCCCTCGGCAGCCAAACCCCAACCCCCGTGCAAAGCTACAGCGTAGTGGTGCATGAAGGTGAGGGCATTAAGCGCTTAAAAGCCGATGCCGAAAATGCGATTGCCATGCGCGCCCTCGGTGAAAAGCGCACAGAAGGCAATGAACTCAGTGGCTACACCATGATGGAGATTGCCCGCATCCTCATGCAGGCCCACGGCCAAAGCTTGTCCGGACTCGACAGAATGGGTGTGGTCGCCGCAGCCTTTACCCATAGTTCGGGTGACTTCGCAACGGTGCTCGGCAATATCGCCAATAAATCTATGCTCAAAGGCTATGAAGAAGCACAGGAAATCTTCCCGCGCTTTACCAGTGTCGGCAACCTCAGTGACTTTAAACTCACCACCCGCACAGACTTGGGCAGCTTCCCCTCACTGCGCCAAGTCGCACCGGGGGCAGAATTTAAATATGTGAGTATCGGCGAACGCGCCGAGACCGCCGCACTAGCCACTTACGGGGAACTCTTCTCCATTACTCGCCAGGCCATCATTAATGACGACCTGGGCGCATTCACCCGAATCCCGCAAAAGATGGGCCTCGCCGCTGTGCGCACCGTGGGGGATCTGGTATTCAGTATCCTGCTCAACAATCCCGAAATGGCAGATGGAAAAGCCCTGTTCCATGCGGATCATGGCAACTTGGCCAGCGCCGCTCTAATCAACACCGCCAGCATCGACGCCGCACGGGTATTGATGGGTAATCAAAAGGATGGCAGCGCAGTGCTCAATATCCGGCCCAAGTTCCTGCTCTGTGATATTGCCGACGAGGGCAGCGCAAAGGTTGCCCTGGAATCCGAATTCGAAGTGGGAGAATCCACTAAAAACAACACCACACCGAACAGCGTGCGCAATATCGCCGAAGTGCTCTCTGATGCGCGCCTTAGCGGACATAACGGCTGGTACCTCAATGCCGACCCGGTAGCGCATGACACCATCGAAGTGCTCTATCTGGATGGCCAGCAGGCCCCGGTTTTAGAAGAGCAAAATGGCTGGAGTGTCGATGGGGTGGAATTCAAAGTCCGCCTGGATGCCGCTGCGAAAGCCTGGGATGCGAAAGGCATGGTGAAAACACCCAAGACCTAACCTCAATTCCAACTGAGATTAAACCGGAAAGGGCCGCAATACGCGGCCTTTTTTATTTCGACTGCTTTACCCACTGAGAGAAAGAATATGGCTACGAATTTTGTACAAGACGGGCGCATGCTCGATTTCACCAACAACACCAGCGCAGCGATTACCTCTGGCCAGGTGGTAATCGCAGGTGCGGTCCTGGGTGTGGCGATGGATGATATCGCCGTGGGTGAATCCGGGGTGATCGCTATTGATGGCGTATTTACGGTGCCCAAGGTATCCGGTGCAGTGATTGGCCAGGGCGAGTCACTCACCTGGGATATCTCTGCTGCAGCCTTTGACGATAGTGCTGCAACAGCCGCAACCGGCGATATCACCGGCCCTACCGCCTTTGCCGCGGAATCCGCAGGGAATGGCGCGACCAGCCTAGCGGTCAAGTTTACCGGCGTACCGGGCACCGTGAAGGCCTAGGTGATCCATGGATCTGGACCAACGAGCCGCAGAGCGCGCGTTTCGCAAATGGGGCAAGCCTGCTATCTATACAGACGGTAGCGGTGCTGAACCTATTACTTGCCGAGTGATTAAAGATCAAGAGATCGACGAGTTCGAAGATGAGGAACGTGTGCGGGTGCCGCGTATCGAGTTGAGTCTGCTGGTCAGTGAGGTAGGGGCTTACAACTCCGAGGCGGTGATTACTCTTGGCGGTGTGGAGTATGCAGTGCGCAAGCGGCTGACGGATGATGGGGTTGTTTGGCGGGTGCTGGTGGATGCTTAGGAGTATATGCCCTTCCCAAATTATTATAAAGCGGAGAAAATGCCCAACTTTATTGAGTTTTCTTAGAGTAGACTTTTGTACATTTGTACCAATAATTTATATTTTAATGACTCGCTTAATGCATATCTACTACTCTTAGTAAATATCTTATGCAGATATAAAGTGGGAAATTACAAAGAATGTTCTCTAGGATTTCTTGCTAAGTCGACATGAGTTGAGATTATGGAAGCAATAGCGTCAATCATTGATTCACTGGTGTGGCCAGTCTGTATCGTAATTATAGTTTTAGTTTTAAAGTCAGAAATTTCGCATTTGGCAAAAAAAGTCAGCAGAATTTCCCACAAAGAGACTCAGATTGATTTCAATGCAGCAGTTAAGAACGCCTCTTTTTCTCTAGAAACGGAAGAGCTTAATACAAAAATTACTGTTTCTGATGAGTTGTCGGATTTATCACCAAGGGGATCGGTAATAGAATCTTGGTTAAGAGTCGAAGATGCAGTAAGAGGATATAATTTAAGACATGGAATTGATGCTTCTAAGGAAAAGCCGTTTAGAAGCTCATTGGCTGCGATGAATTCGATTCACTATGATTCTATCGGTAAGGGAACTTTGCAAATGTTGGAGTCATTGCGAAGGCTTCGAAATGAAGCGGTTCACTTAAGTGATGCAAATATTTCGGCTGTCTCTGCAAAAGAGTATAGAGTCATGGCAGATAAAGTAATTTCTGCTTTAGAAATGGCCTGATGCTATAAAGGAAAGCGGCTTTCTTGGTTGCATTTTATTTTCGCTTTGAAATTTGATATGTAAGTTAGTTTAAAATTTTTATGTGAGTTTAATGGACGATGGAGCATCTAAGTTTTCTGGAAAAGCTGCGGGCAGTGTTTCTTTTGTCTGCTTGGGGTTGCTCGATTCTCTTCATTGTTGGGGCGCCAAATGAAGTTGAGATCGTATATTCAGTAAAAAACACTGCTCCAGAAAAGTTAAGAATTGAAAAAGCATATCTAACTTCGGAATCATGCGGGGTGGGAAAAAAATGCGATCGTATTAAATTTGAAGCAACTAATTTAGCAACAAATTCCCCTGTAGAAGAAAGGATAGACGCTGAGCCGGGAATATTCCCTTTTGGTGTTTCAATTGGGCGAAAACAGATATGGTCTACAGAGAGGAGCTATCTCGAAGAGTTCAATGTAGGTGAAGTGTACGATGCGTATTTAGCCAGTAATGGGAGGTACTATTTGTCACAAGGAAGCTATTTTCCATTCGCATATCTTCTGGCTTTTTCGGTATTGTGGTTGGTGGGAAATGCCGTCGTTATAGCAAATAGGTTGTAAAAGATAGATTTATATGGTTGTCTGCACTTGGTTAGCTCTGTCCTTTTCTGGTCTGTTTGTTTGGGGTTAGATTTTTTATGGGGTTATTGATTTGTGAGCAAGAGAATTCAGAGGGTGATTGTTGGGGTTTTATTTCCCATTATATTGGGGGCTCTATTTCTTATGATATGGGTAATTTTACCTCGTGGTTTTAATAATTTGACAGATTCTAATTCCTATAAATTATTCATTCTGGCGTTTTTTGTTCAGTTCATATTTCTTGGAATTCCGGCGCTTATTTGTTCTGCAATCGTTGAGTTTTTTCAATCTATATTAAAGAGTGATTTTTGTTTTTATGTCGTTGGTGGTTTTTTGTGTGGAGTCTGTAATATAACGATGGCAGCTCTCTTTTTTGGGGAGTCTAGATTTTACACGGTGTACTCTTTTTTCATTTTTTGTGTTATTCCTGGGATTGTTGCTGCAGTTGTTTTGCGTGAAATGTATCAATCATCAAGTGCATTGTTAACCAATAAAGAGTGATAGTAAATCTTGGAAGTCAACGTATTTTGAGTTGAGAGTAAACTGATATCGAAACCCGCTTCGGCGGGTTTTTTTATGCCCAAAATTTCTGGAGAACATCCCCAATGACCCAACGCATCACCATCCGCGATGCCGCCCTAAACAATCTAAAAAACCTATCTGGCTACAACTTCCCCTCATCGGGCACTACCGATGGCATCGAGCGGGAAAAGCTGCCGGCCATCCTTGTGGGCTTTGCTACGGAACAAACAGAACAGGAACTCTCGGGCACCATACGCCAACTGAATCTTGACGTGTCTGTGGTGGTGCATAGCCGGGGGGATATCTATGAATTGTTGGATAGGGCTGCGGCGGATGTTGAGGGCGTATTCAGTGCGCAAGCGGCTGTCGGATGATGGGGTGGTTTGGCGGGTGTTGGTGGAAGGGTAGGGGGGTGTTTTGTTCGCTCTTCTTAAAATGTTATAAATAAGCTTCCTTGTGTGTATTGGACTCACAATAAGTTGCCAGCCGGTGTGGTGGGCGTTATGTGTGTTCAAATTTTAAACGTTTTAAATGTGGTAACTTACTGTCAATATGAAAAGTTTTTTTCTTATTCTCATTTCACTCACCATTGTGGGTTGTAATTCTGTCCTTGTAACGTATAAGCCGCCTCAAACAGGTAATTTGACTAAATTAAAATTGCCAAAAGATGACAACACTTTATACAAACTAGGTGAGCTAAACGAAAAAGGTTGTGCGGTCAACTTTAGAACTGTAAGGGCTGAAAGCTATTCGGATAGCGAAAATGTATATGTTCAAGCTAACAAAAGTATTGTGCTTCATGTGAATAAATCAGGTAGAACAATCTGTAGAGGCACTGAGGCTATGAGCCTAGAGAGTAATAAACACTATGAAGCGGATATATTTCCAGTTCGTCATTTTTGCCTCGTCTCCATCTACGATATTACTGATGGTAAGAAAGGCGAAAAGGTAGAGCCTGAGGATCTTAACGGTTGTGTGAAAGAGTAAAGGTTACTAATCACAGTTCAATATGTTTTATGAAAAAATTTATCAGAAAAGCCTGTAGCTTGATAACAGCATTGCTTGTATTGGGTGTTTTGTGGGTTCACATTTTGTCTAAGGATGCTTTTTTAGCCAATTTTGACAAATGGTATTTCTACTCAACTGCTGTTTTGATGTTTGGGTGGGTAGTATCTATGGCAGGCCTTTTTGTAAACAAGCATTGGGCGTATTTTTTAGCCATAGCTGTACTGGTTTTACATCAAGTCACGCTAGTTATTTCGGGGGCGTGGCAATTAAACAAAGTGCCAATGCTTGTATTGCCAGTGTTAATTTTGTGGTGGTTTAAAGGCAGTTCACCTTTAATAAGACGTTCAGTCTAGCGATATTTTCTAGACGTTGGGCTGCTTCTGAGTTCCTGGTAAATGGTACTGAAAACCCATTATAAACTGAAGTAGCGATTAGCTTCTTCTGAATGAACTGTTATGCATCTGAGAAAAATATGAAGAGTGTTCTAACAATTTTTTTCGCTTTTTTGTTGGCGAGCTGTGCTACCCAAAACACAGAAAATGCCGACATTTTCGATTTTAAATTTGGGCTTCTTGTTGGTGGTTCAATGAACACACTTGATGTAGTTGAAAACCAATTTATTATTCCACACAGAGTGGCCACGAAACTTCCATATTTTGGTTTCAAAATTAATCCTGGCCACTATGAACTGTACAGTGTGCAAACTATTATTTATTTTCCGTCAGCGCCTAAATCTATATCCGGAAATCTTGAAGGTTCACCGGAGGACTATGCTGAAGGTATCAAATCTCGAGTTAATTTATATCAGGGTCGCTCAGTAGTTGGCTATCGCCTCGAACCCGGCGACCCTTACGGAGACTATAAATTAGTCGTTTTAGTAAATGGCAGGCCTTGGCAAGAAGTTGATTACAAGATCGTGCCAGAAAGCGCTTAACAAACGAAGACACTACATCGTAAATACTAAACCCGCACCAGCGGGTTTTTTTATGCCCAAAATTCCTGGAGCACACCCTAAATGACCCAACGCATCACCATCCGCGATGCCGTACTCAGCAATCTGCAAACCCTATCAGGCTACAACTTCCCCTCAGCAGGCACCACGGAAGGCATCGAGCGGGAAAAGCTGTCGGCAATCTTTGTCGGCTTTGCAACGGAACAAACAGAACAGGAACTTTCGGGCACTACTCGCCAGCTGGATCTTGTTGTGTCGGTGGTAGTTCACAGCCGGGGGGATATCTATGAACTGTTGGATCAGGCTTCTGAGGATGTAGAGGGCGTCCTGCAGGATCGAACCCTGGGCGGTGCCTGTGAGATTTTTGCACTCTCGCAAACCGATTTTGCCTTGGATCAGGATCACCCACTGGGTGAGGTACGCTTGACCTATACCGCCCAATATTCCACTGAATGACGCACCCCGCGTCGGACTTTTATTTCCATTAAAGCAACGGGAGAACCCCTATGTCTCAATTGGCTCAGGGCACCAATATCTATTTTATCGACCCGGCAGATGACTCTGTGAAGAAAGTGACCGGGTTGAATTCTTTTAACCCCGGTGGCAACCCGGCGGATCAGCTCGACGATACCTCTCTGGAGGACTTGGATAAAAAGTTTAAACGGGGTCTGCGTACACCGGGGCAGGCGTCGGTAGGTCTCAAAATTGATCCAAGAAATGCGGTCCATAAACGCCTGCATGAGCTGTCCCAAGATGACACGGTGGACAATATGAAATGGGCAGTGGGCTGGAGTGATGGCACCGAGGCGCCCACAGTGACAACCGGTGAGTGGACCCTGCCGACTACCCGCACCTGGTTCACCTTCGAGGGCTATGTGGCTGACTTCCCCTTTGATTTTCAGCAGAACAGTTTGGTCACTGGTGAAATGTCGATCCAGCGCAGCGGCGGTTCGGCCTGGACGGTTAAGTCTTCAACTTAAGAGGTTAATTATGGAATTATCCATCGAATCCCTGGAGTAGGGCACTTTTCCGAAACGCCGGTTAAGTGTTCCATTACCTGGAAGTTGGGCGAGTAAGAGTGATTGACGAGTTTCTTTGTGCTCCGTCTCAATTTTATTAAAGAGCCCTCAGCGATGTACCGGAGATACGTGGAGGGGTATTGCCGACAGTATTATTGATACCGAGGAGAAAACCACTATTTAGCCAAGAGTATATTATCTGGGAGGCAGGCTCACCAGTATCTATGCAAATTTCGCAATGAGCATTAAGAATCACGAAAAATTAATGACTTTATGATCATACGGCTTTTAGCTCACTAAAAAGGCAAGCTTTTACCAACGGGCTCTATGTTGCTGTTGTTCCTCGCTGTCGGAGCTGAGGAGACATATGGCTCCGGCAACGCTGGTCTATTACTAGTTGAGGCTAGAGCCTGAGCTGGGACATTTACAGATGCGATTATAGTTGGGTACTGGGTACTGGGTACTGGGTTTTTTTAGGTCAAGAATTTACCCCTTGGTTGTGTTGTTAAATAAATTGTCGAGATCTCCATAGGAAAGATATAGATCAACATCAGTTTCCTCAAAGCTAAAAAATCTGGGGCTGGAGAGAGTGGTATAGAATTGGTAGTCGATATTTTTAATCCCTGGGGAGCGAGTAGTGGATGATATATAATCTGTAACTGCTCTTGGGCTTCATAAGTGACAGTTTGTTTTTGAGTAGGCTTTATTACATGCGTTATTCAGGATAGAAGTAGCTTATCAGTGTCTTTCTAATGGGTGGTAGAGGTGCAGACTCCATCCATTGGTCTATTCCTTACAGTTGCTTTTATCTTAAAAACCAAAATGTATTTTGGGGAATGGTACCAATAAACCTTGGAATCGCTTCTCTTTGCCGGGACGTAGTAGTGTTCAAAGGTAATGACAGGTGTATTTCTTGATGCTTAATATTGAAAATGTAATAGAAGGTGACAGTGCCAATTAACTCAGTGCGAAATAAAAATTTATGATGTTAAAATAGTGAGATAGTGAGATAGTGAGATAGTGAGATAGTGAGATAGTGAGATAGTGAGATAGTGAGATAGTGAGATAGTGAGATTCAACTCAACCTTTAGGTTTACGATGCTAGTTTGAAGATGGTTATTAGTGAGCCCTTTTGGAAGAGTTGAATGTCTCAAGTGGTTGTCAAGTAATCAAGTTGCCCTTTTCGAAATAAGTAAGGAAATAAAAGTGAAAAATTTTTTGGTTGCAATGGTTTTGATGGTTGGCTCTACCTGTGCCTTAGCTAGAGATGATATTAGTGATTACTCGGTAGAAGAAGCGATGTCGACCCCAAAAGTATCTTCAGCTGTTGGTGAGGGTGTAATTTTCTATTTTGGTCAGCAAAAACATCCTAAGATCCTACAGGATTTCGGAGAATTCCGTTCAAATAAGAAGACTAATGCTTTTGGAAAGTCTGACAAAGCTGCCTGTCAGTGGGCTTTTGCATCTGCTATTAAGTCGCTTAAGCAGCGTGCAGAAAAAGAAGGGGGAAATGCCGTAGTGAATATTAGATCGAATTACAAGGGTAATATGACTGCTAGTGATGCCACTTTTAAATGTGGAGCTGGCGCGATTATGGCTGGCGTTGCACTTGTTGGTGATGTGGTGAGAGTAGAAGAATAATTATAAGTGTAGTTTTATTGGATATTGCCCCGGCTCTAGAGCATGTACACATGTAGTGGTCCATGTTGGTATCCGATGGGAGATTAAGAGCTTTCACCCGAGCTTTGTTCTTTTCTACTTAAGTGGTATTTTTTTATTATTTCCACTGAAAAATTCTTCTTATGGCCTATCTTCTTGTTTAAGCTGCTTTCACCTAAAAGGCCCGCAGTGCGCGGGCATAGTTGGTTACACTGGAGGTTCTAGGGTTTTTCCTTTTTTTCTGAGTTTTCCGCCTGCTATGTTATAGATCGTTAATTGGTCTGTTTCTTTATCGAAGATTTGCATCCAATATTTAATGCGTCCCCTTTTTGGGAATCTTGGTTGCTTTCTACTTTGTTCCCTCAGTGGTCATTGCTGAGTGGATAAAGTCACTTGCTCTACCCATCATTAGGTTGAGAGTGCTACTAGCCACTAAATAGTGCATATCTATTCATTGTGTTCTTCTTAATTTAAAAAATGGGATTCACATAAGTATCCATTTGGAGAGGTAGGCGATAGGTTGCTTTGGAATACTTATTTCAGCTTTTTACAGGTACTTACAAGAATAGATTGATAATGTCGCGTTAACTCATTGATGCCTTTGGGTCTATTCTATGCTGGCATAGGATTTTCTATAAGAAAAATTGATTTTTCTATATTGTGCTCATCAGAAAGGCCGGGATGAATATGTAAGAGTGAGCAAATAGAAATATATATGCCGATACAGGTGGTTGGGTTGAATCTTGGTTGCCTTGGTTAAATGCGCAGGCTTAAGGTAGATTACTGCTTAGGTTTAATTGCTTTGGCTTGATTTGTTAGGGTGTGGATGTATGTCAGTTAAACAGGAAAATAAAATATATTTGAATATATGTGAGGGGTATTGATATGTGGTTAATTTATTTTTAACCTTTCAGTGAGTCTGTGTGGTAGTGGGTTGGGGGAAAATAAACATCTAAAAATTTAAGGGAATCACCTAAATGAATAAATTGATAAAGTTCATTATTTGTCTTGCTCTCGGTTTCGGTTTTTGCAGCCAGCCATTTGCTGTTGAGATTCTCGCGCACAGGGGGGCATCTGGTGAGTACCCTCAGAGTACAGCGCTGGCTTTCGATAAGGCTTTAGAGCAAGGGGGAGATATTCTGGAGCTGGATGTTCATTTTTCGAAAGACCATCACATCATCATAAATCATGATGCAGATCTCAAAGACAATGTTGGAGTACCCGATAAAATTAATGATTTGACTCTGGGTGAAATTAAGACCCTAGATGCTGGGCATGAGTTTACCCTGGATAAAGGCAATACCTACCCTTTCAGAAATCAGGGGCTTACTTTGTTGACGCTGAATGAACTGTTTGAGCGATACCCTGATGGGGTCTTTAATGTGGAAATCAAGCCTAACGACAAAAGGCTCTCAGAAGTGCTTTGGCAGGTTATTTTAGACTACAGGATGGAGCATAGAGTGACTGTTGCGAGCCAGCATAGCAAAGCAATGAGACACTTTCGAGAAATTAGCGGGGGTGAGGTCAGGACCAGTGCAACCATAGGTGAGCTTGTGGAGGCAAGCCTTGCCTGGAGTTCGGGTTTTGGCTGGGCTTTCAAACCTCAATTTGATGTCGCGCAACTGCCATATAGTATAACAACCAAACCTTACGTGCGTTTTTTTCAGAAAAAAGGTGTGGATGTAGACCTTTGGACTGTGAATGATGCGGACCATATTGAGCGCAGTATATCATTGGGGGTAGATGGAATAATTGGTGACTACCCTGATCGTATTTATCAGGCGCTTGTAGATGCCGGGGAGCGCTAGTATCAACTAACCACCCATAACATGTGGGGTAATTTAATACCTGTACCTAAGAAGGTAGGTACCTGTGGCGAGAGCTGTGAAATACTTCACTAGGGTGAGCATAAACTTAGAGTATGAGTGTTAGTAAAAATTGTCATTTATTTTAGCTATAGGTTGGGTGCAGGGTAGAGATTGTTTGCGTAGTAATCAATCTTGCGGATAAAGTTGTTGGTTCGTTTGTTGGTCAATTTTATTAAATATTAATTGTCATTATCATGGGGAGAGTAGATGTATAAAACAATTCTTTGCGCTATAGAGGCTTCCCAGGAGGGCCGCTTTGTGCTTTCAAAGGCAGTAGATCTCTCTAAGCAGCATGAAAGTAACTTAATAGTATTGAATGTGCTTCCTTATAGCTTTCTCCCTAAGGATTATCAACGGGAACTTAAAGAGGATGCTATTCCTAAGTTTGAGGAGATTACTTCATCCTTCGGTGTCGCTAAAAAGAATCGCGCCCTTAAGGTGGGTAAACCTTATGAAGTTATTTGTAAGGAAGCTGTAAAAAGAAATGTCGATTTAATTGTTCTGGGGACGCATTCTAAGAAAGGTCTAAGTTCTCTTATCGGCTCTACAGCGAACAGTATTGTAAATTACGCTCATTGCGATGTCACTCTGGTGAGAATTTGATTGGGATGGGCTTTACGTAGACAAATCATAGAAAACAGTCTTTGAGACTATGGTGTGATCTACTGCTAGACGGATAGCGTCTAGCTTAATTTGGGAGGAAAGATTGACTTCGTTGACTGCCTACTCATTGAGCATCTCTATCTTTGGTGACAGCTTTATTAACTTAATTGGTGTTAGGGTTTAGTAGACCACTACAAAGTGAGTCTACATAAGGAATTATTCAAGGGATTTAATAGCAGTCGATTAACTATAGAATGTAGCTGCTCGACTGCTATTGTGAAATTAAGAGCGGTAATAGTTAGTTACCCGCCAATCTACTAGGGAGCAGAGTGAGGAGGCAGAAAGTTATCTGAACTTTCCCTTCCCGCTACATCCTGGAGCTCATCTTCACTGTCAACCGATGCTGGGGCGCTGCGCAGAATCAAGAAACCCGCAACTCCAGAGATTACAGAGGCTAGCAAAATACCGGCTTTAGCCTGGATCAAAAGCTCGTATTGGCTGCTAAATGCCAGTTCAGCAATAAAAATCGACATTGTAAAACCGATGCCCGCGAGCAGTGCTACACCAATGATGTGCTGAAAGTTTGCGGCCTTTGGGAGTTTGCCCCAGCCAAGTTTCCAGCCAATCCAGGTGGCCCCGACAATGCCAATTAGCTTACCGACAACCAGGCCGCCAATAACTCCAAGGGTTACTGGGTTGAGCACAGCCGTTGAACTGCTAAAGCTATCAAAAGGGATGCCCGCATTTGCGAGTGCGAAGATAGGGATTACTATAAAGCCCACAGGGATATGTAATCGAGTTTCCATACGTTGCAGGGGGGACTGAGCCAGATTTACACCGTTACCCAGGGCCATTACTCTTGCATGGAGGGCATCGTTAGCAATGATTTTGTCCCCGGGGCGAAAATAGCGGTCGAAGCTGCGAATAATATCTTTTACAAAGGTGCTGAATGCTACTGGGTCATACTTTGGCTTAGCGGGCAATGCCATGGCGGTAATGACACCGGCTAGCGTTGCGTGGACGCCTGCCTTGTAAAGTCCATACCAGAGTAAAATGCCTATAAAAACATAGGCTGAAGAGCGACGAATTCCGGCAGCATTGAGTAAACCCATGGTTACAACTAGAAAGCCGGATGCGATCAGAGCAGTAGTGTTCACTTGCTCGGTATACCAGATTGCAATCACAAGGATTGCACCCAGGTCATCAACAATGGCCAGGGCTACCAGGAAGGTTACAACTGCTCTGGGTACCCGGTTTCCTAGAAGTGCTATACAGCCTACTGCGAAGGCGATATCGGTAGCCATGGGAATGCCCCACCCAGGTTCCGCTGCGCTGCCGCTATTGAGAGAATTGTAAATAAGGGCTGGAACCACCATGCCACCAATAGCTGCCATCACAGGTAAGACCGCTTGGCGTAGATCGGAGAGCTCTCCAACTAGAAATTCACGCTTGAGTTCCAGCCCTACTAAGAAAAAGAAAATGGCCATTAGGCCATCATTAATCCAGTGGTGTAATGAAAGAGAAAGCTCCCAGTCACCGGAGCCGATGCTAATTGGTACGTGCAGCAGGTGCTTGTAAGCATCCTGTAGGGGGGAGTTGGCAACAATCAGTGCTACCAATGCAGAGAGCATTAATAAGATACCACTGCTACTTTGGCGATGAATAAATTCTTCAAAAGGTGTAACCAAGCGACCAAAGGCCTCCTCTAGTGGCGCCTCAAAAACCTTCCCTTTGCGAATTTTGAACCTATCCAGAACACTTTTTGCCATCGGCTATCTGCCTCCTTCTTCTAGCTAAGCCTTACAAAAAGTAGGGCTACTATATGCCTTTTAGAGGTCAGAGGTTAGCATGGCGAATGTATCGTTATCTATATTGAAATGTATTTTAGCTAGAGTTTACTTTGCGAACTTTAAGTAGCTCAGAATAAGAACCCCTTTCCTGATGTGAAGTTGTAGTAAGGCTGCAGTAAATTAGTTATGAGTAAAGTTGGTACCCTGGGGGCTTTAGAAGACTACTTTATAACCTTAAGCTAGGGAGGTTTTAAGGGGCTGACCTGTTCATTTTGTAGTCATTCGTATAGCTTCGCTCTTGGATTTCGGTCAATAAATAGTGAGCCTTCTTTTGAGTAGTCAAGATCCGAGGTAATTAGAGTTGCTGTAGAAAATGACTATGCTAAAGAGGTGGCCATTTGCCAAGAAGCTTTGCGCCTAATGCCTATCTGGAAGCGGATGCTAACCACGGTAAATATCGCAATTAGGCGAGACGTGCATAGATAGAAAATTAGGTGTAGGGTATTCTAGCGCGGCGACTCCTTCCCTGTGAAAAAATTATGCAGTTTGTAAAGCTGTGATATCAATAGATATATCCTCAGCAGGTTTGCCTCTTGGCTTGCTTGCGCGACAATCCCTCATATTTCTTTTAGTGCACCCCACGAGAGTGCTTCAGATACTCGATCATTGGGTGGGTTGATCTCTTTTTGCTGTGGAGATGAGTATTCTATTAATGGACAGGATCAACTTATGGCTACCCTGGTTCGTAGAATATTTGCTTGCAAGTATGCAATGCAGATCTCACCAGCTTCATCAAGAAGAAGTACACTTCGCCCGCTGAAGCGCTATAATTCATACTGAATATTAATACTAATAAAAGCTCTAGTGCTCCAGGTGTGGATCCCATTGTTTAAGCCATAACTGAGCTACTCATTTGATTGAGGGTGCTGCTTTTAATACCTAGCTGAAAGTGACTAACTAATGCGGTAATTGCTACATTAAAGTAAAAAGAGACCAGTAAAAGTGAAAGTTCATAGAACAATTTTCTCGATGTTGTGAGATTTTGTTTTTAGTTGGCTAGTTGCTTAAAAACCAGAAAGAGATTGAAGGTCTGCGTATTTCTTTGTTTTGCAACTTGCGAGATATTACTTAAAAGCTCTACTAATTTGATATATCTGAGGGAATTAAGGTGAATTCTAATAAGAGCTAAGGTTTTACGTAATGTTGTACTCATCCTATAGGGATTTTTATGGGATTATGTTGCCTGGAGATGAAAAGTATTCAGGAAGCATGTTTGTATATCGATTTATTTAGCGTGTTATTTTCTATGGAAAAGTTTCACTGATATCTGCTTCAGCTCATTCCTTGAAATATATTTTATTGTACGGTGGGTGAAACTGTGGAAATAATGACACGTCCCAGTATTCTTTTTTCTTAAAGATTGATGCTATAACAAAGCTTTGCGTATCTGGTGAGCGCTTGTGGAATCTTAGGTGAGTAACTTTGGTAAAGGTATGTTGGTCAATGCTCAAACTGTAGTAATGCCGACTTTAAAGCTAGCAATACCATATACCGGCTACCTCCTCCTTGAGTGACTGTGGAAATACTCGTTGACACAATTTGTAAAGGGCGACGGCGGGCTCGCCGTATCTAGTGGGAGAAAAGTTTTACCTTTTGATTGGGTTTTGTGATTTTTACCCCCTATGCATTTAATGGGGCGGAGGTTTTTCTAATCTTTCTTATGTTTCTTTATGGCCATGTCTGCTAAATATGCTATAAGCAGGACCTTTACGCATACGGCTCAAATGCTTGATAATTGGCGCCCAGGCTTCCAGGGGTGGGTGGTGCTCATGTGCTTCTTCCCAAGCGGGGGTGTATAGGAATTGAATCTGAAATCTTGGAGTGATCGGTGACGACAACAGTTGAACGCAAGGCAACCAATGTACATTGGCATGATGGCGATGTAACTCGTGACAACAGGGCTAGCATTCTTGGCCATAAAGGGGTGACTCTCTGGTTCACTGGTTTGTCTGGTTCCGGCAAGAGCACTGTGGCGGTAGCTGTTGAGAAAGCCCTGGCTGCACGTGGAGTTCTGAGCTACCGCTTGGATGGCGATAATATACGCTTAGGGATCAACTCCAATCTGGGCTTCTCCGCTGAAGATCGCCAAGAAAATATCCGTCGTGTCGGCGAGATCTCCAAGCTGTTTGCGGATACCGGGGTTGTGGTGCTGAGTAGCTTTATCAGTCCATATCGCGAGGATCGCGATTTGGTCAGAAAGATGCACGAGGATGGAAGCCTGCCCTATTTGGAGGTGTTTGTAGACTGCCCCTTAGAAGAGGCGGAATCCCGCGACCCCAAAGGCCTCTATAAAAAGGCCCGAGCTGGTGAGATTAAAGGCTTTACCGGTATTGATGACCCCTATGAAGCGCCAGTTTCCCCAGAGTTGCGCCTGAATACGGCAGAAATGACCCTGGAGCAGGAGGTGGCGGTGATTATTTCCACTCTGCAGGAAAAGGGTATTATTGCCAAAGACTAAGGTTCTTCTCAGCTGCCCATACCAAAAAGGGAGGCTTAAAAGGCCTCCCTTTTTTCTATCGGATTTATCAGACCATTCGATTCATCACTTCTGATACTTACTTCTTATAAGTCCTTCCCTGCGCCAAGAATCGGTTGATCTCCTTATCCCTTCATATACTCATCCTGTACCAGTTTTAGAAGTTGGCAGCTGCGGAGGCGTTTATGTCGACAAGGGGAGCTTGGTTTCTCTCTGTATTTTTCTTGGTGTTGGTCGGAGTGCTAGGAGTAGCCGCTTGGATCGCATATGCAAAACTACCAAAGGTGCATGGCAAGGTGGATGCTCCGGTGCTGGGAGTGCCAGCTGGAGCCCTCGAATATTCTCCCTCGCCTGCCTATGCAGGTCCTCATCCAAGAATGATGTCGCGCCCACCAGAGTATTTCCCTTTCCCTATCTCAATCGGTGAGGTCGGACCTGTGGAAACTCTATTTACGGGCCCTTCAAAATACCCGTTCTTCTGTGGTCGCAACGCCATTACGGATAGGCAGCCATTAGTGGATAACCAAGTTAAGGAAGGAGTGGCGGTTTTTGCTTTAGATGCTGATGGGAAGAAAACCAAAGAGGTGATTGGTTATAGTCGGGACTGTAGTCATGCCACGGAGGTCACTTACTTCTATCGCAGTACAACCGATGGAAGTTTTTACTATCTACATGAGGCGCGCAACGATATTGACAAGGTGACAGTGAATGGTCGCCAGGTAGATTTTATCGTTCGAGTGGAAACGGGCACGATCAACCGGCACTTTTACGCCATTGCTGCTTTGCGTGGAGAGGGAGAAACAGCAGAAAAACCGAATGCCAGTAACTGGAACCGCCGCCTGATCTATCAATTTCGCGGTGGAGTTGGTATTGGCTGGCGCCAAGGCAATCTGAGCAAAGGGGACGTGACTACACGGCGCATGGATCAATTGGCCCGCGGCTATGCCATCGTGTACTCGACAGCGAATCAAACTAGAAATCACTACAATTTATGGTTGGCTGAAGATACGGCACGACGCCTCAAGAAACAGTTCCAGGCACTTTATGGCGAGCCAATGTATACGGTGGGCATCGGTGGTTCTGGAGGGGCCATACAGCAATATCTATTCGCGCAAAATGCACCAGGGTTACTGGATGCGGCAATTCCACTCTATTCCTATCCAGATATGGTGACCCAGACAATTTATGCCTTTGACTGCGAGCCCCTTGAGTATTTCTTTGATGTTCTGGATGCCGACAATCCCCGCTGGAAGGATGTTGAGGAACGCCAGCGTATTCAGGGGCTAGCAGCGAACCCTGAGGCAGATAGTCGCTTCAAGCTGATAACTATGGCGGCAGGTTTGTTTGATAGTCGCTATAGGGGGCGGCCAAGTGGCGCCACTGAGTGTGTTGATGGTTGGCGTGGTTTGGTGCCATTAGTAAACAATCCAAATTTTGTGCATTTCTTCAAAAGCTTTGCTGGGGATTTACCGGAGAGGGTGCATTGGACTCATTGGGAAAACCTCCGCCAGTTTTACGGAGCTGGTGAAAATGGCTATGCAAATACTACCTGGGATAATGAGGGGGTTCAGTATGGGTTGAAAGCGTTAGTTGGTAGTGAAATCAGCATCGACACTTTCTTGAAAATCAATGCCGCCATAGGTGGCTGGAAGGCCCAGCAGAATCAGTCACAAGAAAAGCTATGGTTTTTAAATGGTGGGTTGTTCCCTGTGAAGCTTTCCGTTTGGAGTGAGCAAAACCTCAATATGGGAACTTTGGAGAAACCTGCCAAGCGTAGCCGAGCAAGTATGGAGGCGATCAATGGTATCTATAGGTCGGGTCACGTTTTCCTTGGGGATGTGGAAATCCCAATTGTAGATATGCGCCACTATCTGGATGAAGAGCCGGATATGCATCATAGCTCCGCTTCTTTCACTGCTCGTGAGCGTATTCGAAGAGCTCGGGGCCATGCGGATAATCAGTTGATCTGGATGAGCCACAAAGACTACAACCCACTGGATGATGCTTTAGATCTTGTTGACCGCTGGATGCAAAACATCATCAATGATCCTGCCAGCGGTGTTGTAGATAATCGACCAGAGGATGCTATCGACCGCTGCTTTGACAGCGAAGGTAATGTACTGGCATCGGGGTCGGATGTTTGGAATGGCGACTGGAATGGCCAACCAAAGGGTAAATGTATGAGGGAGTACCCGGCACACAGAACTTCAAGGCAAGTGGCTGGGGCACCTGTGACGGATGACATTTTTAAGTGCGCGCTTCAGCCAGTTGAGCGGGCCTTGGCAAAGGGCGTATACGGCTCCCATACGGAAGAGATTTCGGGTCGCCTCGATGATTTACGTCGCATCTTCCCAACCGGGGTATGTAATTACAACGAGCAGGACTTGGCGCGCCCGAAAGAGCAGTTGATTCCTAAAGAGGTTCCTGTACGGATAGCAGGTCATTTAATAGATCCAGACTATCGACAGGGCAAGCTGTTGCAGGAGGCAAGTGTCGGGGAGGGGGAGATGCAGCCGGTGTCTGTACCTTCGGAAAGCATGCCCGATGAATAATAGTGGGTCTTGGCGCGAAAATTGTTGACAGGAAATTTTATTCCAGTAATATGCGCCTCGCTCAAGGGGCAAGGCCCTTAAAGAAGATGAGCAGCGGGTGGTTAGCTCAGTTGGGAGAGCGACGGCCTTACAAGCCGTAGGTCACAGGTTCGACCCCTGTACCACCCACCAACTTCCTTAAGTGGAAGTTGACTACCGAGGACCGGTAGTTCAGTTGGTTAGAATGCCGGCCTGTCACGCCGGAGGTCGCGGGTTCGAGTCCCGTCCGGTCCGCCAGATACGAAAAAGGCCCCCTCGAAAGATGGGGCCTTTTTCGTATCTGTAAGATCGGTATGCGAGAGTCAAGTTGGTCTTGTATGGACGCATGCGGGGGGGGGCGATCGTGGTCTGATCGGCAGGCTGAGAAAATAGCAGATGGCGGTGGGAGGCTTGCTGGATCTGAGTATTTCCTGGTGCCCCCAGAAATAAACAAGCTTATTATTTTGGCTCTTAATAAAGGTTGCAGATCATCACTGGGATAGAGGCTAGCTAGAGCTGACTCAACTTGTGAATTATCACTTGTAACAAAATTTGGATCGCCGGCTTGGTGAAGCTTTTGTCTTCAGCGTAAAGACTCCCTCAGTCTAGGCAATGCAGGTTGGCAGGGTGCAAGTTTCAGTTGGGTAGCCTCGAAGTGATTGATGTACCTCTCGATCAATGTAGCCCTCTTTGGACCCTTGGCTTCACCCAAGTGACGATCAGTTCTGGGGGCTATTGTTACGGCAAAAACCAGAAAGATGAGCTCTATTCCTCACTATTTAACTAATCTCGATCTGAATTACTTCACCGAAGCCGCTCGCGATATTCCCTACCAGAAAGTCCACAGTGATCTATTCCCTGGAGTTGAGGTTTGGATCCGTCGCGATGACCTGCTAGACCCGCTTATTTCAGGTAATAAAGCCTACAAACTTCTTTACAACCTAATCGACGCGGGAGAGCAGGGGGTTGAAACCCTAATTACCTGTGGCGGAGCCTGGTCAAATCACTTACATGCCTCTGCTGCTGCAGGGGCCCGCTTTGGCTACCGTACCATTGGCATTATCCGCGGTGAGCGCCCGCCAGAGCTGAGTGCCATGCTGCAAGATGCAGAGCGCTTGGGCATGGGATTCAAGTTTGTGACCCGAGAACTATATAGGCAGCGTAATCAGCAGGAATTTCCCGGTCATTTAGGGGGTGAGCTACAAAATTACCTCTATTTGCCAGAAGGTGGGGCAAACTTTGCTGGGGCGAGAGGGGTTTTCTTATTGGGGAAGATTATCGAAGCTACTAAGCCAATTAGGTTTGATCAACTTTGGGTGGCTTGCGGTACAGGCCTAACTCTTGGGGGGCTGAGAGCAGCTGTAAATAGCTTTCCTGTGTGCGGCGTTGAGGTTTTGAAGGCGGGCGGGTCTATCCGCCGTGACGCACAGCGCTGGCTCGCGGCACTATCAACAAGCGAAGCTTGCAGGCGTGACCAAGTCGTCGCGAAGAGTGTCGATTTAATGAGCGAGTATCATTGTGACGGCTATGGTAAATACCCCAGCCAATTGCAGGCATTTCAGCAGGCTTTCGAGCGTCAATCCAGCATTCCTCTAGATCCTATTTATACCGCCAAACTTTTGTATGCGATTCACCTAAGGGCTAATGCTGGCCATTTCGAGTGCGGTACTAAGATTCTGGCGCTCCATTCTGGCGGACTGCAGGGGCGACGTGGATTACAGCTTGGCAGTTAGGTTAAAAAACAACCTTTTTGGGTCGATAGCTTCCCTTGACCGGGCGTCCTTGTTCGACTCTAACTCCAAGCTAAGGCATAATATTCTGTCACATTTTTGGGAACCTTTTTCTGTCGACGTGTAAAGTAAGATTATGCGATTGACAGGCAAAGCAACAATCGCAAGGCCCAGGTTCGGGCACCTGAGAGGGAGCGGTGTCGGAATTTCAAAATATCGGCCTGATCGGTCGCACTGAAAGTGATAGTGCTGTGGTCTCGCTCAAGCGCCTTATGGTATTTCTCGAGCGGGAAGGTTACACAGTTGTATTGGAGAAAGAGACTGCTGCGGCAGTGTCCGCCCTCAACGCGCAAATCTCTTCAAAAGAAAAGCTAGGTGAACTCTGTGATTTAGTCATTGTCGTCGGTGGTGATGGTAGCCTACTCGCTGCCGCCCGTGCCTTGGCAAAATTCAGTGTGCCCCTGCTCGGTATTAATCGTGGGCGCCTAGGTTTCCTCACTGATATCAGCCCAGATGAGGTAGAGCGAAAAGTGGGTGAGGTGTTGGTCGGCAAATATATGGCCGAGAGTCGCTTTCTGCTGGATATGTCCGTAACTAGGGCCGGTAAGCCCTTAGGCAAGGGGTCAGCGTTGAATGATGTTGTTATTCATCCTGGTGAATTTATTCGAATGATTGAATTCGATCTTTTTATTGATGGACAGTTTGTTTATGCCCAGCGCTCTGATGGGCTTATTATTTCCACCCCCACAGGTTCTACTGCATATGCTTTGTCTGGAGGTGGACCGATTATGCACCCAAAACTTGATGCGATTGTTCTGGTCCCATTAAATCCTCACACATTAAGCAGCCGCCCAATTGTAGTGGAGGGAAGTAGTGAATTTAAGATAGTTGTAGGGGAGTATAATACAACAAATCCGTATGTAACTTGTGATGGACACGAGCAGGTTGTTACTAATCCTGGAGATATCATTCGTATTCACAAAAAACCTCATCGGTTAACTCTGGTCCACCCTCTCGAGCATAATTTTTATGAAATTTGTCGAAAAAAACTTAATTGGCAGTTGTCGTAACTGAGCTGGTGTGGGTGCAACTATTTGCATTGATTGTTTTACTTGATTTTAGTTTTTTCGATATTGCAGATATGATTAATTACGTAATATTAAACCCCTTTTATAGTGGTGAAGAGGGGTCTAGTTCTGGAATAGATATATATTCTAGAGAGTTAAGGCAAACAATCTTGTCAAAAAGTGGTATAAATGTAGCCTCTTTAAATTTTAACTTCACTGAAAAGAGGAGAGATTTGAGGGGGTATGTGAGCCGCAGTTTAGCTGAATTTAGCAAAAAAAATACAATTGTCGAAGCTCCCGACGCAAGAGCTTTTGGAGGGTTGATCCCTGCTGGGTACTTTACTCACATTAGATTGCATTGTCCTCTGTTTCTCGCTCAAAAATATGATCGAGCGAACCCTAGTAAGCTATTGAAGTTTCGTGAGGTCCGACAAATACGGAAGGCAGACCTTCTTTCATCCCCTTCTGGATTAATGTGTAGTGAATTGTCGCGTGAGTTAAGGGGCAAGGAAGTATCTATTTACCCTAATCCAATCTTCAATTATATCGAGCAACCTCCTGTCGTTGAAATTGAAAGAGATATAGATATTCTTTTCTTAGGTAGGTATCAGTACTTGAAGGGAATAGATGTTTTTTTGAAGGTTGTTGGTCAATTTGGTGGGGAGTTGAAGGTTGCAGTGGCTGGAGATGATAGGCCAGTAAGTTCATATGCACTTAATAGTGTAGATAATCACGGCTTTGTAGGCCCGTCAGAGAAGATGGCTCTTCTTCATAGAACTAAGTGTGTTCTGATTCCTAGTAGATTTGAGTCTTTTTCCATGGTTGCTTATGAGGCTATTTCCTGTGGTGCGAAAGTGATTACTTGGCCTAATACTGGATTTAGTGAGTGGGCGGATAATGAAATCGTTTATAGGGGTTTGGATGATGAAAAAAAAACGAAAGAGATAATTTTAAATGCACTGCAGTCGTCTCCGGACTCTGCAAAATTTCATGAAAAAGTTGATAGTGTTAATGGAGCGTTTTGGCTTGGGATCGAATATGTTCAAAAAAAATTCAATGAGTGGTTGAGTGTATGATTGGAATTTTAAAATTAGTATGGTTTAGATTAAGGAGCGAACCATTACAGTTTTTTTTGCGCTCATCCAAAAAAGTGTTTTTTTCACCTGGTGTTTTGCTGCATGATATTGGAAATGCGATATCTGCGCCATTGAAATTTATGGGGACAACTGGGGTTTCCGGTGCGATTCAAGCTGGCGATCGCGTTGTTCTAGATGGTGCGGATTTTATTAGAGCGCGGAAAAGTCAGGAGGAGCTTGTCAGTGGTTATCCGTGCTATAGTTTGATATATAAGAGTGAGAAAAAATTTGGTATTTACCGAAAGAAATTTTCACCTACAAACGGACGATTTTCCTCGCTATTTTTTATGCCTGCAGCAGGAAATGATATTGCTGGTGACTTTTTAAAGGATGCCTCTGAAAACGCTTCTAACTTCATTGGTTTTAGAAAGGAAAATCTCGGTGTGTGTCTCTTAAACGAGGAGGCGATTATTAGTGAAAAGCTAGTATTAATGACGAGATTGAAACCTTTAAAGCTGCAAGAAAGTTTCTATTGTTCTTATCAAAATTTAGTGGTTGTGAATCCTAAAGGATATATACCGTGGATGTACTGGCAAGTTAACCAGGATTCCAATATTGTTTTGGTTCTGACAGAGAAGCAGGATGAAGAGGTTTTTCGAGATTATCTTGATATAGCATCTGTCGTGATTGATTGTAACAGTGTAATTAACTCTGTTGATCGGAAGAATTCTTATACATATGTTCAGGGTTCTCTTGAATCTTTGAGGCACTTGCTAGTAAATGTTATCCTTGACCTCAGCGAAAAACAGAAGAATATTCTTATGCCCGCCTATCGGGGTCTTGAGTATATCCCTAATATTGAGCTTCTAAATAGCAAAGGAATAGGCGGTGTCCTCTGTTTGACAGAGTCATTCAGTCCTATTAAAGGAGCAACATTTGTTGAAATGCTTGAATGTAATAAGGAAAAGATAAAATATATTCTTCTTAGGGAGGAGCTTCATTTGAGATATAAAGATTTAATCTGGAGGTCCGAAGAAGAAGGTGAACCTTTAGAGCTGTTATTGAAATCATTGAAGGATGGTGTGAAGTATGAAGTCATCTATTAATATAGTTCATATTTCTTTAACCCCGTTAGTAGGTTCCCCAGGCAAGATTGCTGATTGTCTAAACCGATACACTCCTCATCGAGGTGAGTTTATTTACTTGTCGGATTACCCTAAGCCTTTAAGTGGAAGCTTTACCTCCTCGGGGGTTTATTGGGATAGAAGGCCGAATAAGGATAGTGGGCTCGCAGTAGAGTTAATTAAAAACGCTGATGTAATCCATATACATAATGCCGTTTATAGAGTTGTTTGTGACGAGATATATGAATTAAATCCTACAGCTTCATATGTCTTTCAGACCCACTCAGGATTAAGGGAGGGGCCATTGTATTTTGATGCTACTGAGATGATGGGGCTTCCATTTAAGCGCTTTTTTACTATTGCTCAAGCTTATCCTCGTTTGTATCAGAATTATGAGCCAGTTCCCAATATAATTAGCTTTCCAGCAAATCCTGAACCTGCTCTCATTGAGGGGGGGAGGCCTCGTGTGCTGTTCTCTCCCACTCATTCACGTAAAGCTCGCTGGGGGGGGAAGGGATCAAAAGTTTTAGAGGAAACTTTAACATCCTTATCTTCACTGGGGAGAATTGAATATGTGAGACCAAAGTCTTTCCTGACGCCCTATGAGTTATTCTCCCTAAGAAAGACATGCCAAATTTCGGTTGATGAAATAATTACAGGAGGCTTTCATCAGGTTAGTTTGGAGGCTTTGGGCGCGGGTACAGTTTGTGTAAATGGATCAGATTACTTTTCAAACCTTTCATTTATGAGCTGCTTGGGGTCATTAGACGAGCCCCCTTTTTTCAGGGTTACTGAAGATGATTGTGTTGAAAGGATGACGGATCTAGTATCATCTCCAGATCTAATTTTGAAGTATCAGCAAGAATCATTACGTTTTTTTGATAATTATTTAAGACCTGAGAAGCTGGTAAGCATTTATGCGCAGAAGTATGAAGAACTCCTCCAATAATATCCGTTCACTTAAAAGGCGGCATCAAGGAGAGGTAGGGGTAGTTTTGGCGAATGGCCCCTCCGCATTAAGCTATGAAAAGAAAAGTGATTCTATTGTCCATATTGGGCTAAATGCATCCCCTTTACTTGAAGAGAGGTGTGGCCTTAGCCTAGACTATTACGTCTTGACAGATAGGCGCTTTTTGCAAAATCCAGAGAAAAGACCTATAGCTGATACAATGCTTGAACGTGATACTCCATGTATTTTGCGTGAAGAGTTGTCGGCAGATTTGACTAAAACTAACGATAATACTTTTTTTGTAAGGTCTATTGGGCGTGATGGCTTTTCTACAGATCTAGAGTCTGGATTTTATTTTGGTTGTAGTACAACAATGCTTGCGTTGCAGTTGGCATATTATTTAGGGTTGAAAAAAATATACCTTGTTGGGGTTGACTTGAAATATAAGCCAGAGCAGCCGCGCTTTTATATGGAAAAAGTAGTTGAGCCTAATGATCCATTTACAAGTGTGCAAGTATGGAATTTTTCTAATGCATACCAAACTTTAAAGATGCTGGATGTTGACCTCTTTCTCTGCAGTGAAGAGTCACTTGCTAGGCCATATATTCCATTCTTAGATGTTAAAGATATTTAGGGAGTTAATAGCTTTGTTGCTATCCGTAGCTTAGAATGCAGCCAACTATTGCTTTCAGTGCTGCGACCTGAAAGCACATGCTGCTTTGCTTGTAAAAAATTAGTATTTTGAATTTGACCTGAAGAAGAGCTTTCTGAGAAGCCGATAACAATCAGGTCAAATTTAACTACTAAACCCAATTCTCTGGGTGAAAGTCTATCGGAATACGCGCTCGCAGATGTAAGAGTGAATTGTTCTCTGGCTTCTTAAAACAAAGATTATGCTGCACATTTGACTGTAGTTTGTGTGTATTAGTTCAGACCAAATCTGACACATTCTCTTGAAAAAGAGGGGTTTACCGGTTTTGATAAAGGTGCCTAAACCTAGAAGCAAAACCAAGGATAAACCCCATGATCGATATTAATGAACGCATCATCAAACACAAGACCGGATTGCTCAATTTGGCAGAAGAGCTCGGTAATATCTCTGAAGCTTGTAAGATGCTTGGTGTATCGAGGGACACTTTCTATCGATACAAGGAAGCTGTTTCAAGTGGCGGCGTGGACGCCCTTCTTGAAAAAAATCAGCGGGTACCCAACCACAAGAACCGTGTTGACACTGCTATTGAAGAGGCTGTGTTGACTTATGCCCTTCAGCAACCTGCCCATGGTCAGGTGCGAGTCTCCAATGAGCTGTGTAAACGCGGTGTATTTGTGTCCCTTAGTGGCGTTCGGAGCATCTGGTTACGCCATGACCTGGCAAACTTCAAATTGCGATTAAAAGCCCTTGAGGCCAAGGTGACTGAGGAGGGGCTGATCCTCACAGAATCACAGGTTCAGGTTTTGGAGAGAAAGCGCCATGATGGTGAGGCTTGTGGTGAAATTGATACCCAGCATCCAGGCTATTTGGGCTCGCAAGATACTTTCTATGCAGGGACATTTAAGGGGGATGGCCGTATTTATCAACAAACCTATGTTGATACCTATGCAAAGGTTGCCCACTGCAAGCTGTATACCACCAAAACACCAATCACTGCGGCAGACCTCCTGAATGA
The DNA here is from genome assembly GCF_009363535.1 of Microbulbifer sp. THAF38. Classification (NCBI taxonomy): domain Bacteria; kingdom Pseudomonadati; phylum Pseudomonadota; class Gammaproteobacteria; order Cellvibrionales; family Microbulbiferaceae; genus Microbulbifer; species Microbulbifer sp. THAF38. The sequence continues at coordinate 1,937,528 of NZ_CP045369.1, forward strand.
CCGTGTATTACCGTTTTACGTGCCCGTACTGCGTATTCTAACTGACCGCGGTACTGAGTATTGTGGGAAGCTAGAGCAGCATGATTATCAGTTATACCTGAGTGTGAACGAAATAGAGCACACAAAGACAAAAGCCAGGCATCCACAAACCAACGGCATCTGTGAGCGATTCCATAAAACAATTTAACAGGAGTTCTACCAACCATCATTACGTCGTAAGATATACGAATCTGCAGAGGAGCTTCAAAAGGATCTAGACGAATGGCTCGCATATTACAATAATGACCCCACCCATCAGGGTAAGAAATGTTGCGGCCGCACACCGGTGGCAACACTTGAAGATGGAAAAGGCATCTGGAGGGAAAATTCGTAAACCAAAATTGACCTGACAGGGCACCTTCTCAGTCACCTATCCGATTCATCCGATCAACAACCGCTGGCCGTTCATCTATATTCACTTTGTTTTTAATCTTTCCGCGCCGATCATACTTACCGTAGCGCTTACGATAGGTCTTTGATGTAATCCTAAGATGCTTGCATAAGTCTCCACCATTTGCCTTATCTAAATAAATGAGTTGGTAGATCGTCTCATGATGTAACGATACACGAGTGTGTTTCTTTAAAAAGCTTGCAGTCTGCTGAGGACTTAATTCTTTCCGAGTTAGGATGTCTATTTGTTGCCATTCTCCATCAGTCACTTTCTGTGCCTTATACACTTGCCGGCGTCTAAGCTCCGAGAGCTTATGTGCTTGCCCTGGGCGATACCCCCGCATGCGTCGCAGCTCTCGGCTGATCGTTGAGGGGTGTCTCTCTAACAGTTTTTCTATTGCTTTTTGAGTGTGTCCGGCTTTTCTCAGGCCGTAAATCTGGTATCGTTTGTTCTCGCTCAGTTGGTAGTAGCTCCTCAGTGTCTTTCTCTTGTTGGTCAGGAGAGATGCCGGCTCTACCAGCTGAGTCCTCACTTACCAATTGCGCTTACTATCCGAAAGCAAGGATTGTAAAAGCTTGATTCTGCGTTTAAGTATCAAAGGTATCTATTTTCTATAGAGCTTTTAGCTTGTTTTTTATCCATATTTTTATGGCGGCAAGAATAATGCTACACAATGAATAGTTTAAGCGCTTCTGATTTCTCGTATGTGACAATATATTTTTTAAAAAATAAGTTTTGGGTGGGGTAAGGTTTTTCTGTTTTTGGAGAAGAAGGTGAATAAGTTCCTCTTGCCTTTCAACTGAGTATAGATGGATAGTGGGAATCATGTCATCTAGACCCACCTTAATAATAGCGTCACTTCTCGAAAAAATTCCGTTACCTACAGTGTAAACAGGCTTCTCGTATATCAGAGATTCTAGCAATACGGTACTGTTTATCCCTAAGACGCAATTAGACTTTGATATCAATTGGTGGAGCGGGGTTTTGTTATCGATTTTCATTCGGCTACTGTTGGGGAGTAGGTCAAGTGGGGAGCTTTGATCAAGAGGGTGTTGGCGTGTAATGATGCTTATATTGGGGGGTACGTGATATTCGGCCCACTCAAGAAAGCTTTTCATGGTGCGAAATGGAGAGAATTTTGTAATGTTTGTGTCCGTCTCTAATTGGAGAGGGATAAATACATACCCATTATCAGATATATTATTATCCTCAAATTTCCCCCTGTATGTCAGTTTCCACTGTTTTATATTTTGCCGCTCTTCCGAGCTAATACTTTTTGGCTTTGTGGTAGAGATCGAGCTTTGTGCATTTACTCCGAGGGGATCTTCATAGTAAGTTCCCGATTGCGGAAACCAGCCAGCTTCCATGAAGGAAAATTTTTGATTTGGATTCATTCTGCGAGAAAGATCTATAAAATCTTGTTGATAATGGGGTAGGCCATTCCAGATTATTATCTTTTCTGGTTTAAAGCTCTCTATCACCTTTTGAAAGCAGTGTGATCGATAGTGTTTTATATCATTAAGCGCTTTTTGAGGGTTTGTTGAAAATTGCTTTGCTAGAGCTTTATTTCTAGGCAAGGCGGTAAAGTTAAATTCGCTTGTTGCAATCTTTGCTTTTATTATGTTTGTGCAGTTTACGCTGTGAGGTTGACTTATGTGGTTCCTGGTAAGAAGCTGCACCTCTTCTTCAACTAATAATAAAATATCATTTCCAAGTTCGGACTCTTTACGTGCGGCTGCTAAGATTGTATCTGCGCGCTGAATATCTGGCATTGGCTCGTATATAAGAACGCGCATTATTTCTGTGACTCTTCATAAGCTGCCACCACAGACTTGCTGTCTCCGTATTGGGCCACAACACCATTTTCAATCCATACAGCCTTATTGCAAAGCCGCTTGACAGTTTCTGCAGAATGGGATACTAAAACTACGGTGTCTCCTGAAGTAATTTTCTCCTTCATTACTGCCTCTGACTTTTTCCTGAACTTTGAATCCCCAACAGCTAGAATTTCATCAATTAATAAGACGTCAGTTTTTAAATGGATTGCCACAGCCATCCCAAGTCGCTGTTTCATTCCTGTAGAGTAGTTTTTGACTGGCCGATCAAAAAACTCCCCAAGCTCGGCGAATTCATTGATTTCATCAAGCTTGCTTACAATAAAATGTTTTTTTAGGCCCATCATCATCCCACTAATTACCGCATTTTGGCGACCAGAAAGATTTTGATCATAGCCGACAGTTAAAGAGAGTAGCGCCGTTCTATGTCCGTGGTTGGTCACCTTCCCTCCATCAGGCTTGATGATACCGTTCAGCAGACGAAGTAGAGTGCTTTTCCCTGCACCGTTGCGACCAAGAACTCCAAGCGAATCCCCCTCATAAAGCTCAAAACTAATATCTTTCAGTGGGCTGTAAACACTGGTTGCTCGGGTAAAGGGGATGCCTGAGCGATAGGTCACCCGTACATTCTTCAGGCTAATGGCTGACTTCTTTCTTTCGCTCATTGTTGCATCAGTGCTCTTGCGAATACGGGATTTAGCTTTCTCATTATCAGCCTCGCTAGGGCATAAAGCGATATAGCTGCGCAGGTGTAAATTGCCAAGCTAGATACATTAGGTATTTGGTTATACATCAATATGTCGCGGTAGCTCTCAATAATCCAGACCATTGGATTGTAAGCGAGAATATCTTGAATGTTTTCTGGTAATGAGCTGACGGTATAGAGGATGCCTGATCCATACATGCCGAGTCGTAGCAAGTGAGGAATCAAGTTAGAGAGATCTGGTACAAATGGAATAAGCGCGCTGGCGATCAGGCCGCAGGCATAATTCAACAGGAGTTGTATTAACAGAATTAATGGAAGGTAGATGTAGCTCCATGTGGGTGGATACCCCATTATCCATAACCCAATTAGCAGTAGCATAAACACAATACTGAACTTGAAGGTGTCCATGACGATATTAATAGATGGAAGTACTACTTTGGGGAAATTGACTTGGCTGATTAGTGCATGATTTTGGGTAATAGCAGCTGAGCAGTGGCTGACGCATTGGGCAAACCACTGCCAAACTACCAATCCCACAAGAAGGAAGGGGACAAAGTCATCTGTTCCTCTTTGAAATACAACGGCAAATATAAAGTAATAGATCGCCATCGAAAAAATGGGCTCTATGATCCACCAGAGGAAGCTCAAATAGGTTTTCGAGGCTTCAGATCGTAAATTACATAGCGCCTTGTAGAAGACGATGTCTCTATGATGTTTTTGTAGAAAAATCACGGGGTTAAAACACTTTTTGGTATTCGGATAAAATTTTGTCAGAAACTTCTTTGGAGGATAACCCCAAAGTGGGGCAACTTATTTTCGATATGTCTTTTCTTGCTATATATAGCAACTCTTTCAATTTGTTCGCATCATTAACAGGGAAAACGGAGATTGGGGAAAGTAGCTCGGCACAACCTGGAGTATTAGAGGCTAGAACAGGCTTTTTCCTCGCGGCAGCTTCAAGCAGCACTTGGGGTTGATTTTCTGGTGAGTTGCTGGGTATTACTAGCAAGTCTAAAGAGTCTAAAAATTCTTTGCTCTGTGATTCGCTAAGCTCGCCGGTATATTCAGTAATTTTATAGGAGCTTAGGCACTGTTTGGCATATCTGTGATCGGATATTCTTCCTGCGACTTTAAGTTTGACTTTTGAATCACCAAGGTCATTTAATGCATGGGTGAGGGTATGGAGGCCTTTGTGTGGTGCAATAGCGCCAAGAAACCCAACTACGAACGGGGTAGTGTTCGTCTGTCGGTGAGGTACTGTTTCAAACCAAGTATCTGAAAGGCCTGCAGGAATATAGTGGCAATTACTGAGTGAGTAGTACTCTTTTATCCGTCTCAGGCTTGTTTTTGAGAGGCAAATTACCTTTCTTGCTTTATTTAGAGCTGAGGCCAGGATTTGCTTACGGTTCTTGCTTTCTGGCGCTGTTGCGAATGTGGTGTTCTTTAAGTGTAAAATTTTAGCAATATAATTTCTGGTAACTGGAAGCTGAGAGACGGTTTTTACTAACTTGTTAGGGTGTGTTTCTGCAATGCAGCGGAAGCAGGTTTCATAGTCAGCAAATCCTGAGCAAAAATCGCCGGATCTAAGAGTCAATGTATGCTTGGGGCAGAGCCACCAGAAGTCAGTGATTGAGATGAAGTAAGGAATGTTTAGGTTCTGGGCCGCCCCCAGTAAATTAATGCCTATATGGGCTGGATTAACCATATGGACGACATCGGGTTTCAGCTCAGAAAGTAAAGCCTGATAATTTTCAATCGAATCACCCTCGGTGGTTCCCCAGCCAAAAGTTGGGAGCTTAATTAGGCGAATTCCGTCTTCGTCAATAAGTGTGGGATCGGTTAGTATCCCTTCAGGATCGCCGCCCGCAACTATGACATCACAACCGCGCTTACTTAGATCTTGAGCGAGATTGCGAATGTATTTTTCGGTTCCCTGGTTATACCCGGGCCCGAATTGCATGGTACAGAATAATATTCTCACATTGACACCGGGGTTACTGGGGCGGTTATTATACCTTAATGTGTTATAAAACAATAGGTTATCGGCAGGCCCGTACCCCTTCTGTTAAGTGAGTCTCCTTTGAATCCTGAGCTTGAAGTTCTCCACTGTTATCGAACCTTTTATCCTGAGTCACAAGGAGGGGTTGAGCAGGTAATTTTAGAAATCGCACAAAAAACAGAAAAGTGTGGTGTTCTCACTCTGGCTGATTCCCCCCGCAGTCTGAAGTTGAATGATCATTTGCCCGTAATTGCCAAGAAGCGTTGGTTCTCGATCGCTTCATGTTGCGTAGGTCCAGGTTTATTGGGGGCTTTGTATCAAACTAAAGCAAAGCTATTGCATTTTCATTTTCCGTGGCCATTCGGTGACTTGTCATATTTCCTGGTCGGTCGGTCACGCCCATTGGTCGTGACTTATCATTCAGATATAGTTAGACAGAGGTTGTTAGGTGCCCTCTATCGACCTCTCATGCATAGATTCCTGGCCCGTGCGGATCGCATTATAGCCACGTCACATAACTATCTGGAAAGTAGCCCGGTTCTTGCCGCTTATAGGGATAAAGTGAAGGTGATTCCCCTTGGTGTATCCGAGCAGGGGTACCCTGAACCCTCGGATAAGACAGCGGAAAGCCTCGAGATGCAATTTGGCCGAGGCTTTATGCTGTTTGTGGGTGTCCTCAGGTATTATAAAGGGCTCGAGTACTTGGTCCGAGCGGCTGCAAATCAACCTTATCGTGTTGTTATAGCTGGCAATGGGCCTGAGGCTAGTCGTTTGAAATCCTTGGCTGCTCAACTGGGGGCAACCAACGTACATTTTGCCGGTTTTGTCAGCGATGAAGAGAAGGCCGCGTTGATGAGATTGTGTCGAGCAGTAGTTTTCCCCTCTCATTTACGTTCGGAGGCTTTCGGCGTAACCCTGATTGAGGGATTGATGAATAGTAAACCCCTCATTTCCTGCGAAATTGGCACCGGAACCAGTTTTGTCAACCAAGATGGAGAAACGGGCTATGTTGTGCGCCCAGCCGACCCTATTGCACTTCGAGAGGCAATGGAAAATTTATGGTCCGATTCTGTGAAAGCAGAGGAAATGGGGCGCGCTGGTCGTTGTCGTTACGAGAGGTTATTTACTGCTGACAAAATGGCTGAAGCTCATCATCAGCTCTACCGAGAGGTTCTCATGGAGAGGGGGTTGGTAGATTAATGGCCAAAATAGCAGTGGATGCTCGGCCACTTTCGATTCCCACTACGGGTATCGGTCGTTATACCCTTGCAGTTTTGGAGCGAATGCTGAGTAGCGAGCATCATTGGTACCTTTACAGTCACCAACCTCTGCTGGTTGATTTTGAGTCGCTTCCTAATGTGACTGTGCGATCGGCAAATATTCAAAAGGGAAGTCTCAGTACTTTCTTTGCTCAGATGGTTTTTCCCCTGTGGGCCTGGAAAGATGATGTAGATTTATTTTGGTCTCCCCGCCACCATCTACCCCTTTGCCTTGGGCGATCGATATCGAAGGTGTTAACAATACACGATTTGGTATGGCAGCGTTTCCCTAAGACTATGTCGCGTTTGGGTCTACAGCTTGAAAGACTGCTGATGCCTCAGGGTGTTAAGTTGGCTGATTCAGTTATTGCTGTTTCAGAAGCAACGGCAAATGAATTGAGGCAGTCATTTCCCAGCTGCGCTGAAAAGATTGTGACTATTTATGAGGCCCCTTTTCTAGAAGTTTCTGAAGTACCTGGCCCTCCAGGCGAGTATTTTCTTTTTGTGGGTACTATTGAGCCTCGCAAGAATCTCAAACGCTTGCTCGAAGCATATTCCTTATATCGAGAAAGAGTTACTGATCCACTCCCTCTGAAAATTTGTGGTGGTAAGGGCTGGGGTATGCCGGAATTGAAGGGAAAAGTCCAGGAGTTGGATCTAGAGGAGAGTGTTGAGATTCTTGGCTATATAACTGATGACCAATTGCCTAAGCTCTACCGGGAGGCGAGAGCGCTACTGATTCCTTCGCTATACGAGGGCTTTGGCTTGCCAATTGTCGAAGCTTATAGCCAGGGAACACCGGTATTGACAGCAAACCGAGGAGCTATGGCTGAAGTTGCCGGAGATGCGGCAGTTACGGTCAACCCTGATTCGACAGCAGAAATTGCCCATGCACTTGCTGTGTTGACTCAAGACCTTGAAAGAGTATCAGAATTGCAGTTCTCCGCACTGAGAAGGGCTGGGGAATTCTCATGGGATAAAGCGGCAGCCGAGACTCTTTCAGTGATTGAGTCAGCTTTAAATCGGGCCCGATAACGGCGGTGGGCTGAAGCCACTAATTGAGATTGTCTTAACGAAGCAATTACGATATTGGCCTTATATGCATATAGGAAGGCTGAATAGACTTTTGGGGTCTGCTTTTCTATGGGGAGTAGGGCCATGCCAGTTTGTTAGGTTGCATAAGTTTGGTGGCTCAGGTCTGACCCAATAGGGTAGTTGCAAAAAATGAGTAACTGCCTCGTCAAATCTGAGCTAGTGCACATCAAGTAAGCATCAGGTAAACAGTTTCGGTAACTCTCCCACCTCCGAAGCCTCTTCCATATCTCTGTCTCGGCTCATCAACCTATCAATCAGAACTTTGACCTTCACCACATTTAACGGCTTTATTGGTTCTTGATAGATGGCGGCACTGAGCAGCGACTGAATTTCTTCCAACTCCTCAAAACCAAGCTTGTGTGCAATCTCACTTAAGTTATTTCCGCTTACATGGGGCCAGCGTTGCTGTAGCCAGTCGAGCAAGGCTTGCTGAATGTGTCTGGGGTCTTCACTTTCAATCGCTTTCTTTAATCTCGCCTCTTGGTGCATCTTCTTTGCTGACGTTGCCTGGGCTGCAGGTTGCTTTGGGCGCTGTTGGCGATACCGGTAGAAGTAGAAAACCCACAGTAGATGGGAGGCAAGGGCGGCGATAGCTAGGTTACGCCAAAAATGATCTTGTTCTTCCAGAGTTTTAGTGCCGGGAACAAGGGTGGGGAGGTTTCCGGGTTCTTGATTTTGAGGGGCGGCTGCAGCAGTACCGCTGACCTTAAAGCGGAAAGCGGGAAGTTGGGTGGCGCGCTGTTTTTGGCTCTTGGTATCCCACCAGGTGAGTGTGACTGCGGGCAGCTGGTAATCGCCAGGCTGGGTGGCGACGATTGCGGTGGTTTCTATGCGGCTACCAGTGACGCCATTAGGGCCTACCTGATCTTCCTGTTGTGGTTGGTCGGGGTAGGTTTTAAGGCCTTCAATGTCTAACTTGGGGAGAGGTGGTAGCTGGGCTGCGCGCAGGCCCTCAGCCCGTATGGTAAGAATTCGGGTAATAGGCTCGCCAACGGTAAAGGTATCCGGGTCTTGGCTCCAGCTTTGCACGATTCCCAGGCTTGCGGCAGGCAGCCAGTGGGCACCGCTGTAGCTGTCAGGCTTGGGAAGAACCTCGATGGTTTTTGCCTGGGAGCGCAGGCGCAGCCTCTGGCTGTTGCGATTGAACAGTGAGAAGGGGTCTCTTCGCCCGGCAACGGCGACATAAGTCAATGCGGGAATAGAGAGCTGGCCAGAGCTATCGGGAAAGATGGCATAAGTCAGTTCGTATACGGCATGACTGACGCCATCGAGTTTGCGCTCATAGCGTTGCTCATCAACCTTTTCTACATGGGCACCGGCTACTTGTAATGGCTCGGTGGCGATATCGTGCAGTCCGATAGTTGTGTACAACCGCACTTTAACTAGCAGCTGCTCTTGTACGTAGACCTTGTCTTTATCTAATTCGATCTCCAGAAAAGCCTTACGATCAGCGCCATTGGGGGCGCTGCCAGCCTCGCTGACTTTTATGGGGATTGCATCTGAAACTTGCCCTTTATAGTGCAATGAAGGAATAAATAACTCTCCTTCCCGTTTTGGTGCCAGTGTGAGCATCCATTCGACAAAGCTCTCTGCACGACCATTAATTACCCGGTATTGGTTGGATTGTTGACGAGAGAGAATGTCAAAATCCTGCTCCAGTAATTCGAAGTCGGGCTGGCCGCCATTCTCATCACCGGAGTAGCGCACGCGTAAATTCAGGGTTTCATCGATACCAATTTTATTGCGATCCACACTGGCATTGAGATCACTGGCCCAGCCGCTGGCGGGCAGGCAAAAGAGAGCCAGTAAAAATAGCAGGCAGTGAAGTCCTGAAAGATCTAGTGGGCGAAATAATTTATGGTCCTTAAAAAAGCTATCCATAAGCCTTCCTGAAGTTTGGTCACATCTAAAAACAGAGATCATGTTTTGCATTGTGGGTATCTATCTACCACCTTTGGGTAGCGCCGTTTTCAGGGGGCTCCCACTCGCCACTGCGATAGGCACGCCGTCTCTGCAAGCTTTCGTATTTGAATTTTTCCCGCATTAAACCGGCGGGGTCATCGGGAATTTGACGTAGCCATTGGTCCAGGGCCTGCTGGGTTTCTGGGTCCAATTGGCGCTCCTCGGCTCCGGCTGGTTGGGGCTCTCCTTGCTGTTCTTTTTGCTCTTCTTCGCCCTGTTGGGCTTGTTGAGACTGCCGCTCCTGTTCATTTTGTTGCTGCTCAGCTTCTGCAGGCTGCTGTTCGGCTGATTGATCCTGTTCCTGGCCGGATTGTTGCTCGGAGGACTGGGGTTCGCCGGAGGAGGGTTGTTGCTGGTTCTCCTGCTGCTGATCCTGTTGATTTTGCTGTTGGTTGCCGGCCTGCTGATCCTGTTGCTGATCTTGCTTGTCTTGTTGTTCTTGTTGATCACCGGATTGCTGTTGATTTTGTTGTTGCTGGCGCTCTTGAAGTTCCTTGAGTTTCTCGGCAATTTCTCGGTTGTGTTGTGCATCGGCGAATTGAGGTGCTTGAGCCAGAGCCTGGTCATAGGCCTCAATGGCGCGCTCATAGTCGCCCTGCTGCACTAGGCTGTTACCCAGGTTGTATAGGCCCTGGGCATCATTGGACTGGGCAAAGTCCTGCTGGGCAGCAGCATAATCACCGGCGCGATAATTTGCGGTGCCGCGCCATTCTGGGTTGCGAAAAGTTTCTGCGGCTTCGGCGGACTCCCCTTTGTTGAGTAATTCCTGACCCTGTTGATCTTTGCGTTGCCAAAGATCCTTCCATTCTAAAGCCTGGCTTTCACTCGGCAGTCCCAAGGTTAGGGCGAGGGGCAGGGTGCAGGCGAGGGCGCCTCGGCGAAACAGCAAGGCGGCAAACGGTAAGAGAAGAAGGATCAATAGGGGGCCTTCGTCGCGCCATTGGTCAAATTCTCGCTCAGTCAGCTCGGCTTGCTCGGGGGTTTCGCTTTGCGGAAGCAAGTGCTCTATGTCGGCGTCGTTGACGGTAATCTTGGCGTAACGGCCGCCGCTGTCTCTAGCCAGTTTGCGCAGCTCCCGTGGGTCAAAATTGGAAATCACAATTGCGCCATTACTATCTGTGACGAAGCCGCCACTATTGCCGCGGGGGATTGGGCTGCCCTCGCCACTGCCGACTGCGAGAATGTTGAGCTCAACTCCAGCCTCCGCCAGGGATTTGGCGACAATATCCGCAGCCGCTGGCTCAATGCCGTCAGTGACTGCGAGCAGTTGTCCGCGCCCAGCAGAGCCATCCTTGAGCAGGCGAATACCGGTCTGTACAGCCATTTCGATGTTGCTGCCGGGTACCGGCATAATCGCAGGCGATAATGCCGGAACCAAGTTGGCGATAGTGGCGGTATCTTCTGTCAGTGGTGTGACCACATGGGCTTCGCCTGCATAGGCGACCAGGGCAGTCAGTCCGTCTTTGCGCTCACGAAGAATATCCAGAATTTTTAACCTGGCGCGGGTGAGACGATTGGGAGAGAGATCTGTCGCCATCATGGAGGGAGACAGGTCCAGTAAAATCACCAAGGCGTCCTGGTTGCTGTAGACCGGAGTGGGCAGCTTTCTCCAAGAGGGTCCCGCCATAGCGATAATCATGGTGGCGAGTAATGCAAAGATTAGCCCGAATAACCAGGGGCGCTTGGCGCCGCCGCGCATTAACAGGTGCGGTAACAGATCTGCATCAATCACCTTTTGCAGTTGGGCATTGTTCAGAACGATTTTGCCCAGGCCCCAGCAAATGAGAGCTGCGGGGATTAATAGCCACAGCCAGTAGGGACGGAGAAAATGAAACGATTGGAGTAGCTCAGGTGTGCTCACTGTGCCTGGCCTCCGTTGGTAGTAGCTTGTTTATTGCCGTTGCCGGAATATCTGAAATTAGTGGTGAGAGGGGCCACTGCCCAGATGGCAGACAGGAATAGGGCTACTCCAAGTGGCCATACAAATAGGGACTTCAGTGGGCGGTAGCTTTCTGCTTCCTGTTCCACAGGTTCCAGCTCATCCAATTCCGAATATATCTCTGCCAGTTCCTGGGGATTATGGGCGCGGAAATAGCGGCCGCCAGTTGTATCGGCAATTGTCTGCAGGGTTTTGCTGTCGAGATCCCTGGAGGGGTTAATTCTTCGGCTGCCATAGCGGCTGCCCAATAAACCCGGTTGAACCATCTCTTCAGCACCCACACCGATGGTGTAGACGGTGATGCCTGCTTGCTGTGCCAGCTCGGCGGCTTTTAGTGGAGACACTTCGCCGGCGGTATTGGCGCCGTCGGTGAGTAGGATTAGCACGCGCTGTTCGGCTGGACGCTGGGTCAGGCGCTTAACAGACAGGCCGATAGCATCCCCTATGGCGGTACCCTGGCCGGCGAATCCGATTTGGGCTTCGCGCAATAGGGTCCCTACAGTTTCCCGGTCGTAGGTCAGTGGCGCCTGAAGATAGGCGCGGGTGCCGAAGAGTACCAGGCCCAGGCGATCGCCCTGGCGCCGCTCTACAAAGTCCCCTACCACCTGTTTGACTGCATTAATACGCATCGCTGGGCGTCCGCCCAGAAGCATGTCGGGAGTCTCCATGCTGCCGGATATATCTACCGCAACCAATAGATCCCTCGCGCTACTGGCTTGGGAAATTGGTTCTCCATACCAGCGAGGCCTCGCCGCGGCACAGATCAGCAGTAACCAAATCAGAGCGAGCAACATTAAATTTAGGTAGTTGCTTTGCTCTCCACCGCCGCGCTGAGAGAGCTCAGAGTAGAAGGGTACTTTCAAGGCGCTGCTTAAAGGCTTTGAGCGGGGCAGTAGCCACCGCGCGAGCAGCGGTAAAGGGACTAGTAGGAAAACCCATGGCCAGGCAAACTCAAACACCGGCATGCTCCTTACTCACTTGTGACTCGGAGTCTTGCGCCGTTAATTGGTGCTGCAGGACCCATTGAATAGCATATTGGCGAAAAGCCTCGCTATTCTCTGGCTTGGAAGAGCCGCGATAAAGTTGTTCGAGCAACGCTTCCCGAGCTTCGTCAGGACATTTCAGAGAGGCGCTGTCTTCTAAAAAACTCAACCATGCGCTACCGGTGAGATTGCCACAGTGCGCTCTGCTAAAAGTGGTTACAGCAACGCGTTTCAGAATTTCGTTGATCTCTCCAGTCGCTTCAGGCCGGCTTACATCCACCGCATTTAATAAAGCAACGGCTTCAATTTTGTAGCGGTTGCGCTCGGCCTGCTTGCGCCGATGTCTGATCCACAGGGTAATTCCAAGCAAAGAGAGAAGTATCAATAATGCGAGTAGCCACCAGCCAGGCGCGGGTGGCCACCAGCTTACAGGAGCCGGTTCCTGAATGTCGTGTAGTTGGGCCAGTAATTCCTGGGCCTCGGGTGAGGGGGGTTGCAGTTGCTGCTGTTTTCTCAGCATGGTTGCCCCTCCACTGAAGTTATTGGGTTGGTGGTGCCAATCGCTCCAGTTAAATAAAACCTACCAGGTGAAAATTCAGTGTGTTCCCTATCGCTCACGGCTACTGCCTTTTATTTTTATGCCAACCGTTTTGCTGGCGTGAACCGTAAAAAGACATTAATTCCCCGACAAGGGGTTTTGTATTGTCAAAATCCAACAGCGGAAGTCGATGTCGCCGGCATAATTGTTCCACATCGGCGCGGGTCTGGGCCTGCTTTTCTGCAAAATGCTCACGCAGGGGGCGGTTGCCTGCGTTTAAAAATGTGCGTTGTCGGCCATCCGAAATTGTCAGGGACTGATCGGGTAAATGCTGTTCCAGTGGATCGGTTATTCGCAGTACCTGTAAATCCGCGTGCCTCGACAGCAAATACAAAGACTGGGAGCATTGCTGATTCAGGTCATGACAATCACTAATAAGAAAAAGTGCACTGCCGGGGCGGGCGATACGGCGGGCCTCCTCCAGTAGAGTTTGCATGGATTGGCTGCCATTCTCAGCGATAGGGCTCTGTAATTTGGATGCCCTGTCTACTGCGCTGTGAATCATCGCTAATACGGCGTGATGGCTGCGCTTAGGGCGCACAGTGTCTATGTCTTTATCAGAAAAGAGCAGGGCACCGATGCGGTCGCTGTGTTGCAGCCCAGCCCAGCCCAGTGCAGCGGCGATGCCGCTCGCTGCGACAGACTTGAAAGCGCGGTGGCTGCCGAAAAACATCGGTGAGCGCAAATCGAGCAGGATAACAATGGGCCTCTCCCGCTCCTCCTGATACAACTTGGTATGGGTTGTGCCAGTGCGCGCAGTTACACGCCAGTCGATTGAGCGCACGTCATCGCCGGCTTGGTAATCCCTTACTTCTTCGAAATTCATCCCGCGCCCACGGTAGCGGGTAAGGAGGTTCCCAGCCTGGTCGCTACGCACCAGGCGAGGTTTAAAGAGCTGTAACTGGCGCGCAACATAGCGCATTTGCACCAGTGAGTTGACTTCTGGATAAGCGCCGCGCAGGTCCAGTTCTGATGGCGGTGTTGCGGTGTGCATCAGATAGCCGGCACCTGTTGCAGCAGGCGTTGAATAACCTGGTCTGTAGTAATGCCAGCGGCTTCGGCTTCAAAACTGAGTAGCAGGCGATGGCGTAAAATATCCGGGGCCACATCCATGACATCATCTGGAGTCACAAAATCGCGGCCTGCTAGCCAGGCGCGTGCGCGGGCACAGCGGTCGAGCGCAATTGTTGCCCTTGGACTTGCACCAAAATCTAGCCATGATGCCAGCTCGCTGTCATACTTCGCCGGCTCGCGCGTAGCAATGACAAGTTGGACAGTATAGGTTTCCACGGCCTCGACCATCTGCATTTCCAGAATCTGGTTGCGGGCCTGAAAAATGGTTTCCTGGCTGATAATTTCGGTAGGGCGATTTTCGCCAAGGGTGGCCTCGGATCTGGCCAGGCGCAGGATTTTTGCTTCCGCCTCGGCATCGGGATAGGCAAGATTCACCTGCATGAGGAACCTATCCAACTGAGCCTCAGGCAGAGGATAAGTCCCCTCTTGCTCAATAGGGTTTTGGGTGGCCATCACTAAAAATAATTGCGGCAGCGGATAGGTTTTTCGACCCACACTAATTTGCCGCTCGGCCATAGCCTCCAACAGTGCCGATTGCACTTTGGCGGGCGCGCGGTTTATCTCATCCGCCAGGATCAGGTTGTGAAAGACTGGTCCCGGTTGAAAATGGAACTCTCCGGTTTCCGGCCGGTAAATGTCGGTACCGGTAATATCAGCCGGCAGCAAGTCTGGCGTGAATTGAACTCGATGGAAGTCACCCTCAATAGCTTCGCCCAGTGTTTTGATCGCCTTGGTTTTGGCCAGGCCTGGAGCCCCCTCTACGAGCAGGTGTCCATCGGCAAGCAGAGCGATCAGAATACGATTAACCAGCGTCTCCTGGCCGATGATCTGCTCTTCCAGCCAGTCGCCCAATGCGATGATGTGATCTCTAATATTCCGGTTTGCTTCCATAGCGTCTCTTCTTCTGTAAATGTGCCCGCCCAATTAGTCCGGGTGGCTATCTACCATCTTTTATATATAGTCGCCGCCAAAGCGATGGGGCCTGTTGATTTTAGCGGCACCAGTAGAAGAGGCAACCACCGAACACCCGCCCACTTTTTAGGCGACATTCTTGAGGTGGCGTTGGTGCCACTCACAAGGTTAATTGAAAGTTTAATTTTTTGGACTCGCCCCTGCAGCACTTCAGGGATGAGATGACGATCTTTTCGGATCTACAGTCATAGGATTCGATGTGACAAAAATGAGATTGGGAGGTTCCCCGTGAATATGGCGACGGTGATTACCGACAGCCGTGAAGAGTTAGTGGCACAGATTTGTGAACTGATTCGCGATAAGTTGTCATCTGATGCAGAGCCGGTGGTGGCTTTTGCGCAGCAGTTTCTGCACCAGTATCCACTGGAAGACCTGCAGGGCCGACGTCTGGTAGATATCTACGGTTGTATCTACACCTGGTGGAACTTTATTCAGCAACGTTCTGATGGCCTGCCCAAGGTGCGCATCTTCAATCCGCGCCTGGAAGACGATGGTTGGGAATGCTCGCATACGGTAATAGGGCTACTGGTACGGGATATGCCATTCCTGGTGGACTCGGTGCGTATGGAGGTCAACCAGAAAAATACGGTTATCCATTCCATTAAGAGTACCGTGCTGCAACTCGAGCGCAGTGCCGGCGGAAAATTAAAGCGCCTGCTGCCACCCAGGGATGAAATTCCCAACCTGACTTTTGAACATATTACGGCTAAAGATCACAAGCCTGCCAAAGGGGCGAAGTTAGTCAGTGAGGCCCTCATTTATATTGAGGTCAACCATGACACTTCGGCGAAGTTTGCCTCAGAGCTCACTGCGGCCCTGAAAGATGTTCTCGGCGATGTGGAGTTGGTGGTTGATGATTACGCGCCCATGCTCGAGACCTGTGGCGGTATGGAAGGGCAGCTGAAAGCCGGAGTATCTGAGGACGATACCAATCTCCTTGAGGCCTGCGCGTTTTTACAGTGGATGCGGGACGGCAACTTTACCTTTCTCGGCTACCGGGAGTATGAGTTCAGTCAGGTAGGCGACAAGAAAATTCTCAGTGAGGTGGAAGATCGCCGCTTGGGTATTTTCAAGAAGCTGGAAGAAGCAGCAGCGCCTATGCCCGAAACGGCTTTTAGCGAAGGCAAGCAGCGCTTTTACCTGGGGCCCAACTATCTGACTTTTGCCAAGTCCTCGGTGAAATCCCGCGTACATCGCAGCGCTTACTCAGATTATGTCATGATCAAGCGCTATAACGCCGAGGGCGAGGTAATTGGTGAGTCCGCCTTTATGGGGCTCTATACCTCACCAGTTTACACAGAGAGTCCAGCCAAGATCCCTATTATCCGACGCAAGATGGCCTCAATTATTGAGTACAGTGGTCTCTCTGGTTATGGGCACGATGGTAAGGCGCTGCGCCGTATTCTGGATACCTTTCCCCGCGATGAACTGTTTCAGAGCAGCACCCGGGAGCTCTTCGATGTTGTGATGGGGGTACTCAGCCTGAATGAGCGCGCCCATGTTCGCCTGTTTATGCGCAGAGACCTTTTTGGGAAATTTGTTACAGCCACTGTGTATGTTCCAAGGGACCAGTTCAGCAGTAGCGTACGCGAATTGATTTGTGCTCATATCTCCAAGGCGATCAAGGCCAAAGAGTCTGATTTCACTACCTATTTTTCTGAATCCATCCTCGCGCGCGTGCACTTTGTTTTCCGTATCTCGCCCGATGAGCCTGTCGATATAGACGTAGCGCTGCTGGAGGCGCAGATTGTGGATATTACCCGCTCCTGGGAAGATGTTTTTCAAAGATCCTTAGTTGAAAGTAGCGGAGAGGAAGAGGGTAACCGACTTTTCCGAATTTTTGGCCGCGCCTTCCCGGCAGGTTATCGGGAGGATTTTGAGCCGCGCATCGCCGTACAGGATGTGGCGGCAATCCAGGATCTCAACGAAAACAACCGGGTGGCGATGAGCTTTTACCAGCCATCGGGAGCCGCTCAGGGCAGTTTGCGCTTCAAGGTATTTAACTGGGGCAGTGGTCTGACCCTCTCCGATGTGATTCCCGTATTGGAAAACCTAGGCCTGCGGGTAATCGGAGAATTCCCTTATACTATTCGTCCTTCCGGCAGCACCGATGTTTGGATGCATGAATTCCACCTGGAATTTGGTCTGCCAACGAAAATCGATGCGCAGGCATCCCGTGGCCTTTTCCAGGATGCGTTTGCTGCAATCTGGAGCCATACCGCTGAGAGCGATGCCTTTAATCGCCTGGTGCTGGCTGCGCGCTTGAACTGGCGCGAAGTCTCTATGCTGCGCGCCTATGCACGCTATCTCAAGCAGACAAAGTCCAGTGCAAGCCAGAGCTATATTGCCGCAACCCTGGCTAGCCAAGTGGAAATCACGCGCAATTTAGTGGCCCTGTTCCGCGCATTGTTTGATCCGCGTTTGAGTAGTGGCAAGCAAGAGCAAACCCGCGTGGAACGGTTGATTGCCAAAATTCACGATGGTCTCGATGCCGTTGAGAACCTCAATGAAGATCTGGTATTGCGCCGCTATCTTGAGTTGATCCTCGCCACCTTGAGAACCAACTTTTTCCAAACCGGAGCCGATGGTCAGCCCAAGGACTATATCTCCATCAAGTTCAGCCCGCGGGATATTCCCGGTATTCCCGAGCCGCGTCCGGAATTTGAAATTTTTGTCTACTCCCCAAGGGTGGAAGGTGTACACCTGCGTGGTAGTAAGGTTGCCCGCGGTGGCCTGCGCTGGTCGGATCGCCGGGAAGACTTCCGCACAGAGGTCTTGGGTTTGGTAAAAGCCCAGGCGGTAAAAAATGCGGTGATTGTCCCTAGTGGCGCCAAGGGCGGTTTTGTTGTGCGCCGCCCCCCTGCAGATGGCAGCCGCGAGGCCATGCTGGAAGAGGGCATCGCCTGCTACAAAACCTTTATCCGCGGCTTGCTGGATATCACGGACAACCTGAAAAACGGTGAGATCGTCGCGCCCGAGCAGGTGGTGCGTCGGGATGAGGACGACCCCTACCTGGTGGTTGCTGCGGACAAGGGAACGGCGACGTTTTCCGATATCGCTAATGGTATTGCCGCGGATTACGGCTTTTGGCTGGGGGACGCCTTTGCCTCGGGTGGTAGTCAGGGTTACGACCACAAGAAGATGGGTATTACCGCTCGCGGAGCCTGGGTTTCAGTGCAGAGGCACTTCCGTGAGATGGGAGTGGATGTTCAGAAAGAGGACTTCTCTGTAATTGGTATCGGCGATATGGGTGGCGATGTGTTTGGCAACGGTATGCTGTTGTCTGAGCATATCCAGCTAAAGGCTGCGTTCAACCATATGCATATTTTTATCGATCCGAGTCCCGATGTGGCAAGCAGTTTTGAAGAGCGCAAGCGTTTGTTTGAGCTGCCTCGTTCCAGCTGGAGGGATTACGATCACACCTTAATATCAAAGGGTGGCGGTGTCTTTGAGCGCAGAGTGAAAGCGATCAGTATCACGCCAGAGATGAAAGCTGCCTTCGATATCAAGGAAGACCGACTGACGCCCAATGAGTTGATCAGTGCTCTGTTGCGTGCGCCGGTGGATTTGATTTGGAATGGTGGTATCGGTACTTATGTTAAGGCCGGGACGGAAACTGACAGTGAAGTGGGCGACAAATCCAACGACCATTTGCGCGTTAACGGCGCGGAGTTGCGCGCTAAAGTTTTTGGTGAGGGTGGCAATCTGGGTATGACCCAGCGTGGGCGTATCGAGTATGCCCTTAACGGTGGCCGTTGTAACACAGACTTTATCGATAACGCTGCGGGCGTGGACTGTTCCGACCATGAGGTGAATATCAAGATTCTCCTCGATAAAGTGGTGGCGAATGGCGATCTTACCGAGAAGCAGCGTAACCAGCTGCTGCATGGTATGACCGATTCGGTGAGCGAGCTGGTGCTGCATAATAACTACGACCAGACCCGCGCATTGAGTGTGGCGGAATACCAAGTCTCCAAGCGTCTGGATGAGTACCGCCGTACGATTAATACCCTGGAAGAAGATGGCCGATTAAAGAGGGCCCTTGAGTTTATTCCCGATAATGAGCAGATTTCTGATCGGGTACACAAGGGTCAGACCCTGACCCGGCCGGAACTTTCCGTTTTGATTTCCTACGTGAAAGTGAAGCTGAAAGAGGAGCTACAGGAGGCGGAGATTACCGATAACCCTCGTGTGCGCGAAGCGGCCGAATCCGCCTTCCCGGCAGCATTGGTAGAGCGCTACAAAGACCAGGTATACGAGCATCCTCTGTTGCGCCAGATCGTTTCCACTCAGGTGGCCAACGAAATGGTCAACAGTATGGGGATTACCTTTTACAACCGCATCAGTACCGCAACCGGAGCGGATATTAACGATGTCGCTGCGGCCTATATCAGTGCCCGCGATGTTTACAAGATGGTGGAGTTCCAGCAACAACTGGCCGAGCTGGATTACAAGGTGCCCGCAGAGCTGCAGACCGAACTGCTCAACTCTATGATCGGCCGGGTTCGACGCGCAGCCCGCTGGTTCCTGCGCAATCGCCGCAGTGATTTGGAGCCAGCTCAGAATTGTGCCCTGTTCCAATCTCAGGTGCAGAGAGTGATCAAGGCTCTGCCCAAAGTCCTTAGTGGCGACCCATTGGGGGAGTGGGAGCAGCGCTACCAGAAACTGCTAGAGGCTGGTTTGCCGGAAGAGATCGCCCTGCTGTCTGCGTCGCCGACCTATCTCTACTCGGCTCTGGGTATTTCTGAATCAGCCTATGCCAGTGACCGGCCGGTGGAGGAAGTGGCTAAAGTCTACTTCAGCCTCTCCGATGAGCTGAATTTGCACTGGTTTGGCAACCTGATTGTGGATCTGCCAGTGGATAGTTTCTGGCAGGCCCAGGCTCGCGAGACCAGTATGGATGATTTGGACAGTCAGCTCGCTACCCTGGCCGTCCATATCCTGCGTCTCGCCAGTGCTGAGAATTTGGATGTAGATAGTGCAATGTCTCGCTGGGGCGCTATTATGGCGCCAGCTATTCAGCGTTGGCACACTATGATTGCCGAGCTGAAGGCTGCTGCCGTCGGTGATTTTGCGATGTTTACAGTAGCGTTGCGCGAGTTGATGTACCTCGCCCACGCAACGGCCGATCGCGAAACCTTGGCGGAATAGGCCGGTGCAAGCCCGTGAAATCGCTGGAGGTTCTCCAACTTTCAGAGATCACGGGCGGTAATGAAACTCTACTCCCGTTCGTTTGCTCCGGGCGAACGGGTCCAGTCCCCACGTAAGGAAAGGTATGTATTCAACTCTGCGTAAAGCTCTGTTTGCGCTCGATCCCGAGCGGGCCCACCACCTCTCTCTGGATGCAATAGGTGCTGCTGAGCGCCTCGGTTTGATGTCTTTTTTCAAGCAATCAGTGGCGCATGACCCGGTAGAGCTGATGGGGCTGACCCTACCGAATCCGGTTGGTCTGGCCGCGGGGCTGGATAAGAATGCCCAGGCATTTAATGGGCTGGGAGCACTTGGCTTTGGGTTTGTCGAGGTGGGTACCGTGACTCCTCGCCCGCAGCCGGGTAACCCACTTCCTCGACTGTTTCGTGTAGAAGAAGCGGGTGCCATTATCAACCGTATGGGGTTCAATAACCTTGGGGTTGATTATTTGATTGATAGAGTGAAACACCGCCGTTACAAGGGTGTTTTGGGTATCAATGTCGGCAAGAATTTCGATACCCCGGTGGAAAAGGCGGCTGATGATTACCGTCTCTGCATGGAAAAAGTGTACCCCTACGCCGATTACATTACCGCGAATGTTTCATCGCCGAATACCAAGGGGCTGCGGGACCTGCAATTTGGTGAGAGTCTCAACAGGCTGCTGGGTAGTATCAAGGACAAGCAGGCGGAGCTGGCTCAAAAGAGTGATCGCTATGTGCCAGTTGCGGTGAAAATTGCTCCTGACATGGAAGGGGATGCCATAGCGCAGATTGCCGAGGCGCTGTGTGAATACAGCATCGATGGGGTTATCGCCACGAATACCACGATCGATAAATCATCTGTGGCCAATCTGCCTCACGGCAATGAAGAGGGTGGGCTCAGTGGAAAGCCCTTACAGCAACGCTCTACAGAGGTGATTGCGCAGCTATCAAAAGCGTTAGATAAGCAGCTCCCGATTATCGGCGTGGGCGGTATCTTCGATGGCGACAGTGCCGCTGAAAAAATTCGTGCTGGGGCAACGGCTGTTCAGATCTATACCGGTTTTATCTACCGCGGGCCCCAATTGGTGCGTGAGGCAGTGGAAGCCATTGCCATGGAGCGACGCCGTTCAACCGGTGAGTAAGCTGGATATTGACCAGCCCGCCTAATGGCTGTGAAGTGTGCTTGCCGATCAGGGTGGTTTGCCAATGGGTTGGCGCTTTTTGTTTCTGATGAGCTGACGAAAGGTGCAGGCTTGCCTGCACCTTCCCGCTGACTAAATGGTGCTCCAGCCGTCTGGGTATTGGATATCGGTAGAAACGGCGCCATAAATTTCCAGTTTTTGCGCCTTGGTAGTCCTGTCAAAGCCATTCCAGTAGTCTTCCCGCCCTTCACGCCAGCCGTTCACCCATTCCTGGTGTGGGTCATTTTCGACAAAGGGACAGCTATCAATAGACTTATTGTTCAGGGCTGCCAAATACCCTTTATAGAAAGCCCTGTCGGCGTGATTGCGTTTTTGGCGTTTCATCTATACGGCACCTCTGCTTGTAGATTTACGGACTGCGGCGCGGTCCGTTGGATGCTTATTGCGGTTTTGTTGCATCGACAATTAAAGCTTAGCGAATCTTTTCCGCGGGCAGTTGAGCGCCGCCATTCGCTTCCCACACTGCAAGAATATGGTGGAGGGGCGGCAATCGGAAAAAGCCGGATGAGGCACCTAGGGTATTTGCAAAATGCCAGTGAAAAGTGGGCGTGACCCGGTAGACACCATAGCGATATTCATGTGCCATAGGCTCAGCCGTTACAAAGTGGGATAATCGCGCCAGAAAGTCTGGCCTGCCGAGGAAGTTGCTGCCTTTCAGGTATCCCTTCCAGGCCGTTTGAAAATCTAATTCGCGCCAACAGGCGTTGTATATACCCACTTATTGTGGGGTTATCGAGTAAAAGTTTTGACCGACTCACATATAGAAGAATTTAAGTTCACCGCGACCTGCCCGAAAGGATTGGAGAATCTACTTGTCGGAGAGCTGGAGTCCCTGGGTGCCAGGGTCCTTCGAGAGCAGCCCGCGGCAGTGCATTTTGCCGGTTCTTTGAAGTTGGCCTATCGCTGTTGCCTCTGGAGCCGTCTGGCCAACCGAATCCTCCTGCAGCTTGATCAAGTGCGTATTAGCGGAGCTGAAGATCTCTACCGGGCTGTGGCGGCACAACCTTGGGAGCAGCATATTGGTCCTTCGGGGAAACTTTGGCTGCAGTTTTCGGGGACCAATCGAGAGATCCGTAACAGCCAGTTTGGCGCACAAAAGACAAAAGATGCTATCGTCGATCGCTTGCGGGAAAAAACCGGTGCGAGGCCCAGCATCGATAAGCACAATCCAGACTTAACCGTTGCCCTGCGACTGCAGCGGGATAAGCTGGATATTGCCATCGATCTGAGTGGGGAAAGTCTGCACAAGCGGGGTTATAGAACACATATCGGTGCTGCCCCCCTGAAGGAAAACCTGGCGGCAGCCCTTTTGATGCGTACCCGCTGGTCGCAGGTTGCGGAGCAGGGCGGGGCCCTTTTGGACCCCATGTGTGGCTCAGGCACTATTTTGATTGAGGCGGCCATGATGGCTGCAGATATCGCACCGGGTCTTTTCCGCGAAAGCTTTGGTTTCGAGCGCTGGCTCAACCACCAGAGCGATATTTGGAATGAACTGCGAGAGGAGGCTTTGCAGCGCCGCAGTGTAGGTTTGGAAAAGCCTCTACCAGAAATTCGCGGTTACGATGCTGATGCCAGGGTGCTATTTGCCGCCGAAGGTAATATCGCCAGGGCGGGATTGGAGCGTCAGGTGAGGGTGAGCTGTCGGCCGGTTGCGACATTCAAGGTTCCGAGTCACAGAGAGGTCAATGTTGGCCTGGTATTGACCAATCCACCCTATGGTGAGCGCCTTGGAGAGCAAGAGGCTCTGCGGGAAACTTACGCGGAATTGGGGCGGCAGCTGAAGGCGGAGTTCCCCGGTTGGCTGGTGGGAATTTTTACCGGTAATCCTGAGCTGGGCTATTCCACTGGCCTGCGCTCCCACAAGCACTACCAGCTGTATAACGGCACAATTCCAAGCCAATTACTGCTGTTTCAAGTGCGCGGACAAAATGAGCAAAGCGAAACCGCGCAAAAGGAGCGTAAGCTTTCCCCGGAAGCCGAAATGGTGGCCAACCGCCTGCGTAAGAATTTACGCACCACGGGTAAGTGGGCCTCCAGAAATGGTATTGATTGTTTTAGGCTCTACGATGCTGACCTGCCTGAATATGCCGCTGCGGTGGACTTATATCGAACCCTGGATGGGGACCTGTATGCACATCTGCAAGAGTACCGGCCACCGGCCAGTATTGATGAAAACAAGGCGCGAAACCGGTTAAGAGATCTGATGCGGGCTGTGCAATCCGTTCTGGAGTTGTCCAGGGGGAAAATTAGTATCAAGGAGCGCCGTCGCCACAGCCATAAAAGCGGGCAGAAGGGCGCAAGCCAGTATCAAAAGCAGGCTGATGCAGGGGCTAGCCTACAAGTACAGGAGTACGGCGCTGAGTTGGAAGTGGATTTGTGGCGTTACCTGGATACTGGGCTGTTCCTGGACCACCGCCCGGTGAGAAAGTA
The DNA here is from genome assembly GCF_009363535.1 of Microbulbifer sp. THAF38. Lineage (NCBI taxonomy): Bacteria > Pseudomonadati > Pseudomonadota > Gammaproteobacteria > Cellvibrionales > Microbulbiferaceae > Microbulbifer > Microbulbifer sp. THAF38. Next base: position 1,961,183 of record NZ_CP045369.1, read on the forward strand.
TCTGCGCGAAATGTCCTCGGGGAAAAAGTTTCTCAACCTATTTTGCTATACCGCGACTGCCACTGTACAAGCGGCTCTGGGTGGCTGTGTACAGAGTACCAGTGTGGATATGTCCAGAACCTATCAATCCTGGGCCGCGCGAAACTTCCGTGCAAACAATATGGACCCCTATAAGCATCAATTGATAGAGGCGGATTGCCTGCAGTGGCTGGCATCGGCCCAGCAAAATCGTAAAGGGCATTATGACCTGATCTTCCTCGATCCCCCGAGCTTTTCCAACTCGGCCAAAATGCGAGGGGTGCTGGATATCCAACGCGATCACGCCAATCTGATCAGCCAGTGTATGGCGCTATTGGCTCCGCAGGGCACTTTGATTTTTTCCAATAATTTGCGCAGCTTTAAAATGGACGCGGCAGTTACTGAAGTCTTTGCTGTGCAGCCATTGCAGTTACTGGATAAGGATTTTCAGCGCAATCCCAAGATCCATAATGTTTGGGAAATACAGCGAAAGTAAAAGTAACTAGAAGCAGTTGCTAGCCTAGGGAATTATTGGAGTAGTGGAACAATGTGGCACAAGGATGTGTCGTGGCTGCTGATCTTTATTGCCTCAGGTTGAAATATCCATTGCTATTTGCCACTACTTGAATGCTTTGACTTTGGTCGTGAAAAGTTGATGGCAGTGTCTTGGAGAGATTCTCAGTTATTTAACTTGATCGAGCATCAATCAAGTTCCATCACAACGCGTATCCCCACATCCTTTGTGCGGCTATTTTCATCGAGACCCTTGCGATATTCCGCTCCGATTCTGTTGGAGGGGTCCCGCATTGAGCCGCCGCGAACACTGCGTAACTGACAGTTTTTGATGTTTACGGGTGAGGGTGTGTTGCGGTTTTTATCGTAGCCGGGTTGATAGCAGTCCTGTACCCACTCAGCGACATTGCCCGCGGTATCGTACAAGCCAAATGGGTTGGCTTGGTAGTTTGCAACCGGCCCGGTTTTAATAGAGAAAAGGCTGTTAAATTGGCTATCGCATCCGCGCCTGCAATTGGCTTTTCCTCTTGCGTCGCTACTTTTCCACCAAAAAGAGTGGTTTGTGCCCGCTCGAGCTGCATATTCCCACTCAGCTTCACTGGGTAGGCGATACTTTCTACCCGTCTCCTTTGAAAGCCACTGAACATAGCCTTGAGCATCCTGCCAAGAGATATTGATGGCCGGCCTTTCTCCACGCCCCCAACCGGCATCGCTGGGTTGCTTGGCATCTGTGGCCAGGGCAAAGCGATCATATTCTTCAAAAGTAATTTCGCGGGTTGAAATGGCAAAAGGTTTGGGAATATTTACCGGGTGTGCCGGGCGGCTGTTGCTGTGCTTATCACTGCCCATGGTAAATTCTCCCGAATCCACCACGATCATTTGTGGCCCTCGGCCGCCAGAGGAGAGCGTTGAGCGTATTTTCTTCCCGGCAAAGTAGGCTTTTTGAAGTTTTACTGAAAGCTGGAGATCCTGGTCATCAACGTTAATCCAGCGCCGATAATGGTTATAACCAGGCTTGCTGACTTCCACATCGTATTGCCCTGGCTCCAGTTGAATGCCGGGCTGATAGCGGGGGGCAATATTCATTATGCGTATGCGCGCATCCTCAGGCTCGGGCGCTACTGTAAAGGCAAATGTTGGTGTAGTGCTTGGTGCTTCTGGCGGTTTCTCGGAAGTGTCGGCAGAGATTTGAGCCGTTAAATCGGTCGGTACCGGTAATTGAATAGACTGACTCGGTTGAGGTGGATTGAGTGAACCTCCTTGAGAGATAGTCTGAGGGCTGGTCAGTTTTTGTGCATGTTCTGGCAGTTTTTCTGAGACTGCACCTGCCATGCTGGTTTGCTGTTTACCTAGGTTATCGGTGCTGGTAATAGAATCGGGGATAAGGAGGTTAGCGTCATCTGCTAATGTGATGCTGCCCTGCTGGGGTGCCTTGTTGCCCAATACACTAAAAACACTCCAGCCTAAAAGTAGAGTAATGGCGGTGATAGCACTTAAAGCCCATGGGCGTTTGTGTTTTACCGGCTCACTGACCAATTGCCTTAGGCGTACAAGGGTATCCTGATCTTTACGCGCAGGCCCAAGTTGCTGGGGGTTGCCCTGTCTAAGTTGCCAGGTCTTGATAAAGCGTTCGCGGAGGCTGCTGAAAAGAGTAAGGAAAAGTGCTCGTGCCAGGCTGGATACACCGATAGAGGTGTTGTTTAACTGGCTGATTTGCTGGCTTGGTTTCCCTGCCAAGGTGGCAACCAGCTGATCGGCCGCATCGGCAACCTCCAGGCCTCGTTGAAATCGTTTTGACGGATCTTTGGCTAGGGCGCGCTCAATAATCGACTGGTACAGCGCGTGCCGGGCAGGCAGTTTTGGTATGGGATCGGTCAAGTGCTTGATGGCAATAGCCACTGCTTCCTCGGCCTGGTAGGGTACGACGCCGGTCAGCATTTCATAAAAAACCACGCCAAGGCTGTAGAGGTCTGCGCGACCATCAATGGCGTTACCCCTGGCCTGTTCGGGGCTCATATAGTGGGGTGTGCCCACGACCATGCCGCTATTGGTCATTCTCGTGGTGTGTGCCACTGCGCGAGCCACACCGAAATCACTCAATACGGCGGAACCGTCTTCCCGAAAAAGTATATTTTCCGGTTTCAAATCCCTGTGTACATACCCCTTGCTGTGGGAGTGATCCAGGGCCATGGCAATTTGTCGCACCACGTTCAGAGCTTCCAGTGGCTCCAGTGGCCCTTTGGCGAGTCTCTCCGCAACCGATCCGCCAGACATATAGTCCATGGCGATATAGTTCAGGCTGCGGTAGCGTCCAATATCGTGGATACCGACAATATTGGGGTGTGAGAGCTGCCCGACAATATTGGCTTCTCGCTGGAATCGCTCGCTAAAGATTGGATCGGCATTGAGAACCGGCGACATAACCTTGAGAGCCACTTGACGACCCACGCTGCGCTGAATGGCCAGGTATACCGTGGACATGCCGCCTTGGTTTATTTTTCGGAGAATACGATAACCGGGGATTTGCAGCGAGGAGTTGCCACTCTTGACGAGTTCCATGGTGTGCTATCGCCCTGTTAAAGCAGCTGGGACAGTCCGCCTGCCAGTGCGGCAACAGCCCCGCAAGCGACAAGCAAAATCAGTAGCGGGCGCCACTTTCTGTTGTTGCGGCTTGTGTCGACATTTTCGTTTTGCGTGATGCTATCGGTAGATTGCTTCGAAATGCTTGGGGGAGAGGCAATGGCTGGAGCTTCGATAATTTGAATGGTGATGTTGTCTTTGCCGCCGGCGTCGAGGGCTGCGTTGATGAGAAGTTCGACTGCTTGGTGAATATTGGTATTTTCTGAAATGATCCGGTTTATTTTCTCATTGGGGACTTCAGAACTGAGGCCATCGCTGCAAAGTAGAATTTTCTGTCCGGCGCTCCAACGATAGGAAACTCGATCAACTTCGAGCTTTGGGTTGGTGCTACCGCCAATACATCGGGTAATAACGTGGCGATTGGGATGACTTGCGGCTTCTTCGGAGTTGATGGCGCCAGAATCCATCAGCATTTGAACATAGGAGTGGTCACTGGTTAGTTGACTGAACTCCCCGCTTTTATCGCCAGGTGTCCACAGGTAAGCCCGGCTATCTCCAACCCAATAGATGTGATAGTAATCCCCTTCCTCGGCAAGCACCACCGCGGTGGATCCCATATTGGCAGTGCTGTGTTCATCACCGAGCAGTAGGGCGTGGGCTTTTTGTAATGCCCGTTCATAATGGCGGTCGGTCGCGGCGCACTGTTGAATTTCCTCGACAACAGTCTGGCTGGCAATCTCTCCGGCGTGGTGGCCGCCCAAACCATCGGCGACAACCCAAATGCCCTCAGCTTCATCGGCCCAATAGGCATCTTCGTTCTGCTCACGCCGGTAACCGGGATGAGTGGCGCCAGCGCTACGGGTAGCACTTGGGGTGCGTTGAACTGCTTCGCTGTGCCGCGATACTTCGCGTACTTTGGCTTCACTCACTGGCGTGCAACTACCTGTTATGGTTTCTTATCGTAACTGACGGTGATAGCCGCTTCGGCAAAAGCCCGTCTTTTCCCTGTCGTGCTGCAAGTGTACTTTACCCAACGACACCTGCGGCAGCTGAATAGGTCATCCTTGCCTGAGCTGGATATTAGACCTTTGCGCCATTGTAAGCTGCAAACCCAATCACACGCTAATGATATTGCCCGTGTTAAACTCGGCTCGATCTTTCAATCTGCAAATTTTTTCAGGTTATACAGTTAATTGGGACTCCCACCTTATTTAGGATGCCCCATATTCAATCTCCTTAGGGCGAGGAGCGCGACCGATGCTCAAACTTTGTGATGTAAACGATTCGGGCCAAAGTGTTTGGCTGGTGGCCCCTGGTGTGACGGTGGGGCGCGATCAAGGATGCGACCTATGTTTACCGGATGACTCTATAGCGAAGTTGCATTTGAAGATTGCGATTAAAGGGGATCAGTTGACTCTGGGAAATGTTTCCGGTGGTTCTCAAGTACTAGTTAACGGTAAGTCGGTCGCCTCAGCCTGCCATTTAAAACTGAATGATCGGATAACAATTGGGTCCCGAACACTGCAAATTGTCGACCCCAAGGTGACGAAGCTCAGTTCAAGCAAGGCTAAAAATGTAGCCTGGGCATTGCGGGCTAATCACAAAGCCATAGCTGGAAAAGTATTTCCTGTTAAAGGTGGGGCAGTGGTGGGGCGCTCTGAGGAGTGTGATATCACTTTTTCACTTTCCCATCTCTCGCGCCGTCATGCGCGGATGGAAGTACGTGAGGGATTGCTGTTCGTGATTGATCTCGGCTCGGCCAATGGTACTTTCGTGAATGGTCGGCGAATTACGGAGAGTCGTGTGCGAAGGGGAGATGAGTTGCGGTTCGACTCGTTAAGCTTTTCCGTTGTGGGCCCTGCCGATGACCTCGATCGCACTGCAGTGCGTCCCGCAATCTCTTCACATTTAATGAAATCCTCACGGCTTGCTTCAGGCGAAATCGCTGCTGAAGATGTCACTCAACGTTCCTTTGCGGTGCCCATTGGTGAACAGCGGGAGGAGGCGCCAAATATGGTGGAGTCTTTGGAAGGGGAGCCCAAGCCCAGCATTTCCATGAAAGCGATGGGGCTAGCTGTTTTGTTAATCGCGGGTGCTGCTGGTTACTTTTGGTTAAATACTCTGGGGGTATTTTAATGAGCGCCCCCCGTGAATTGCTGTTGTATACCACCCTCGGATGTAGCCTGTGCGAGAAAGCCAAGCTGGAAATATGGCCCTTGTTAGAACAGTTTGGGTTGCGCTTGCGGGAGGTGGATATTGCCGATGATGATAGCTTGTTCGAGCGCTTTAGCTTACTGATTCCGGTAGTAGGTTTGGGTGATCCTGAAGACACTTGTGCCTGGCCTTTCGAGCAATCACAACTGCGAGCATGGCTGGCAAAACGGATCAGCTGAATAGGCACCTATGAATAGACACCTCTGAATTATTAAGAAATCTCTTTTCTGTCTGAAGCCCTCACCTGAAAAGGGCTTCAGAATGAATCTCATTTTCCGCAAAAACGAGCCACATAAAGGCTGCACAAGGAATCTTCAAGCTTCACAAAAGATTCCTAAAGCTTATTGCTTGCTTCATTTGCCCTAAGTAACTGTAGCTTGGTGCCACTTCGATAGGCATAAATTACCGTATACGCGAGTACATTCTGCACATAATTTCGGGTTTCACTATAGGGAATGGTCTCTATCCAGACGTCGTGTGGAAGCTGTTGACGGGTCTCCTTTAACCACTTTGCGACCCGTGTTGGCCCCGCGTTGTAAGCCGCTGCGGCGAGGAAGCGGTTGTTATCGAAGCGGTTTAACAGAGTGCTCAGATAAAAACTGCCCAGGGCAATATTGGTTTTGGGGCTGAGAAGATCCCAGCTGCGTCGATAGCGAACTCCGGCGCGTTTCGCTGTTGCACGGGCGGTGGATGGGAGCAATTGCATCAGGCCCAATGCGCCAGACCTTGATTTGGCATCGTGGCTGAAGTGGCTTTCCTGACGGGCGACGGCAAAAATCATATAGGGCTCTAAGGGGGCGCTCTGCCGTCCGACCTGCTCACTTACACTTGTTACTATATCGGCAAAGGCCAGGGGAAAGCGGAGCTCCAGATCATCCAGGTAGTCCGCCGCAAGAACCGACTGTATGGATTTGTGATACCACCCCCAAGCACTGGCCACTTTTCCCGCAGCTAAAAGTTCCCCGTGATCCATCTCCCGAGTGGCGTAGCTCCATTCCCGGCGGGCGTGGAATAGCTCACCAATAGCCTGAAGCTCACGAGCTCTTTGCAAATCGGCACGCTGGGCCATCTGCTGCACTTGCACTGGTGTGATTGGAGCGGGCCGGTCCACAAAGCTGTAGTTTTGCCCGAGTGCATCGGCGGCGAGAAAACCGTAATAACTGCGCTCGCGCGCAGCTTTCCGATACAGTAGGGAGGCTGCTCCAGATTGAGCTTTACCGTAGACTTCTTCCAGTGAGCGGGCTTTCCAATAGAGCCAGCGGTCACGCTGTTGTCGTTCAATAGGTAGGCGGTCTATCCAGAAGGCAACCCGCTCCCAATCAAGTTCGCGCAAAGACTGTCGTGCCAGCCACTCAATGGAATAGCCATCATCAATGGTGTGATTCTTAGTTAGCTGCAATAGTCCCTGGATATTGTCTTGCCGAGCAAATTGACGTGCCAAGTGGCGAAGCATATCCACCTGTTCATCATCGCTAAAGAGGAGGCTTGCACTATAGCGCTGCCATGCTTCCTCGGCGATTGCAGCGTCTTTTCGAGCTAGGCGATGCAGTCCATGCAGGATAATTTCCCTATTTTGATTGGGCGCCTGTAGAAAGCGAGAGTAGTTGAGAAGGCTTTTGGGGGATCTATGCACTTCCCTCAGCACAGTAGCTCTCTGCACATAGGGCTCGTCCATTTTCCTGGCGATATAAGAAGCTAGCTCCAGATTGCCCTCCTTCAGGGCGAGCAGGTGGCGGGCCCAGGTTTTCTCCTGAGTGAGACCGCCATTGCGCATCCAGTGTGCGAATACAGGGTCGCACTCTTCAGCCTGGGAGTGGCCGACGAGCCAGAGTTCGGTGGTAACTTGATCGGCTTTTTCCTTGCTTCCATGGCGAAACAGAGCGTTTGCGTAATAACAGCGAAGTGCCGCGCGGCGGTGTTTTTCAGGTTGGTAGTATTTCAGGTAGGTTTTGAATTGGCGCTGTTGCCCAAGCTCTCTAAGTAATCTAATGCGCATCCAGTCGCCGATAGCAGTTCCCTGATTCTCTGCAAGAAAAAGGTCAATCTCTTTAACCGGTAATTGGCGCAATTTTCTGCTAATTGCCCAGTAGTCCAGGTAAGGGGCCAGGGGATAATTGGTTAATTTGGCTTTCAACCGTTCTAGCTGCTTCTTGTTGCCGTGTTTGATGGCGAGCCTGGCTTGCTGTAACAGCTGACGCTGGCTGGATGTCTCTGAAGACGACTCCTCTTGTTGGGTCAATTCCTTTGCGGATTCCTGTGGTGCTGCCTGGGCGCCGAGGCAGGCCCAGATTAACAGGGGGGCGAATAACTGGGGGAGTCCCCTTGTGCTAACTGACATGACAGTAACCCCGAAATTGAGTCTGGTCGCGCAAGTTTATGAGACGGCTTGGCAAAAAAGCGTAAAATAGCGAATTTTTCACAGGACCCGAAGCGGCAATTTTCGTTTCATTCATCTTTCTAGCGAGAATGTTAACCGGGTCTGTTAATTGTAGTGCCTAATTATGTTGCTTCTATTGGATGGGGTCAGTCTGCGTTACGGGGCCCAAATTCTTGCTGATAATGCCAGTGCAAAAATTGAACGGGGTGATCGTATTTGTCTTGTGGGGCGCAATGGGGAGGGTAAGTCCAGCCTATTGCGCCTGATTGCCGGGCAGGTGGACCCTGATGCAGGGGAAATCGTTCGCGCTAGTGGGATGGTGATGGCAACTCTTGAGCAGGAGCTGCCTGCGGACTGTCTCGACACTGTCTACTGCTATGTGGCCGAGGGTTTGGGGCCTATAGGAAGGGTGTTGGCCGGCTATCGGCAAACCCCTACGGCTGAGTTGCAGAGCAAAATTGAAGCAGAGCACGGCTGGGAACTCTTGCCCAGAGTCGACAGTGTACTCGATCGTCTCGGATTGAATCCGGATGAATTGGTGGCCGATCTCTCTGGTGGTTGGCAGCGCCGCGCAGCCCTTGCCCGGGCATTGGTTACAGAGCCAGACCTACTTATTCTCGATGAGCCCACCAACCACTTGGATATTGCCGCAGTAGAGTGGCTGGAGGGTTTCCTCGATACTTTTAGAGGTGCCTTACTATTCGTCAGTCACGACCGTGCTTTGGCACAGCGCTTGTCCCGCACAGTGTGGGATCTGGATCGGGGGTACCTGCGTGTTTTTCGCTGCGAATTTGAGCGATACCAGGAGGAAAAGGAAAAGCTTTTAGAAGAAGAGGCCAGAAATGAGGCGTTATTCGATAAAAAGTTAGCCCAGGAGGAGGCCTGGATTCGCCAGGGGATCAAGGCGAGACGCACCCGTAACGAGGGGCGTGTGCGTGCTTTACAGGGACTTAGGCGCCAGCGAGAAGCGCGCCGTACGCAGCAGGGTATTGCCCGGATGTCTCTCGATAGTGGTGAAGTGTCCGGTAAGCTGGTGGCCGAGCTGAGCAATGTTACCTTTGCCTACCCCAATGAGGCTCCCCTAATCCGCGACCTCTCATTTACCTTGATGCGCGGTGATAAGGTGGGGTTGATTGGCCCCAATGGTGTCGGCAAAAGCACACTGATCCGAGTGCTGCTTGGAGATCTCCAACCGCAGTCCGGGAAAGTCCGTTTGGGCACCAAACAGCAGGTCGCCTACTTTGACCAGCGTAGAGACCAGCTTAACCCTGAGCTCACCGTGCTGGACAATGTTGCCGAGGGGCGCGACTCGGTCACCATTGGCGGTAAGAGTCGCCATATCATGTCTTATTTGTCGGACTTTCTCTTTAGTGGTTTGAAAGCGCGTACCAAGGTCGGTGCCTTGAGTGGAGGTGAGCGCAATAGAGCCCTCCTGGCAAAATTGTTCAGTCAACCAGCCAATATTTTGGTGCTCGACGAACCGACTAATGACTTGGATGTGGAAACCCTGGAACTGCTTGAACAATTGCTGTTGGAGTTCAGTGGCACTGTGATATTAGTCAGCCACGATCGCGCTTTTCTCGACAATGTTGTGGATTCGTGTCTGGCTTTTGAGGGAGATGGTCGCATCCGTGAGTATGTCGGTGGTTATGCCGACTTCATTCGCCAAGGAGGCCGTTTCGAGCAGGAGGTGAAGGAGAAAGAGGTTCCTGAGGCTAAGGTAAAACCCAAGCCGGCTGAAGCGGATAAGTCGCAGACTAAGAAAAAGAAGCTCAGCTATAAATTGCAGCGTGAACTGGACAGCCTGCCGGCTTTGATTGAGCAGCTTGAAGAGGAAATTGGCACTATTGAGGCCGAGGTGGCCGATCCTGCTTTTTATCAGCAGGAGCAAGCCGAAGTGCAGAGCCGATTGAATGCACTTGCAGAGAAGCAGGCCCAATTAGAGACCGCTTTCGATCGTTGGTCGGAGTTGGAAGGGGGCGATGAATAGGGTTTGTGTATTTGGAAGAGGTGGTGCTTAGCACCACCTCTCGTGCTGTAAAGGAGAGGTGCTCACTCTTCCTCTACATAAACTCTAACGGCTAAAACATCGCACTTGGCGCCGTGAAGAACGCCATTAGATGTTGATCCGAGAAGCAACGCCAGCCCGTGACGCCCGTGGCTACCGATTACGATAAGGTCTATGTCGAGATCTTTGGCTAAGCGGTGTATCTCGGTGGATGGCTGCCCCAAAATAACATGCTGACGCTCAGCAGGGATATTCAGCGGTAGGGCCGCTTTTTGCAGTTGTTCCTTGGCCTGTCTTTGCAGCTGGTCTTGCACCTCCGACAAATCCATGGGGATATCTCCACCGTAGGCAAATGTCAGGGGTTCAATCGCATGCATTAAGCTGATTTCAGCGTTGAAAGCTTCAGCGAGAGTCGCTGCTTTCTCTATAACCTGTGACGACTCTTCTGAGAGGTCCAACCCCACCAAAATTCGTTGATATTTCGCCATATTCCATTAACTCCTGTCTTTTATTTTTGCCCTGAGGGGCCTCCTGCGACAGCCATTTTCAGTCTACCGTAAAAAAAACTGTTTGACATGGATCATATAAGGCGTCGCAGAATAGGCCGCTTTTTCATCATCGTAAGGAACCGACATGTCCGAGTGGCTACCGGTAATTATTATTGGCTTTGCTATTGCCCTGGTATTAGGGCCTGTGATGTGGCTGAAGCCCAATCAACGCGATAGCCGCTTGGCGGATTTGCGGGGGCGTGCTGCCAAGGCGGGTATTACCGTGCAAATCCAGACCTTACCTGCGGCACTGGGGGAGGGGACCGCTGCAGTATATTGCTACCGATGGAATGACCGAAAGCGCCTGCAGGTTGGCTGGGCGCTGCAGCGTCAGCGTATTAATCATGAGATGAACTTTGCCGGCAATTGGGATTGGAGGAATAGCGTTAAGGCGCCTCAGGCGGCATGGCAGTACCTGCATCAGTTAGTGGATAGTTTGCCGTCAGATTGCTGTGCGATTATCGCAACCGATGTCGGATTGGGGGTGCAATGGCAAGAGAACGGTGGGGTAAAGGCTTTTTCACAGCTGTCTGACAGTTTGGCGGAGTACGCACCATTAATAGAGGAAGCGGTGCGCAGGGCTAATCCGATCAAGCTCCCTGAGGACTAGGGTGGCAGGCGTTTTAGAAGGCTGCCCAAATAAGGGAAAATGTCACAATTTTGCTCCTTTTTAGTGGTGAAATTTGGCGAATCGACAGCAAAAATTGTCAGCTTCCCTTGACCCCGCCCCTAGTGGAGCTTATATATTCGCGCAGCGCGGGCCCGAACTACGGGTCTGAAATGCTTCGGATAGCAGTAAATTTTTCATTTGAAATCAAAGGCTTATGGGTAAATCACTGGTCATCGTCGAATCGCCGGCCAAAGCGAAAACTATCAATAAATATCTCGGCAAGGACTTTGTGGTTAAGTCCAGCGTCGGTCATATTCGCGATTTGCCAACTGGTGGCGGCAACAAACAGCCCGTTGATGCAAAAGAGCGGGCAAGACGTGCGGCTGAGACCCGTAAACTTTCCCCTGAGGCGAAAGAGGTCTACAAGCGTAAGAAAAATCGTGAGCAACTGATCAAGCGCATGGGTATCGACCCAGATAATGGCTGGCAGGCTCACTATGAAATCCTACCGGGTAAAGAGAAGGTGGTCAGCGAGTTGCAGAAACTTGCCGAGAATGCCGACCACATTTACCTGGCAACGGACTTGGACCGCGAGGGAGAGGCCATCGCCTGGCACTTGCGCGAAGCCATTGGTGGCAATGATGATCGTTATCGCCGGGTAGTTTTCAATGAGATTACCAAATCGGCAATTCAGGAGGCTTTCAAAGACCCCGGCCGCCTGAATATCAATCGGGTTCATGCTCAGCAGGCCCGTCGTTTTCTCGATCGCATCGTGGGCTATATGGTGTCCCCGCTGTTGTGGGAAAAGGTTGCCCGCGGCCTTTCCGCCGGTCGGGTGCAATCGGTAGCCGTGCGATTGGTGGTTGAGCGCGAGCGTGAAATTCGCGCCTTTATCCCGGAAGAGTACTGGACGCTCTTCGCCGATACCGCCACAAACAAAGCGAACAAGCTCCGCCTTGAAGTTAAAAAGCAGGCTGGAGAAGCTTTCCGCCCTACCAATGAAGTCGATGCGAAAAGCGCGGTTAAATTGTTGCAGGGCAGTGATTTTGTTGTCAGTGCTCGTGATGACAAACCTACGAGTTCCAAGCCAGGGGCCCCTTTTATTACTTCGACGCTACAGCAGGCGGCAAGCAATCGCCTTGGCTTTAGTGTTAAGAAAACTATGACCCTAGCGCAGCGCCTCTACGAAGCTGGTCATATCACATACATGCGTACCGATTCGACTAATTTGAGTAAAGAGGCGGTTGAGTCGGCCCGGCAATATATCGGTGAGAATTTCGGCGATAAGTATTTGCCGGAAAATCCCAATAGCTATAGCAGCAAAGAGGGGGCACAAGAAGCGCACGAGGCAATACGCCCCTCCGATGTCCGTGTCGCCCCTAATATGCTTTCCGGTATGGAGCGCGATGCAGAGCGGCTCTACAACCTGATTTGGCAACAGTTTGTTGCCTGTCAAATGACCCCGGCGAAATACACTTCAACCTCTATTGTGGTGAGCGCTGGTGAATTTGAGTTGCGTGCTCGCGGTCGGGTGATTCGCTTTGATGGCTTTCTCAAGGTCGCGCCTCCGGCAGGTAAAAAAGATGAGGATCTAGTGCTGCCTGATGTGAAGGTGGGTGAAAAGCTCTCACTAGAGCAGCTAGACCCGAAACAGCACTTTACGAAACCACCAGCTCGCTTCAGTGAAGCAGCCCTGGTAAAAGAGCTGGAGAAGCGCGGTATTGGCCGACCCTCAACCTATGCCTCGATCATTTCCACTATTCAGGATCGTGGCTATGTGCGGCTAGAGAACCGCCGTTTTTATGCGGAAAAAATGGGTGATATTGTCACCGACCGTCTCAGTGAAAGTTTTAAAAACCTGATGGACTACGGTTTTACCGCAAACCTGGAGGAATCCCTGGATGCGGTCGCCGACGGCGATAAAGGTTGGAAGCAGCTGCTTGATGAGTTTTATCAGGACTTCTCTTCGCGACTGGAAAAGGCTCAGTCCAGCGATGCGGGAATGCGTCGCAACACGCCGACGGATACCGATATTGAATGCAGTAAGTGCGGTCGCCATATGCAGATTCGTACGGGTTCTACCGGTGTTTTCCTGGGTTGCTCCGGTTATGCGCTGCCTCCCAAGGAGCGTTGCACCAATACAATGAATCTGGTTTCCGGTGATGAGGCGATAGACGCAGATAAGGATGAGGATGCAGAAACCCGTCAGCTGCGGGAGAAGCGCCGTTGTCCCAAGTGCGGCACGGCGATGGATAGCTATCTGCTCGATGAGCATCGCAAACTGCATATCTGTGGTAACAATCCGGACTGTAATGGATACGAGGTGGAGCAGGGCACGTTCAAAATCAAGGGTTATGACGGCCCGATTATTGAGTGTGATAAATGCGGAAGCGATATGCAGCTGAAGTCTGGCCGCTTTGGTAAATATTTTGGCTGCACTAATGAAGCTTGCAAGAACACCCGTAAGCTGTTGAAGAATGGCCAGCCGGCACCACCGAAGATGGATCCGGTGCCCATGCCTGAGTTGGCATGCCAGAAGGTTGAAGACCATTACATTCTTCGTGATGGCGCCTCCGGGTTATTCCTGGCTGCCAGTCAGTTCCCGAAAAACCGTGAAACCCGCGCACCGCTGGTCAAAGAGTTGCTACCTCACCAAAGTGAGATCGATCCCAAGTACAGTTTCTTGTTCTCTGCACCTGCACAGGATGATCAGGGGCGGGATACCGTGGTTCGCTTTAGTCGCAAGACCCAAGAGCAATATGTCCAGTCCGAGGAGGATGGAAAGGCGACGGGTTGGAAGGCTTTCTATCGAGATGGCGCCTGGAAGGTTGAGGCGGCAAGTAAGTCTACTGCAGCTAAGAAAAAGCCTGCAGCGAAGAAAGTGGCGGCAAAAAAGTAAATGAGCAATCCCTACACTGGCCTGGTTACATCCGCGCTACGCAAGAGCCAACTGCTTGCTACAAGTAGTTTTGACTCTGCTATTCAGCGAATGGCTCTTGAAGAAGGTGCCCTGTTGCAATTGTGGAAAGCTTACCGGGCCTTCCTGGCTGAGCTTTCCCATCAATTGCAACTGGGGTTTGAGCCTGAGTCCCTGCAGGTTATTGTGGATAGCCTGCACAGCCAGGGGAAAGCCAGTGTTGAAGTAAGGGAATTGCAGTTGTTGGTCTCAGAGCCGGGGAGTTGGCTGAGCGAGTTTTTACGTGCATGGCATCAACTCTTGCGGCTGCCTCCGCTTGCGGAAGATAAGGGGCAGGGCGGCAATCTGATACCAGCGCACAATGTCGCGGGCCCTGTGGTTGTTGATCTTTCCTTCGAAGTGCTGCTCAAATGGCACGCTGCATTAAGTGAGTTGGTAGGCAGGCAGCGTGCCAATCTTGAGGAGTGCTGAGGGCTCCTCGCTCCCTTTCTGTCTATCTGTTTGCACCCACTGAAACTTCTAAATTGCCTGTGGTACACTGGGCGCAAACTGATGTGCAGTGAAGGGAAAGCTAATGTCCTCCGAAACTTTTGAGATTATCGAGTTGGCCAATGGCGATGTGGCTCTACGCCGCGCCGGTCACGAGGAGGACCCTCTGGTGAGTATTCGTTTCTCAGCCGAGAGTCTCCAATTTTTACGAAAGCACAAAGTAGCAGTGGCTCGGGCAATGCTGGAAGCGGGTATAGAAGCTGTGCAGAACCTTGATGACCTGGAGCCTGGTTACTTCGAAGAGGAAGAATCAATGCCGGTTAACCATACGATTCATTGATCTAATCTATGGTAAGGTGAGCAGGTAAAAGTGTTTCAACAGCGGCTTAAAGCCGCTGTTGTTGTATATGGACATTGGTAAACTGTTTACTCTTAAGGGGTTTGGCGAATCACGCCCACCGCGAGCCCTTCAATCACAAAGTTCTTATCCCGCATATCCACCTGGATAGTCTCAAAGTCTTCGTTTTCGGGTAGTAGTTGCACAGTTGCCTGATTGCCTTTGCGGCGGAAGCGTTTAACAGTTACTTCATCATCAATCCGGGCAACCACAATCTGTCCATTTCTGACTTGCTCGGTTTTCTGTACGGCCAGCAGGTCCCCATCGAGAATACCTGCGTTGCGCATACTCATGCCGTGCACCCTGAGTAAATAATCTGCCGGCGGGTGAAAGAAGCTGGCGGGCAGGTCGCAATAATCCTCAATATGCTCTGTGGCCAGGATAGGGTGGCCTGCAGCGACACGTCCTACGATGGGAAGACCGGATTGGTGATCTGGAATTCGAATGCCCCTGGAGGCGCCGGCGACCATCTCAATGGCTCCTTTTCTCGCCAATGCTTTGAGGTGTTCCTCTGCGGCATTGGGTGAGCGAAAGCCCAGTTCCTGGGCAATTTCTGCGCGGGTGGGGGGGTAGCCTGTGTCATCCAGGTAGGTTTTGATCAGCTCTAATACTTGAGTCTGACGTGCGGTGAGATTGGTCATAGATTTACCTAGAGTTTCTGTATTTTTATACAGTTGCTGGGATTATATACAGATTTTAGGTTTGCGCAAACCCGCCCCTTGCCTCGATTCAAGCTGCTACATTGATTAAGAAAACAATGAGTGAAAAAAAGAGTAGTTGAAAGAGCTGACAGCACGAGAGAACAAGGGAGAACAATAATGCTTGATGCAAAGATGCCCGAGGCTTGGAGGGTTCTACGTATACAGTCGGAATTAGTTGATGGGATTGAGCGTCTAATTGCACTAAAAGGGGCTGTAACGGTTTTTGGTGGCGCGCGTTTCACAGAGGATAGTTTGGAATACCAGCAGGGGGTAAAGCTTGGGGGGCTTTTGGCTGCCGAGGGGATACCGGTAATCACCGGTGGTGGCCCAGGTCTTATGGAGGCGTGTAATCGAGGGGCTTTTGGGCAGTCTGGCCCCTCAATTGGATTAAATATTGAACTCCCTTTTGAGCAGGCAGCCAATCCGTATCAGGATATTAGCTTGAACTTTCGTTATTTCTTTGTGCGGAAATTTATGTTTGTTAAGCATGCCGCCGGTTTTGTTGGCCTAGCTGGAGGCTACGGCACTCTGGATGAATTGTTTGAGGCTTTAACGCTTGTGCAAACACAAAAAGTAAGGCGATTTCCTATAGTGCTGGTTGGGGAGCGCTATTGGGGTGGGTTGTACAATTGGTTAGTGGATACAGTGCTGGAAAAGGGTTGTATTGATTCAGGCGATCTCGATTTATTCCATATCGTGGATACCGTCGAGGAGGCTGTACACTTGATTTTGAAGTATTTGCGCGGCAGAGAAAGTCAAAAATAATTTAAAAAATTGTAAGTTTCTGTTGGGGTTGAAGAGGTTTGGCTATTGCTCTGGTAATTTTTCAGAGCTAGTCAAACACCCTGGGGGTTCTCTATTTTGGGGCTTTGATTATTCCGAGCTATTGCCCATCGTATACTCCCCTTTGATCACCAGGTGCCAGTTTCAGCGGTTTGTAATGCGTGTCAGACTGATTAATGAGCCTGCTATTATTCTTATATTTGATCGCTTGTGATTAGGGGTATTTTTACTTATTAGCTAGCCTGCATTCTAAATAGGACGCCAAACTGTGCCTTTTTATGGAGACCCCCTACTAAAGCCCGCGGACTTGAAGAATCTCTTAGAGGTCTCTCTAGATAGTAAGCCAGATGAGATAGCACTACTTTGCAGCAGTCGAGCGTGGACCTGGCGAGAATTGCAAAGAGATATTGATACTTTGGCTGAGAGGCTGGCAGCGAAGGGTTTTCGTCAAGGTGAACGGTTTGCATCTTTGATGCCGAACCAAGGCGAAATGCTTATTTTTCTTCTCTCATGCATCAAGCTAGGGCTAGTTGCAGTTCCATTAAACTATCGCTACACCTCAGCCGAAATTGATCGTGCACTTGAAGTGAGTGGCGCAGTAGCCTTGTGCGTAGATGAGGAGCTTAGAGAGGATATTCGATCTAATAAATCTGTTAGCGGATTGAGTAAAGGTATTCTTATTTTTGAGAGTGCTCTTGAAAATACCTGGAATTTTGAAAGTTTGGTTGATTCTGGATTGCCAGCGGTTGGGCCTCCCTCATCAGATTTAGAGGATTGTGCATTCCTTTTCTTTACATCCGGCAGTACCGGAGAGCCGAAGGGTGTTATACACAGTCAGTTTTCTTTCGGGTCTATAGTGGCAAGTTTTGCTATTGCTCTAAACCTTTCACGCAATGACGTTGTTTTACCAGGAGCTTCAATTGCACATGTGGGGTCACTTTCAACAGCCATGGCTGCATTTTCTGTAGGTGCAATGGTAGTCATTCCTCAAAGTTTTGAGGGACCAGAAATTCTTTCCTTATTGCGATCTTGCCGGCCAACTGTGCTGGTAATGATTCCCGCAGCTTTTATCTCGATGGAGCGCAATCATGATGCAAAGCGTGAAGACTTCGCGTCACTTCGATTGTGTGTCACTGGTGGTGATAAATTTCCGCTCAATCTTGCAGTTGAATTTGTCCGCAAGACTGGTCTGATGATCCAGGAGACTTACGGGCTCACAGAGGCTCCAGATTGCCTTTTCAATCCTTCCAGTTCAATAGAGAAGGCTGGGTCCGTTGGTAAGGTTTCTCCAGGTTATATTGCTTGCTTACGTGATGGCGAGGGGAGGGAGGTTGCCCCTGATACAGATGGTAACCTCTGGCTCAGTGGAGCGCCGGTGATGGCTGGTTATTGGGCTAATTCTGGAGTAACTCGAACGGTGCTTGAGAATGACTGGTTTGATACCGGTGATATTATGCGTGTCGATTCTCATGGTTATTTTTGGTTTCGTGGTCGAAAAAAGCAGATTATCGTCCGAGATGGCTCAAACCTCTCACCCCAGGAAATTGAAGAAGCTGTTATGGCGCATCCAGCGGTTGATCTCGCTGGAGTAGTTGGCGTTCACAATGATGTTCATGGAGAGGATGTGTGGGCTTTTATTACGCTGAAGAGCGGTGTCACTGCGCCAAGTGTTGAGGATGTGATTGATTGTGCGAGAGAGCGTGTCGGTTACAAGGCCCCTGAAGTGATAATAATCCTGGATAGCATGCCTCTCAACCCCACTGGCAAAATTGATAGGGCGGCACTAAAAAAGCTTGCAGAAGAACAATTATCGATTATTCAAAAAAAGTGAATGCCGCGAAGTGGTTTGTCGCTACAGATTAAGTTTCTTCAATTTATGATCGCAGCCCATGATATTTCAGCTTTGTCTCAAAGGTTGAATTTTTGATTGGCTGCTGCAATTCAGATGGACTCGGGTCGCAAAGATGGATTGTCCCAGCCGTTTCTTTTGTTCATGTGTTCATGAATTCCTGTTTCTGAGTTGAATTAACCTTTCTTGTCCCCTCTATCTTTCGGGTAGCTTCCCAAAGCGCTTAACTTTGAGTTGCAGTATCCAGGAGGGGGGTATTAGCAGTTGTACTGCATCAGTACGAATCTCCTCTTGAGTGATACAGCAACACGTCTGTTTCAGCTGTGAGAAGTTTTCTCCCTGTAGGTGCTGATAAGCGATCAGAACCTCTAAAGGTGTTTTGTACAGTTCGACTGGCAGAGGAATATGCTAATCTGGCCAGAGTTAAACAACTGTTTTAAATGATGGTTTGATATATGAGCCAGACGGACACCGTTAGCCGGATACTGGACGCAGCTGAAGTGCTATTTGCCGAGCGCGGTTTTACGGAAACTTCTCTCAGAACGATTACGAGCACAGCAGGTGTTAACCTGGCGGCAGTCAATTACCACTTTGGCTCAAAAAAAGAGCTGATCCAGGCGGTCTTTGAGCGCTTTTTGACCCCATTTACCGAGGCTTTAGAGTCAGAACTCGATTGGCGTATTGCTTCTGGCCAGCCGCTTAGGGTAGAGGGGCTATTAGAAAGCCTTTATAAGGTGGGGTTGGGCGGCTTGAGTGAGCGAGGGCTCGATCCGCAGCGCTTTATGCGACTGCTGGGATTGGCCTACACACAGTTTCAGGGGCACTTACGTCGCTTTATAGTGTCTCGTTACGGTGAAAGTTACCGGCGCTTTGCCGGCCTGCTGGCTGAGGCCTTACCAGGGGTTGACCCCGTTACGTTCTACTGGCGCCTGTATTTCATGCTGGGAGCCACTATCTTCACCTTGTCGAGCTACGATGCCATAGAGGCTATTCTGAGAGAGGATTTTGGTGCTCAGAGCAGTTTGCCGGAAACCCTGGAGCGTCTTGTGCCGGCCGCTTCTGCGATGCTGAAGGTGGAGGCCAGTTAAGCCATAGAGCTGTCGAATATAAGAGGAATTGAGTATGTCCGCATCACTTGGACCAGTGATGATTGATATTGAGGGGCTGGAGCTTACCAATGAGGATTGTGAGCTCTTACGTCACCCGCTTGTGGGTGGCTTGATTTTCTTTGCACGCAATTACCGGGACCGCAATCAGCTGCAGGCGTTGATTGCCGATATTCGATCTATACGTCCGGAGATTCTCCTGGCTGTTGACCAGGAGGGGGGGCGGGTCCAGCGATTTCGTGAGGGTTTTACTCGCCTGCCTTCCATGCAGAAATTATCTGCAGAGGCATCTGCAACACAGTTGCAGGATGTGGGCTGGTTGCTCGCTGCGGAGTTACTGGCGGCAGGGGTGGACTTCAGTTTTGCCCCCGTTTTGGATGCGGATGATAGCCATAGCCGGGTGATTGGGGACCGCAGTTTTTGTCCAGACCCCGGCCGCTTGGCGGCTATTGCGAGGCCATTTATTCAAGGAATGCATGAGGCCGGTATGGCCTCAACTGGCAAGCATTTTCCCGGACATGGCCATGTATTGGAAGACAGTCATGTGGAGCTTCCACAGGATGAGCGGACTCTGGAGCGGGTTATGGATTCCGATGCCTTGCCCTTCATTGAGCTTATTGGTATTGGTGAGCTGGATGCCGTGATGCCTGCCCATATTCGCTTCGTCAACATTGATAGTCAGCCTGTGGGTTTTTCCCGATACTGGTTGAGGGATATTTTGCGGGGGCGACTTGGGTTTAATGGAGTCATCTTTAGTGACGATCTGTCGATGGAGGGGGCGGGTGTAGCCGGAGGTTATGGAGAGAGGGTCCGAGCTGCACTGGAGGCGGGTTGTGATATGGGGGTGGTCTGTAACAATCGTGCCGGGGCTTTGGAGTCCCTCGCTGGACTACAGAATTTTAAGCCCGCAGCGGAGTCCAGTGAGCGCCTGAAAGCGATGCGCGGCAAGCCCTCAATCACCTCCTGGGCGGAACTTGAAAATAGTGAGCGCTGGCGTAGAACGCGCAGTTGGTTAGCTTCAATAATGCAGTAATTGAGATGTGCTGGCTTTTAACCCGACTGAAGCCTATTTGGGTGGAGTGGAGTCAGCTTTATGAGTGGAGGGGGAATCGTGGAGTCCGTAGAGAGTGTGCTGTTGTCCTGGCTGGGTGATAACCGGGTCTGGATAGTCTCTGTTTTTTTGATTGTATTGACTTCCGCGTTGGCGGCATGGATTTTTGGACGCTTTGTGCAAAAGCTGGCTGCCAGGGCTGAGAAGACCGTCAATCCTTGGGATGATGCGCTGGTAGGGGCTCTTTCCCCACCTGGGCAGGTATTAATCTGGCTACTGGGCCTGACGGTTGCTGCCCAGCGTGCGGGCCTAGCAACGGGGTCGGAGATTTTTTCCCTGGCGGAGCCCGCCCGCGAGATAGGTCTTATCCTGGTGCTCTCCTGGTTCGCTTGGCGCTTCTCCCACAGTGCGGAACGCAACCTGTGTAACCCCCGCTACATTGGCAAACCGATGGATGCCACCACGGTTAGGGCCATTGGCAAGCTGGTGAGGGCTTCGATCGCCATCACCGCAGGCATTGTGATTATGCAGTTCCTGGGCTATAGCGTCAGCGGTGTTTTGGCTTTCGGTGGCATTGGCGGGCTGGCAGTTGGCTTTGCCGCTAAGGATTTGCTGGCGAACTTCTTTGGTGGTCTGATGATATATCTTGACCGGCCCTTTGCGGTCGGCGATTGGATTCGCTCGCCGGACAAAGAGATAGAGGGCACCGTCGAGGACATTGGCTGGCGCTTAACCCGTATTCGCACCTTTGATATGCGACCGGTTTATGTGCCCAACAGCGTATTCACCCAAATATCTGTCGAGAATCCTTCAAGGATGCTCAATCGCAGGATTTTTGAAACTATTGGTATCCGTTACAAAGATGCCCATTTGATGGCGCAGATCGTGGCGGATGTTAAGAAAATGTTACAGCATCACCCGGAAATAGATGCCAACCGGACTCTTATTGTTAATTTTAATAGTTTTGCTGCCTCATCCCTGGATTTCTTTATATACACCTTTACCAGAACTACCGAGTGGGTGAGATACCATGAAATCAAACAGGATGTATTGTTGAATGTCCTCAATATTATTGAGCGCCATGGCGCCTCCTGTGCATTCCCGACCTCAACAGTTCATATTGCCGATATTCCTTCATTAGCGCGTGAAGCCGCGTTAGACAGTTGAGTATTGGGAGTGCGATAAGGTACAAATGTTTAGTTTATATATGGAGCTTAATCGGGATTTTGACGGTTAATTACGCCTAGTGGTAAAAACGTAGTATTTATTTCACATAGAAACCTAGACACTGGCGCTGTTTTATCTAAGAATCAGGTTACGCCCTTTGGGTATCTCTCAAATGGGTGAAGCAAGATAGCATTCTGCATGGAGCAGTTTGTTAACAATGGGGTGGCGTTTGCCCCTCTTGCCGAAATAAGCAGTGAGGTAATAGAGGTAGGCGCAATAACAATAATGAGGTTTTCTCAATGAGTGATCGCGTTACAGGTACAGTGAAGTGGTTCAATAACGCACGGGGTTATGGCTTCATCACCTGTGGAGAAGGAACTGAAGATATTTTCGTTCACTATCGCAGCATTCGCGGAGAGGGTTATAAAACCCTTAACGAGGGGCAAGCGGTTGAGTTCGAAATGCAACAAGGTGACAAAGGACTGCTGGCGGAAGATGTTGTTCCCTGTGAGTGATTTTCGGATCGCTCGTTGAAAGAACTGTTATCGTGTAGAGTTTGCGGTAGCCAGCCGCGAACTCTGCCAGCGCCTCTAAAGCGGGCTGCTTGGCTCGCTTTTCTATCTCCCCCCTTCGCCCGGTTAATCTATTTACTGAGGTGATATGCCTTTCGCGTGTGACCAATTACATCGATTCCGTTTCGCGTTGTGTTTTCTCTAATAATTAGTCCCTTGAAATATTTAGAAAAATTAAATGTTTTCACGGCTTTAATAAATATGAAATCGATTCAATGGTATGTGCGCTTTAATGGCTGGGACTGGATGCAGTGTATTTGTTGGGTGATATTTGAGAGCTTATGGTTTTACTTTTAAATTTTTCACTTACTTATGTGGCAAATAGCTTCGAGTAAATTTCGTTGAGGTGAGTCAGTGTTAAGGTGAGTCAATATTAAGGTGGGCCAATGTTGAGGTGAAGAGGATTTCCTGATTTGCTCCTAACAGTTGTATTTCTATTCGCTATTGAGATCCCTCTGAATCACTCTTATAAAAAAATTTTATTGCCTTAGGGGCAATCAAATTCGTTTGATTGTCTCGTAGGGTTTGGTGGATATTCTTTGGTTGTTACAGGATTAACTTGTTTTTACTTTTGAATGGGTGCGCTATTAGGAATGAAATCCCCCCCCCTTTCAGAAAAATAAAAGAGGGGGGCTTTTTTGTAGAGCTTCGCAGGCTTTTATTTGCTGGTTTTCTACTGGTTTTCTAAAGGGTGTCAGAGTTTATTTCTTCGGTGGGCTCTTCTTTGATACCGGCAACCGTGCGAATTTCAATCAGGATGCCAAATGCCGGATGGTCAATATAGTGAAGCTGGCCACTTCGCATACGGCGCTCATGTTGTAAATGAGCGGCTCGCATAACATGCATTGGCTGTTCGGCAACTGGAAGCGAGGCATCAAGGGTCATTGGTTCTTGTCTCGCAGCTGGACTAAGAGCATCTTGCGGCTCTTGATTTGAGAAAGAATTATTTCCTTCATGGGCAAGGCGTGTGGAGGTCTCTTCAATAGAGGCTGTCGGTGTGACTTTGGGGCGAAGAGGCAGGCGGATACCTTTTGTGGATGCCGGAGCTGAAAAATCGCTGAGCCAGAGGTTTGTGCTTAGGTGTAAATAGCGAGAGACGCTCAGGGTGATCGAGCCCTCCAGCTGATTGTGTCCAGCATAGGCGTCGCCACCGTCAATCAGGATCGCTGGAGACTTGTGCTTTTGTTCCAGCACCTGGTGCCAGGCTTTGTGAAACAAAATACGGTCCCCGCCTCTAACCAGTGCGGCAACCTTGTTGTCCAGCTTGGTGGCTACCGGGGAAAGCATCAAGCGGGAGAGTGGCGTCTCGTCAGTAGTGTTGCCATTGAGTCCCATCGTTTCAAAGCCGATAGGCTCTTCGTCCAGGTCTGTAGTTCTGCGAGGGCCGTGGGTGGACCCGTTAGGTTCTGAAAGTGTGGGGGCCGCCGGGCTTTTAGAAGTTTCCTTTCGATGTGTGCGGGTATTGAAATCCACCCAACGACCTGGGTATGAGAGCTTGGGCTCAGCAGGCCAGTTTTCACTGGTTTGCGCCATGCCTTGGGGGCGCTCGAATACGATCATCTCGATCTCAAAGGTATTGCCGGCATAGTTCGCCGCCTGAGTGGCCGCGGCGGAGAGCGCCAGGGCCAAGGTAGAGCAGAGGTGCGCTATCTTTTTTATGGTCATGGGTTTACCACTTTTTTCCATCTGTCTGTTGTCAGGGCCTGGAGGCATTCTGCAACTGGGTATCTGTGCGGGGGATTGTGGCAGGGGGTTGCCCCCCTGTCGATCGACCCCATCACCGGTTGCAGGGTGCTATCACTGGGCCAGTCGCTCCAACACTTCGTTGATTTCCTGTAGTTTGCGCTCGGGACCCTCTTCATCGAGGCTGAAGTTCAACTGGTTGGCACCTGCAAGTTGATAGCGTCCCGGCTGGGTCTGCACCATTTTCACTAAGGTCAGGGGGTCTACCTGGGTGTTCTCGGCAAACTCAATGCGGCCGCGGACAGCGGAGGCCTCCAGCTTGCGAATCCCCATTTTATCCGCCTTCAGTTTAATTTCTGTGGTGCGGAACAGGTGTTTTACCGGTTCGGGCAGCAGGCCAAAGCGGTCGATCATTTCCACCTGAAGCTCTTTGAGCTGTTGGCGATCGACGGCATTGGCGATGCGTTTATACATCATCAGGCGGCCGTGCACATCCGGCAGGTAATCCTCGGGGATTAGTGCCGGTACACGCAGATTGACATCTACCGCCGGGGATTCCAGGGGTTCGTCGATATTGGGAGTGCGCCCCTCGCGGATGGCCTTCACTGCGCGATCGAGCATCTCCATATACAGGTTAAAGCCCACGCTCTGAATCTGTCCGCTCTGCTCCTCGCCAAGCAGCTCGCCGGCACCGCGGATTTCCAGGTCGTGGGTGGCCAGGGTGAAACCGGCTCCCAGATCCTGGGCTTCGCTGATAGCTTCCAGGCGTTTGATGGCATCGCCAGTCATCGAGCGTTTGTTGGGGGTGAGTAAATAGGCATAGGCCTGGTGGTGGGAGCGCCCCACACGGCCGCGCAGCTGATGTAGCTGGGCCAGGCCAAATTTATCCGCACGCTCGATCAGGATTGTATTGGCCGTAGGGACGTCGATGCCTGTCTCGATAATGGTGGTACAGACCAATACATTGAAGCGCTTGTGGTAAAAGTCACTCATGACCTGTTCCAGCTCGCGCTCGCGCATCTGGCCGTGACCGATACCGATACGGGCCTCGGGAATCATTTCCTGCAGTTCCCGGGCTATACGCTCGATGCTCTTAACCTCGTTGTGCAGGAAGTACACCTGCCCACCACGGAGGATCTCCCGCAGTATGGCTTCCTTCACCAGGGCATCGTCGCGCTCGCGTACAAAAGTCTTTACCGATAAGCGTCGTGCCGGAGGGGTAGCGATGACTGAGAGATCTCGAATACCGGCCATGGCCATATTTAACGTGCGCGGAATCGGTGTGGCTGTCAGGTTGAGGATATCCACCTCCGCGCGCAGGCTCTTGAGGCGCTCCTTCTGACGTACACCGAAACGGTGCTCCTCGTCGATAATCAGCAATCCCAGGTTTTTGAAATCGAGATCACTCTGCAGTAATTTGTGGGTGCCGACCAGGATGTCCACCTTGCCACTCGCTACTTTCTCTTTCACGCTGTCCACTTCCTTGCCGGAACGGAAGCGGGAGATGACTTCGATATTGATGGGCCAGTCGGCAAAGCGATCCTGGAAGGACTGGAAATGCTGCTGTGCCAGCAGGGTGGTGGGAACTAGCATGGCGACCTGCTTGCCGGCGTGGGCGGCGACAAAGGCTGCACGCATGGCGACTTCGGTTTTACCAAAGCCCACATCGCCACACACCAGTCGATCCATGGGTTTTTTCGACAGCATATCGCCGACCACGGCTTCGATAGCTTGCTGCTGATCCGGGGTCTCTTCGAAGGGGAAGCCGGCGGCGAATTCGCGATAAGCCAGCTTGGGATCGGCAAAGGCATGGCCGACACGGGCCTCCCGGCGGGCGTAGATGTCTAAAAGCTCGGCGGCGGCATCACGTACTTTTTCCGCCGCTTTGCGTTTGGCCTTTTGCCACTGCTCACTGCCCATTTTATGCAAGGGGGCCAGGGCTTCGTCAGCCCCGGAGTATCGGCTGATCAGGTGCAGGCTGGCTACGGGCACATAGAGTTTGGCCTCATCGGCATATTCCAGGGTCAGAAACTCTGCCGGCTGCCCATCGATTTCCAGGTGTTGCAGGCCGCGATAGCGCCCCACGCCGTGGTCGATATGTACCACCGGGGTGCCGATTCGCAGTTCCGCCAGGTTTTTGACTGCATTGTCAGCATCATCTTTGGCTTTTTTGCGGCGGCGCTGTTGAAGCACCCGTTCGCCAAACAGCTGTGGTTCTGCGATCAGGTTGATGGCGGGGTCGTTGAGCAGTAACCCCTGATCCAGGGGGGCTACAGTGATGCCGATGGATTTATCGCTTTGAAGGAACTCTTGCCAGCTTTGAAAGGTGGGTGGAGATAAGCGTATGCCTTTGAGTAGCTCAAGTAGTGCCTCGCGGCGTCCACCGCTCTCGGCACAGAAGAGTACCCGCCCGGAATACTCCATCAAATAACTTTCCAGGGCTGCCATGGGCTGCTCGGCTTTTCCGTCCACTGGTAATGTCGGTGGCACCTGGGTGGCAAAGTTGTGATTGCCCTGAGCCTCGGGCAGTGTCTCGTTGGAGAAAATGGCTCTCGGCATCGACTTGAGTGCACCGTTGAACTCGTCGATATCTAGCAGAATTTGGCGGGGTTGCAGGATTGGACGGGTCAGATCGCCGCGGCGGCTTTCATAGCGGTTGCTGACCTCGCGCCAGAAGCTATCTACGGGCGCTTGAATATCCCCCTGAATAAATGCCTGGCTGTTTTCAGGTAGGTAGTCGAACAGGCTCGCGCAGTTATTATCGAAAAATAATGGCAGATAATATTCGATGCCTGCTGGCGCAATGCCTGCACTGATATCCTGGTAGATGGGTACCAGACTGGGGTCAACTTGAAACTGTTCATGCCAGTTTTGCATAAAGCCGGAAAGACCGGCTTTATGCATTGGGAATTCCCTAGCGGGCAGCAGGTGAATGGTTTCCACTTTATCTACAGTGCGCTGGGTTTCCGGATCAAAAGTGCGCAGGGATTCAATCTCATCATCGAACAAATCGATGCGGTAGGGCAGTGAGCTGCCCATGGGGAAAATATCCATGAGTGAGCCGCGCACGGCAAATTCGCCGTGTTCGTAGACGGTATCTACACAGTGATAGCCGGCCTGTTCAAGGAGGCGGCGCTGGATATCGATATCAAACTGTTGCCCCTCATTCAGTATCAGGGCATTGCCGGCCACATAATCGCTGGGAGGCAGGCGATGCATCAAGGTGCTTACAGGCACGATGACGATACCGCTCCCCATTTGCGGCAGGCGGTAGAGAGTGGCCAAGCGGTCCGAAATAATGTCCTGGTGGGGAGAGAAGGTGTCGTAGGGAAGGATCTCCCAATCGGGGAAATGGAAGATCTGAAAATCGCTCTGTGAGGTTCCATCTCTCCGCGCTTTGTTAAAAAATTTCAGTTGCACCTCTAAACGGTGCGCTTCAAGGCTGTCCCGAGTGACCAGCAGAGTAGGGGATTGGCTGTTGCGGGCAGCGTTGAGAATGGCGAGCGCGGCCGCTGCGCCGTGTAGTTGCCCCCAGAATTGCCGGTCGCTATCGCCGTGAAATTTGGGGGGAGTTAGAGGCTGTATATCGGTCATCTTTCCTTAAATATCCGCGCTTTCATTTGCTGTAGTGCCAGGGGCGGCTATTGTAGCCGCGATCGGATTAGGCTGCAGTCTATGATATCCGCGCCGGTGAATTTGGTCTCAAACGGCTAGGCTTTTTGGGAGATTGCGCATCAAGACAGCTCGTGACAACAAAAAGGTAGTTTTACTACATTTTTTTGGTTTTTTTTTGCGCAGTTGCGCAGCCGTGGGTGAATCCTGATAATGCGCAGCCATACGGCCCCCGAGTGGTTTGTGGGCCGAGATTTCCTGCCTATTAAACACATTGCAGAGGTGTCCGATAGTGACTCAGAAGCGACCGAAGCCCGCGGACTTTTTCAAGGACTGGAAACAGCGTGAAGCGCTGGCCGAATCCATGATCCCGATGATTGGAAAGCTCAACCGCGAGCAAAACGTCGGCATTTATATGTACGGCCGCAACCTGGTAAACCGCTCTGTACTGAGCATCATGAAAGCGCATCGCTTCGTGCGTCAGGTTGAGGAAAACGAACTCTCCGAGTTTGAAACCTTCCCTGTATTGGAGGCCATCTGCAAGCTGGAGCTGGGTCCTGTCCACATCGACCTGGGAACCATGACCAACAAGTACATGCGCGATGATCGCGGCTTGTCTGTGG